>JALVPF010000357.1:11499-12126 GCA_027031935.1 Myxococcales bacterium | reverse complement strand
GGCCACACTCAACCATAAAGTACCAGGGGTTTTCTTTGTTCTTTATCGTGATGGGCGGGAGATTCACAGAGAGAAAGGATATAGCTTGGCATACAAGGTAACAAACTCCGGTGTATACAGGGTCGAAGTGGGGATTGAAACTACCGGTCTATTGTTTTCAGACCAGGACAGGGTGTTTGTCTATTCCAATCCTATTTTCGTAGAATAGCTGCTTCTAGAAAGTACCCATGGCTGTAACCCAGTAGGTAAACAGGGTGGTCTCTTCCACTCTCACCCTTTGCCCTGGGTCGTCATATACCGGGGCTCTGTAGGTGTTTTGCAAATCGGAACCCGAGTTGCAGGTGCCGTCTCCGTCCTTGTCATCACAGAAGTCTGCTCCCGTAAGAAAGTGCTCAGTGTTGTGAGCCAAGCTGACTCCCAGCCGAAGCTTGACGAACTCTGCCGCTCGAAATGCAAATCCCAGCATGAGGCCGAATTGTGTGTACTGACCTGTGGCTTGCAGTTGGCGATCTCCATTTGCAGTGGAAGGGGAGACAAGGAAGTCACTCAACTCGTTGACCGTCCCCTGTGCCTCTGCGTGCCCCTTGCTCTCCACCTCACCAAAAAAGGTGGTCCACAGGCGCACAT
>JALVPF010000357.1:7904-11489 GCA_027031935.1 Myxococcales bacterium | reverse complement strand
ACATCGATGGAAAATTTTTGGAACTTTTGGGGGCTCTCCCAAGGCACGATCTCCAGGCCGGTTAGGAAACCACCATAGTATGGCATCTTCAGTCCGGCCGCTTTTGCCTGAGAACCCTGAATGGGCAGGGAGCCGTTTATACCGATGTAGGGATCCAGCACGCTGTATCGGTGAGAGAAGAGCATGTATGGGGTCAGGATGAACTGTCCCATTCCCACTCCACCTGTGCCCCCGCCTGCAACCTGATCGGGTTTTGCCAGTTTGCCAGAAGGAATGGTCCAGTCGAATCCCACCACCCAGACGCTCTTGGTGTCGTCTCGCTCATCGTTGAATGGAGCCCACTTGATTCCTATCTGCATGTCGCCGATGCCGCTTCGCTCCGTGGATGGACTGTTGGTGGGGTCCACCGCTACCGCGTTCTGAAAATCTGCACCAGGGTTGGTTCGGAACATGGTGGACAGGGAAGAGCCGGAACCATCAGCAGCGACCCCATCGACAAAGGAGATTGTTTTCTTGTCCTGTATGACCCAGGGAAGGTTCACATAGAGTTCGAGATCGTGATACAGCCCGATTTCCACCATGTAGTCCATGCGGTAGATCTGTTCGTTGAATCGTAACTCGTTATAGTCGGGCCTGTTTTTTTCACTGGCCTGGGTCCAGGCGGTCTGCCACTCGTGAGTGATTTTGGACCTGTTCAGAACAGAGGAAAAATGGATGTCTATGTTGATATCGAACGGATCTTCTCCATCGGCTGCATCAATGACGTCTGTGATCTCAGCTGGTCTTGCTGCAACTGGTAGCAACATTATGAGAGCTGTGATCATTATATGCCAGGTGCGCATGAGATACCTCCTCATATCCTGGGCCAACAGTTTGAATTTTCGGAACAATATCAGCCAGCTGGGAAAACTGTCAAGTTTATTCCGTTTCTCCTGATTTCCCACCTCGCTTGCGATCTCTGTGGCTGTGCTGCAGAATCTTTTTCGGTAAGGTGAGGCCTCGACGTGGTGAATCCACGACTGCGGACGATTCTTTGCATCTTCGTGACCTCACACGCGATCTGGGAAATCTGATTCATGAGGGTGGGAGATTGGGGGTTTCCCTGAGGCCAAACTCTTTCATCTTGTTTTGCAAACTTTTTCGGCTGATTTTCAAACGCTTTGCTGCTTGTGTGACGTTTCCTGCTGTTTCTGCCAGGGCTGCAATAATCAGATCCCGTTCCAGTTCTGCTGTCTTTTTCTTTACTATGGCTTTCATGGAAGAATCGGTGGCTGTTTCCAGGGGCCGATCTTCCAGGCGCTTGCCAAAGATTTCTTCCGGAAGAGATGCAGGAACTATTTGCTCGCCATCCGTAAAGAGTATGGATCGCTCCACCACGTTTTCCAACTCTCTGATATTGCCTGGCCAGTTGTATCCTTTCAGGGTCTCCATCGCCTCCGGATGTATGCCCTGAATGGATCTGCCCAGTCGAGAGTTGTACTTGTCGATGAAATGGTCTACGAGCAATGGAATGTCGTCCTTGCGATCTCTCAAGGGTGGCAATGCAATGGGTACGACGTTCAAGCGGTAGTAGAGATCTTCACGGAATCGACCCGATTCCGCCTCTGCCTGAAGATCCCTGTTTGTTGCGGTGACTAGCCTGACATCCACGGAGATGGTCGCAAGCCCTCCAACCCGTTCAAACTCGTTTTCCTGAATCGCGCGCAGCAGCTTGACCTGCATCTCCACCGGAATCTCGGCTATCTCGTCGAGAAACAAAGTCCCTCCGTTGGCCAATTCGAATCTACCCGGCTTGGTGTCGATTGCTCCGGTGAAGGCTCCCTTTTCATGACCAAACAGCTCACTCTCCATGAGCTCCCTTGGTATGGCTGCACAGTTGATTTTTATAAAGGGTCCATCCCTCCGGGAAGAGTTATGATGAAGTGCTGCGGCAATAAGTTCCTTTCCGGTTCCGCTCTCTCCCGTGATTAAGACAGAGGAGGGCGTGTCCGCCACCTTCTCGATTACTTCGTATATGTGATGCATGGCCTGGGTCTGGCCGATCATCTTGTACCTGTTTGCTCCAGGTTCTGCGTTAAATTCCTTGCTAGCGAGAGATTCTGTCCTGACCGCTTTGTTGATGGTTCGTATTAGGTCTTCCTTGTCAAAGGGTTTTGTAATGTAATCCAGTGCCCCGTTTTTCAAGGCTTCGACCGCATTATTTATGGATCCATGGGCGGTGATCATTATGACAGGGGTCTGGGGGTAGTGACACTGTATATGATGCAGCAACTCCAAGCCATCTACCCTGGGCATTTTCAGGTCGGTAACCACCACCTGGATTTTTCCGGATTCAAGCAGATCCATTGCTTCCTGGCCATCCTTGGCAGTGATCACCTCGTGACCTTCCTTGCGCAAGGTGGCAGCTAGCACTTTGCGAATATTGAGCTCGTCGTCTGCTATCAGGATTCTCGCTGCCATGGAATACTGTGTTTATCATGGGTGATGTCAGGCTGGCAACAGATTTGGGGAGAGATTTGAGAGCAGCCAGACTGATGGTATCTGTTGTTACCAGGGTGCGAGATTTTTCCAAAAATGGCTAACTACTTGAAATACAAATAAAAACATAAAACATTGACCAAATTAACTGCTTTTTTATGTGTCAATGTGTCGCAGTTACTGCTCATTTGTGTCGGGCCTGAACGTCAAATGCACTGAAAATATAAGGAAAAAATTACAAATGAGACAGTGTGCATTTTGGCATGATGCTTGCGATATGTTTAGAACAACTGGTTTATGAGACCACAGGAGGAAGATGCCATGAACATAACTAGATATTTTGTCCTTGCTCTTTTTACAGCGTTTTTGGCGGCTCCCCTTAGCAGTGCATCTGTGGAGTCCATGTCCAGGCAGGATATTATTCAGCTCGCTGAGTATGGCGTCGGTTACTCCTATTACTGGGGCCACGGAGCCTGGAGAGAAGACGGCTCATCACATGGTTCCTGTTCTGGTTCATGTCCAAACTGCACACACTCGGGAAGTTATGGTGCTGATTGCTCAGGTTTTGTTGCAAAGGTATGGCAGGTTCCTGGACCAACGGCTCTCAGCCAGAACTCTCATCCTTACTCAACCTACAACTTCAGGTATGAAAGCACTCATTGGAACGAGATCTCACGTTCGGATGCGCAGATCGCCGACGCCATGGTATACAGGAATTCCAGCAACACCGGTGGACATATAGTGCTCTACGATCATGGTGATCCCTGGGGCCAGGCCTGGACCTATGAGGCCAGGGGCTGTTCCTATGGTGTGGTTCATAATTTGCGTTCCATCAGCCCCGCTTTTATCGCCATTCGACGAGATGAGATTTCCGGCGAGTCAAACAATGACAACAGTAACAAGGGCGAACTCAAGGGTGTGGTCTTCGTGGACCAGGGAGTGGGGACATCCGACATCAGTATGCGTCTTCCCCAGGCTTCTTTGACAATCTCCGGTGTGGGTTCTGTACCTCTGGGTGCCAGCGATGCATATTTTTCCGTATTCGTGGATGCAGGTTCTCATGCCCTGACTGCTTTGGCATCAGGCTCTGTGACCGGATACAGGACA
>JALVPF010000357.1:0-7894 GCA_027031935.1 Myxococcales bacterium | reverse complement strand
AGATAATTCCGGAGATAATTCTGGAGATAATTCCGGAGATAATTCCGGAGATAATTCCGGAGATAATTCCGGAGATAATTCCGGAGATAATTCCGGAGATAATTCCGGTGGTGGCGATGTAAATGATGAACATGGCGATTTTGATTTTGACGCACCGGATGGACATGTCACGGGATATGTGCTGGCAGCGGTAGATGGCGCTGACTTCGAAAACTGCACAGGCCCTGGAGTTCCTGGCGCCAATGTGTATGCTGAGACGGGTGAGCAGACAGATGCTGATGATTCAGGGCACTTTGAGTTCTGGGTAGTGCCAGGCAAGCATCTTTTGGGCGCAACGGCTGATGATTTCATGGAAGGCGCTGGAGATTGTGAAGTATTGTCGAACCAGAGCGTGTTCTGCTGCATCTACCAGGTTCCCATGAATGATGACGCAGAGCTAGGGCCCTGGCACGAAGAAGAAGAAGATCCCCTGGCGGTTGGTTGTTCGTCGGCCGGTGGCAGAAGTGGTATCGTGTTGCTTCCGTTCCTCGCTCTCATGGCTCTCATTCATCGCAGAAAAAATACTGCCAACAGATGAATCAGGGAAGTAAATCTCCCTCCTGCATATCCCCCAAGTTTCCCGTCTCAATTGCATAAACGTTCAGGGTTGGCAATACAATCCCATCTGGGTGCACAGGCAGACTCTATGATGAGTTCGGTGCTTACGGGGCCTCCCTGAGAAGACTCACACACGGAATACCAGCCTTCCTCGTCTGTTCCTATCTCCATGCATTCTTTGTGACACTTATCGCAGTTGGCCTGTGCGTATGGAACGTAGGTGCATGAGTTTACCCATCCGCTGGGCAAGCCTGCTCCGCCATCCAGGCAGATGGGAGGACACTGGTCCGGTATGCACTCGCACCATGGTATCACTCTGTCGTTGTCACAGTAATAAGAGACTTTTTCACCTTCCTCACAGCCATTGGGGCAGTCTTCTGAGCAGTTGTATTGATTTTCATGTGGATCGCAGGACTCGTTGCCACAGTCTACGCAGTAGTCGCTGCCAGGTTGGCAGATTTCCAGGGGAAAGCAGTCTGACAAGCTATCCAGTCCTTCACAGCAATCATAGAGGGGGCCGTCTCGCAGCCCTTCGCCAATACAGTCCATGTCAGTGCAATCATCAGGACATGAAGCAGGACTTTCACCTTCCTCTCTGTCACAAAAACCGTCACCACACAGCTCGGCATCACACACGCCTTGGCAATAACCATAGACGCAGTCCCAGTTGCCATTACATTTCAGCTCCCAGTCGTTTCCTGTACAGTCCAGATCCGAAGAGCAATCAGCTCCATCACAGACAGGGGTGCAAGTGAAGTTGTTGCATTCCCAGTGACCGACACAGTTCAGGGGAAAGCCCAGGTGATCGCAGTCTGCCATCTCTGCGCATGAATAATCGCAGTCCGGGCAACTGTCCTCTGTCTCTCCGTTCTCCTCTTCGCAAAAGCCGTTGCCACAGCCATCTTCATCGCATACGGGCTGACAGTTCGACTCTTCACACTCCCAGTGGCCCACGCAGGATTCCTCCCACTGAAATCGAGCGCAGTCCTTGGCTGATTCACATTGGGGCAGTCCATCGCAGACCTGCTTGCACAGACCATTCTCGCAGATCCAGTGTCCGGCATCAGGACACTGTATTTCACCGACACAATCCTGTGCAACGCTGCATTCCGTATCGTCACAGACGGCATTGCATGTGCCTTGCCCACATTCCCAGTGCCCCTCGCAATCGAAGGGCCACTGCCGGTTCTTGCAGTCATCAGCGCTTTGACAATCCCCGGTGCATAGCTGCTTGCATGCTCCATCCACACATGCCCACTGGCAACCTGTGTCCAAATCTCCCGTGCACTCCGTAGCGTTTTGACATCCTGATGAGCTTGTCGTTCCAGAGCTGCAGGCTGCCATTATCAGCATGACGCCAGGAAAAAATAAGAGATGTCTTTTCATTTTTTACCTCCTCAGCAGTTCTGGAAGCAAGATGCTCCAATACTTCAATTTAGCTTCAAAAAGCGTTTTTTGCAATTTGAAATCAAGGGATTGTAATGGTCCTTGGCCTTGTGGTGCATCGAGACTGGTATATGAAGTTACCAGGCTTGGGGTTTTTCGGTTTTTTTGCTAAGCCTTGATAATTGTGGCAAAAACAGGGAGCCATTTGAATTATGGCGAAGTTTTTCTGTGACAAACAGGCGCATGTCGCGCTTGAGTCTTCATTGAGGCTTACTTTAACAGCTTGGATTTATACATTAAACCAATGAGGGCATTCCATGACCTGTGGCATGATGGTTGCAGTCCTGAGCAGGTAAACTGGCAAGTTAGGAGCTTGAGTGAAAAGCAGAACAAGCATATCGATAGCAATCTTGTCATGCCTGGCCGTCTTGGGCTGGTTTGTTTATTTGGTACTTTTTCCTTCGGAACAAGACAGGCCGCATGAAATGAAAGAAAGTGTTGATTCAGCGCTTGAGTCTACGGTCCAGGGCTCTGCTGTATCGTCGGTCAAGGTAAGCTCTCGGAAGAAGCTTGCTGCCGCAGGGCAGATGGAGACAGCAGACAAGGATTCTTCTGATTCCTTGAAGTTGGAGAAGGTTATGGATCTGCCCTGGGGAGATGCCCCAGGTCAGGTGGGACGAAAAACGGCTGATGAGAGCGCCCCGGAAGGCCCCATGAGTTTTTTCGTAGACGATTCCGGGAGAATCATATTGTTGGACCAGGTAAACAATCGTGTGCAGATTTTCGATGAGGATCAGAAACCTGCGGTGGTTAATCTGCCGGGCGACACCTACCAGGATGTGAGTACCACGAAAGACGGGGACGTGGTGGTGATGGATCGTCTTGCCCGAAAAGACATAGAGACTTATGGGCCGGATGGCAAATTGCTCACCAGCGTGCCCTTGGAAGGCATGGGAGTGGAAGAGGGTGGTGGAGTCACCGGCATGTTCCAGCGTGAAGACGGCACCTGGGTCGAGGTGGAGCACAGCAAGCTTGTGCGGGTTGCAGACAGTGATGGCAAAGCTGATGCCGACAGGCCCATACTGCCTGGCCGTTTCTCTGCCGACGGCAGTCTGTTGCTGTCTGCAGTCAAGGACTCCGGCGAATCGGCCCTCATCCTTAGTCGCCCTTCTGACTCTCCGGACCAGGTCCCGACCAGCTTTGCCAGGGTGAGGTTTGAAAAACCACTGGCCTACCTGACGGCCCTTGAGTCAGATGGAGTTGGTCGGGTGTTCGTTGGTGCAGTGCTAATGGAGCAGCCATCCGGTTCTGGTCCGGCACAAGGGTGGGATGTGATAGTTGCTATCGATGCACAGGGCCGCGAGCTGGGACGCTTGGAGTTGCCGATTCTTGAAGGGGGGCTTGAACAATTCAGGTCCATTCGCGTGGGTGCTGATGGAATTTTGTATTGGCTGCGCTTCGGACCAGGTGGTGCACAACTGGTGAGGATAGTGCTATGAAATGCACAATGTACCTGATAATTGTTTTCTTTTCGTTTGTGTTGGCAGCACCATTGTCCAACGCTGCGGTCCAGCCCATGTCCCGGGAAGATATCGTAGAGTTTGCCGAGTACGGTGTAGGCTATTCCTATTATTGGGGCCACGGTGCATGGAGAACAGACGGCGCATCTCATGGTTCCTGTTCAGGGTCGTGTCCCAACTGCACGCATTCGGGCAGCTATGGAGCGGATTGTTCCGGCTTCGTGGCAAAGGTCTGGCAGGTGCCAGGGCCTGTTGCACTGGAGCAAAACAGCCATCCATATTCCACGTCAAATTTTCGCTGGGAGACCACCCACTGGAGCAAGATCTCCAGGGAAGATGCACAGATGGCCGATGCCATGGTGCATAGAAACAGTTCCAATACAGGGGGCCACATCGTGCTTTATGACCACGGTGATCCTTGGGGCCAGATGTGGACATGGGAGGCGAGGGGGTGCTCGTATGGCATAGTTCATAATCTCAGAACCCTGGATTCCACTTACATCGCAATCCGCCGTGACGAGCTGTCCGAGACTCCCTCTACCGGCACCTTGATAGGTGCCGTATACGTGGACAAGGGTGACGGAGACAAGTCAGAGAGAATCCCAGGGGCAACCGTAACAGCCAACAGCGCAAGCACCACGGCTCGGGATGATGATGCCATCTGGTCTTTTGACCTGGAGGCTGGTGACTATGATGTCAGGGCCTCCGCAGCAGGATACGAAGAAAATGCCCGGTCCTGTGCCGTGCAGGCGGGACAGACCACCTGGTGTTCCATAGGACTGACAGAGGTTTGTGTCCCTGATTGTTCCGGACGATCCTGCGGACCGGATGGATGTGGAGGGTCCTGTGGTAACTGCTCAGATAGTGAAAAATGTAACGAAGCAGGGCAGTGTGAGTGTCAGCCTGACTGTACTGGCTTGAGCTGTGGGCCTGATCCGGTGTGTGGTCAGTCCTGTGGAGAGTGTGGTGCCGGGCAGGATTGTGTTGAAAACGAGTGCGTGGACGAAGCCTGCCAAAAGGACTGTACCAACCTGGAATGTGGCCCTGATCCCCTGTGTGGAGAATCTTGCGGGAGCTGCCCTGCGGGGCTGGTGTGCTCATCATCCGGCGCATGTGTGGAGGATGCATGTCAGCCCGACTGTTCTGGACTGTCCTGTGGCCCTGACCCGGTATGTGGACAATCCTGCGGTGTCTGTTCCAGGGACGAACTCTGTAATGATGCAGGACAATGCAATGCATTGGATCCCCACAAGGGAAAGCTTTTTGGGCTTGTTCGTGAATCATCTGATGGCGACTTGGATGAGTCGTCCGGGCCCATGATTTCCAGGGCAAAGATCCTCTCCGACGATGGTCAGCACGTGTACTCTGACGAAAACGGTTACTGGGAGATTCAGGTTCCGTCTGGTGCACGGCTTGTTGTTGCCAGCGCTCCAGGTCATGAGACCTCGAGCACCATGTGCGTGGCCCTGGAGGGAAAGGGAAATGAGTGCTCCTTGGAACTCTCTCTTGCAAAACAGGATAAGCTTGAAGACGGCGACATGGAGATGCATGGTGGATGCTCTTCTTCCGGCCCTGTGAATCCTTCGGGGATTTGGGTACTTCTATTGGGATGGCTTCTTATAGGTCGGAAACGAGAGAGTTAATCGGACCTTGCCTGATGAGATTATACTTGGGGGGAAATGATTCATTACTTAATTCTGTGGACACTCCTGGAATCCTGAGCTAAAAAACGCCAAGTCATGACGCTCATGCTATGGATCTGTGCTGTTCTTACGCTAATCCTTGCTGTGTACGCACTGGGATACTACCTGTGTACCTTCGTGTTTTGCATTTCGCTCCCAAGGCCCAGGGAGTTCGATGAATTCCCGGAAGATTCCATTGCCATACTAATTCCGGCACGCAACGAAGGCCGCGTCGCCCTCAATGCCATGGATTCTGCACGCAAGCAGGATCATCGAGGTCGGACTGACATCTACCTGCTCGTCAAGGATAGCTCCGATTCGTCTGTACCGGAGTTGGAGTCAGCCTTTGCAGGTTGCGATCTGAACGTGGATGCTCCGGAGATAATTCAGCTGAAAGAGGATGAGCGGGGCAAGATTTTCGTCGCCTATACCGGCGTGGATGAAAAAAGCGAGAAGCTCAACTGGGCAGCAAAGAGGCTGGAAACCCGCTACCTGGCGATTTTGGATTCCGATCACCAGGCACATGAGAGCTGGATAAGATCCAGTATCTGCCTGATGCGGGAAAAAGAGGCCCGTATCATACAGGGCAAGCGCGGTCCATTGACCGCCTTTGGTTTTTTCAAGCTCTGGGATTCACTTCACCAGCACATCGGCTGCGAATTGTTCAATACGGCTTTTAGCAGGTTGAAGCTCACCGTGTTTTTTACCGGCACCACCGTAGTCATGGACACGGATCTTCTCAAATCAAATCCCCTGAGGAAGTGTATCACAGAGGATGTGGATTTCTCTTACAGGATTTTTGCCAAGGGGATAAAACTCATCAACAATCCCTATTTCGGTTCCAACGAAGAAGTATCTCCAAACCTGTACAGTTTTCTTGCTCGTAGAAGAAGGTGGGCGAACGGCCACACTGATGCATTTTTCAGGCACATGAGCTTGCTTGTCTCCGGGAATGTATCTGCAAGAGATCGGATACAGTTCGTCTACCATGGGCTGCACTACATGATGGCGCTTCTGGTGTTTGTGCTGCACCTGGGCATAGGTGTCTTCTTTTTCCAGGGTATGTCATCGAGCCCCCGCACCGCTGCCGTGTTGGCTGGATTGATCCTGGCGTGGCTTATCGTAAGAACCCAGCGAACCAAGGCCTTCAGTGTCTGGTTGTCCGAGATGGCAGTGGTTTTCGCGTGGATTTTTCCAGCGGTGGTCATCGCCATGAACCTGGTTGTTGCCTGGCTTTTGGGGGACGTCAGCCGGGCAGCACTACCCATACCCTATGCCATACAGGTTTTGGGGCTTGTGGGATTCGGTGCACCATTGTTCGCATTGCTGGTGGGGCTTGCGGGATTCAGGCAGTTGAGCCTGTCCACCTTGCTCCTGGTGGTAATCACCTTTCCCGTGGCCTTTTACCTGGATGTGGCAGGGGTACTCATAGGCATAGTGGACCTGGTCTTTGGGCGTCAGCATTGGCACACGGTGGCAAGGGCTCAGGAGCAGGACCTTGGAGTACCGGAAGAGGGCGCTGAAATTTTCACCTCACCTCGCGATATCAGGGCTAGCTGGCGAATATCGGCCATGCTGGATTCTTTGCCCACCCTTGCAAAGGGGCTTGGCAGCGCCATGGTCAAGCCTGCCCTGGTGGTGCCATGGGTGCTTTTGGCCGGTCTGTTTACGGGGGGCGCCCTGTACACTCCCACAACCAGAATCGCTGTCGCTAAAATGCCATGCAGGATCATGAAGCACGATGGTCATCCGTGGATAGTGGAGCCGGAGAAACTCGATGACTTTTGCGACTCCTCCCCTGATGTCCATTGGGGCACGAGGACGGGTTCGTACGAACTGCTCAGGGCTGATGATTTCAAGGTGCTGGATAATAGCTTTTGGGATGTACTGGATGACACGTTTTATTGCAACCAGGCGGTGTTCGACCCGCAAAACGCCATCTTGATGGCCAGTGGAGGCATGAGCTTCGTAGTGGAGAAAAAACCACGGGGAGGCAAACAATATTCTTCAGGTTCCATCGCCACCAAGAAGGTGCCTGGCGCGAGCTTTCTCTATGGACGATTTGAGGCTGTCATGAAACCCGCAAAGGCCTCCGGGGTGCTCACAGCGTTTTTCCTTTATCGATTTGATCCCTGGCAGGAGATAGACACGGAGTTTGTGGGTAAGGATACAACCAAGATTTTGCTCAATGTCTTCTACAATCCCGGAGTTCCCGGCGACAAGTACAATTATGGATATCGAGGCACACCGGTTCAGATAGAACTTGGCTTCGATGCTTCCGCAGATTTTCATCGCTATGCGGTGGAGTGGGATCCCAAGGGAATCAGATGGTTCGTAGATGGAAGGCTAATTCATGAACGTTCGGAAGACAGGCCAACTCCCATCCCCCATCTTCCCATGCGCTTTCATGTAAACGCCTGGCCCACCTGCAGCGAGGAACTTTCGGGATTGATCGATGATTCTGCCTTGCCGTCAGAGGCCCAGGTCAAGTCCATCTCCATATACAAGTGGAAACCCGCACCATTTCCCAAGCTGTCCTTGTTCATGGATTCTGTCCTGTCCTGGTTTTCCGGCCCAGAGCACGACAAGACCTGGCGCAACAGCGCCTCGTGGATGCAGTCAGGGAAATGAATTCAGGGGTCTTGCAGGACCTTCCACAGTTCCATGTAGATGTCTCTGAAGAGCAGTTTGGTTCGAGCGTGTTCTCTT
>JALVPF010000356.1 GCA_027031935.1 Myxococcales bacterium | reverse complement strand
TGTTGGCTGCCGTACCAACCCTGTTTACCCTGGTAGTCATTTACGGAGGAATGGGTCTGCTGCGGGTTCATCTGGATATTGGAACTTCCATGCTCGCATCCATAATACTCGGCGTAGGTGTGGACTATGGCGTACACCTTCTTGCAGCCTGGCGGCCAGCAGCTGACAATGGCATCCTCTCGTCAATAGCCAACGCAGCCGACAGGACAGGACCGGCCATATGGACCAATGCAATAATGATCTTTCTTGGATTTTTTGTGCTCACCCTGGGAGAGGCCAGGCCGCTACAAAATGTTGGGGGACTTACCTCCGCGGCCATGATCGTTGCAGCACTTGCAACTTTTATCGCAATTCCTGTTCTTGCCAGAAAGACACAGTATCGTCCTATGCCCGAGGGCATGGAGGAAGACGATCCATCGAAAGCCGTAGAGGACGTTTTGCAAAAGCCCGCACCTGCCAAGGGGTGAATTTTTTATTAATTGCTTAGTTTACCTAAGCAAAACAAAAGGAATGGATCATGTTCGTAAAAACAGCATTTGTGAAGACAGGCCTGCAGGCGATCCTTGTCATGATTCCAGGGCTTGTCATGTTTCATCTTTCCCCGACAGCCCATGCCAAGGATTTGACCATAGAGGAGATCATCGCCAAGACAGATGAAGCCATGACCAGAGCCAAGGACCAGTACTTCGAGTACGATCTGATCACCAAGGAGAAAGGCAAGAAGGCCCGCGTGTTGAAGTTTGCCGTGACCATAAAAGGTGAGAAGAAGAGATATATAGAGTTTCTTGCTCCAGGCGATGTAAAAGGCATGAAGTTTCTGGTTCTCGACGTGGACAAGATGTACGTGTACCTGCCGGCCTTCAAGAAGGTGCGTCGTATCGCATCCCACGTTCGTGCCCAGGGTTTCATGGGTTCTGCATATACACAGGAGGTCATGGCCCTGACCAAGTTCGGCGAGGTGTTTTCCGCCAAGCTCCTGGACCAGGATGACAAGACCTGGCGCGTGGAGTTGACCCTGAAAAAAGGAAAGGTCTTCTCTTATCCAAGGTTGATAGTAAAGATCCGCAAGGACATCTTTCAACCGATTCTGATAGAGTATTACAACGACAAGGGGGCAAAGCTGCTGACCGAAAAACGCGAGGGATGGCGCTGTAAAGACAATCTATGCAATCCTCGCAAGATGAGCATGGTGGATCATTCCAGGGGAGATATCGAGAGCTTCATGATACAGAGAGCCTGGAAATACAATACGGGTGTGGATGACAGGCTTTTTTCGGTCCGCTCCTTGCAACGCAGAAGATGAGCATGGGGGACGGAATGATATTTACGAGGACCGCTTTGACTTTTGCTATTTGTCTTGTGGCTTTCCCCGCTTTTGGCGCAGAGCAAGCCAAGGACACCCCAAAAGCAAAACCGCCGGTTGACTTGGATGAACCTTTCGTCATGCCTGATGGCTTGGAGGAGATGCCTTCTGAGTCTGTTGATGATGAGATCGGGGAACTGGATAAGCTGGAGCTGAAGTGGGGAGGCAGGATTCAGACAGACCTGAGGTTCCAGGTGCAACCCAAGTCCGCTGGAATTTTTTATGATACCAAAGACGATACCTTCTATTCACGTGATGACATAAGCACCGGAGTTCGACGCAACGAAAACATCTTCAAGTTGAAGCTGGACGCGCTTTATGGCCGTTTTACCGGTGTGGTGGATGTGGACTTCGTATGGTTGGGTTATCCTGGCAACATCGATGGGATCGGGGACTTGTCGTTGAACGACAGGACCTCTCCCTACTACATACAGGCAAACGCCCTGTATGTAGAGGCCACGGATATCTTCCTGGACGGAATGGACCTGAGGATCGGACAACAACTGGTTCAGTGGGGCAAGGCTGATCAGTTCAATCCCACCAATAATCTGAACGCCAACGACTTGGAAGATGTGCTAATGTTCGGAGAGCAGAGGGCCAACATGATGGTTCGCCTGGACTACAATCCCTGGTCTTCTTTTGTGCTCTCCGGCGTGCTCGTGCCTGTGTTCAAACCGGCCTTGCTACCCAGGTCCTCTTCCTTGGGACTGTTGATGAACGATCGAATGCCCTTTGTGTCTTCTAGCTTGCGATACAGGATGCACTATGAAAAGGCATTTGCCGAACGGCCCAAGGACTTACTGCCCACCAGGTATCCCACTGTCACCAGCGCGGTGGAACCTCAGTTGCCGGATTTGAGCTTCGGCAACATGCAGTTTGCGTTCAGGTTGGCTTATACGCTTTTGGACCAGGATATTGCCATCAGCTATTACAGGGGAAGACATGATATTCCTCAGGCTATTGGCAACCACACGGTCTTGTCGGACCAGGCCTTGTGTTCCAGGGATGATCCTGCAGATTGTGTAAATGGCTTGCTGGAGACCACGGCCCAGGTGGCCTATCCCGAGATGCAGGTGGTGGGTTGGAACATGGCAGGAGAGATTCCCCTGGACTGGATCAGCCAGTCCCTTGGCGGGATCGGCTACCGCTTGGAAGTAGGGGTATATTTTCCCCAGGAGCTTCGCGCAAAGCTCACCCAGGACGAGATCAACATGGGCATGATCGTACAACCTGCAGGCGAGTATGACTACGACAACGACGGTCAGCCGGGTGGACCCAAGCCCATCGTCGTGGAGGACACCCCTTTTGCAAAATGGACCCTGGGCTTTGATTATTCCTTTGGTGCCCATGTCATGGCGAACCTCATGTGGGTACATGGGCTTGCTGATGAGTTCGGCGCCGGGGACTTTTTCCACGAGGGATGGGCTGTCAGACAAGGTGGAGTGGTGGTGGATGACGAGTCTGCGTTCGAGCAGTGTGCCATCTTCGAGGGCACGGCAGCTTGTGGACCCAGGTATGCCAGTGAAATCATAAGGCCCCGCATTGGTGATTACGCGGTCCTGGGGGTGGATATAAGGTTTGCAGACGACCAGGCACTGTTTAGGTTGTTCGCCATACTGGACATGGGCCCGTATTATCGTGACTACTATGACGAGGCCGAAGGATCCAGGGTGAGAAAGTACATGGACATCTTTGGTGATGGCTTCAGCGCCATACTCTTTCCCGAGTTCGATTTCAATTTTGGTAACGGGTTCGAATTGGGTGTAGGTGGTTTGATACAGATGGGCAAAAACTACACCAAGTTCGGCGATCCCGCAGCCTCTGGTTCCTTCGTCTGGACCCGGGCCCGATATTCTTATTAAAAATCCTAGGTTAAAATCTGCCGTCCAATCGTTTGGACTTCATTCTCAGGACCCACGGGTGTCGAGTCCTCACCTTACCGAAAAAGCAGCGCCACCGGCCCCCTTTTTGATGGCCATGGCGGCAGAGATGGCAAGAACACCGGCGGTTAGACCGGTGATATTCCATATGCCAAAGTTTATCACATAGATATCAGCGATTTCAGCGACTAAACTAAGCACGCCCACGATGAGTATGAACATGGCGCCCTTTTTCACAAAACACTTGATGCCGCCCACCAGCTGCAGCACGAACATGGCCAGCAGGAAGAAACCTAAGTACTTACGATTTAATCGGTCACTGAGGTAACCCATGGCCTTTTCCATCTCTTCTTTTTTGCTTTTGTCGTCGGGGGCGGTCGCACTGTCCAGGGCTGCTACTGCTGCAACCCATCTGCTTGCTCTCTCACCACCTGCACCTTCCACGGCATAGCGGAATCCGGCAACGACATTTATGATTGCTGCGATAATGAGTAACACTCCAGCTGCGATTTTCATAATCCCTCCTGTTTTTAGGAACCAGATCATGTCGGGTCAGCAGCCTGAACGGTTTATTGGATAAATCTGTTGCATACCATTTGTTCTGTCTTTGTGAGCCTGTCCGACAAACCCATGGTTTTGATGGTGTTTCATCGCCGGCTGAATGTCAATCACACGAAACCCCGTCTTATTTATGAATATAGCACACGAAAGATGAGCCACGTCAAAATAGAAATTTGATACAGCTGGGCAAAAACTACACCAAGTTCGGCGATCCCGCAGCCTCTGGTTCCTTCGTCTGGACCCGGGCCCGATATTCCTATTAGGCTTGTTGGGGTCTTGTCAGGAAACCTTCCAGGTGTGTGAATCCCATACGACAGCAGCTTAAATTGTGGACC
>JALVPF010000355.1:3527-4156 GCA_027031935.1 Myxococcales bacterium | reverse complement strand
CCGGATGGACAGGACGGGGGTGAAGTCGACAAGAGCACCTCTGGTGGATGTCAGTGTGGCGTAGAACCACAGGAGCACAGAACAGCCATTTTACTTCTTGTTGTTCTATGGTTCATGAGAAAAAAAACCAGGTGGATCTAAAGAAGCTAATGCGCTATAGCATTATCCAAATTTCATGAAACAGGAGGAACACCCATGTCGGACATTATCTGGGAACCCACCGGCGAATACTTGAACGACAGCAACATCAAACACTTCATGGACAAGCACGGAATCTCCACATACGAAGAGCTTATCCGCCGTTCCACCGAAGACATCGAATGGTTTTGGCCCGCCATGTTGGAAGACCGCAATGTGGAGTGGTTTAAAAAATTCGACAAGCTCTACGACACAGGTAGTTCAAAGAGTTTCGAGTGGACCAAGTGGTTCCTGGGTGGTGAACTGAACATCGCTCACAATTCTCTGGATCGTCACGCAGCCGACCCTGAAACAAAGGAGCGAATCGCCTTCATCTGGGAAGCCGAAGACGGCTCTTCGGAACAATGGACCTATGACAAGCTCAATCGGGAAGCGAACAAGTTTGCCAACGCCCTGAGAGCCATGGGGATCGAGAAGGGTGACATGCTGGG
>JALVPF010000355.1:1740-3517 GCA_027031935.1 Myxococcales bacterium | reverse complement strand
CATGGTGGGCTTCTACATGCCAATGATCCCCCAACTCATGCCAGCATTCTGGGGCTGCATCAAGGCTGGTTGTCCATTTATCCCGGTTTTCTCCGGCTTCGGACCTGCTGCCCTCTCCGTCAGGATGGAAGATGCCGAAGCCAAACTGCTCATCACTGCAGACGGTTCCAAGCGAAGGAACAAGATCGTAAACCTCAAACCCACCTGCGACCAGGTTGCCGACTCGGTAAAATCCATTCGCAATGTGTTGGTGACAAAGCACCTTGGGGATGTGGACCTCGACTGGAACGAAGGACGCGACAAATGGTGGCACGATATCGTCGACTCCCAACCCGACACCTTCGAGACCGAACACATGGACGCCGAGGACACGGTCATGGTGCTCTACTCCTCGGGCACCACTGGAAAGCCAAAAGGGACGGTTCATACCCACGGTGGAGCCACTGCACAGATCGTCAAGGAACTGGGGTTCGCCTTCGACGTCAAACCAGGCGACCGTTTCTTCTGGGTTACGGACATTGGCTGGATGATGGGACCATGGCAATTCATAGGAGTTCAGCATCACGGCGCCACACACGTCATCTTCGAAGGGGCACCCAACTACCCGGAGCCGGACAAGGTATGGGAGATCGTAGAGCGACAGAAGATCACCCATCTGGGTATCTCCCCTACCCTGATTCGCCTCCTCATGAGATCCGGCACAGAGTGGACCACCAAGCACGACTTGTCTTCCCTTAGAATCTTAGGCTCCACCGGCGAGACATGGGATCCGGAATCCTATGCCTGGTTTTTCGAAAACGTGGGTTCGAAAAGATGCCCCATAATAAACATCTCGGGGGGCACAGAGATGGTGGGATGCCTGCTGTCTCCCCTTCCCATAACTTCCCTGAAATCCTGTACCCTCAGGGGACCGGGCCTTGGAATGGACATCGATGTTTTTGACGATGACGGCAAGCCGGTCAGGGGCAAGGTTGGGCACCTGGTGTGCAAAAAGCCCTGCCCTTCGTTTACCAGGGGATTTCTCAAGGACCCGGAGAGGTATATGGAGACCTATTTTTCCAGGTGGCCTGATGTATGGTACCACGGTGACTTTGCGTCTGTGGACGAAGACGGGTTCTGGTTCCTCCATGGACGTTCGGATGACACCATAAAAGTTGCGGGCAAACGCACCGGCCCGGCGGAGTTGGAGTCAGCCTTGATGGAGCATCCAGCGGTGAGCGAGGCTGCGGTGATCGGTGTGCCCCACGAAATCAAGGGTCAGACCCCCGTGTGTTTCGTGGTGCTGCAACCGGGAACAAAAGAAAGTGAAGAGCTTCGGGAGGAACTGAAACAGCAGGTGGTCAAATTCCACGGAAAGACTCTCCTGCCCCAGGATCTGAAGTTCGTAGATGCCTTCCCAAAGACGCGCTCTGCAAAGATCGTCAGGAAAACCATAAAGGCCAAGTACCTGGGAGCAGACCTGGGAGATACATCTTCCATAGAAAACCCGGAAGCTATCGAAGCCATAGGCAAGGCTCGCTGAACCTCCATGGCAGGCGCACCAACTCTCAAAAAATGGCTTATGGACAGGCCGTTCATGCTGGGCCTATCGTCCGGTTTTTTTGGATTCTTCGCCCACGCTGGCTTCATCAGCGCACTGGAACAAGAGGGTCTGAAGCCCAAACTCATCTCTGGCTCCAGTGCCGGAGCATTGGTGGGGGCACTATGGGCCAGTGGAGTGCCGGCTACAGTCATTCAAAAGGAGCTGACCACCCTGAAACGGCAAGATTTCTGGGAC
>JALVPF010000355.1:0-1730 GCA_027031935.1 Myxococcales bacterium | reverse complement strand
ACCCCGGACTGGGTCTCGGACTTCTGAGAGGACGTCTTTTTAGAAATCGCCTGGAGAATCTCCTGCCCACGGCAAGCTTTGAACAATGCCCCATAAAGCTTGTGCTCTCTGCCTATGACGTGTTCGGAAATCGGGCGAGCACCCTGGATGCCGGTCCCCTCGCGCCTGCCATACACGCATCCTGCGCGGTACCTTTTTTGTTCCAACCTGTATGGATAGGCAAGAGGCCTTTTCTCGATGGTGGAGTAAAAGACCGACACGGGATCCTGGGGGTTCCACCAGAAGGGCCGCTGCTATACCACCACCTGTCATCCAGGTCCCCATGGCGCAGAAAAAACAGCCCGGCGCTCAAGCCACCTGTGCGAAAAAATACTGTCACGCTGATCATCGATGGTCTGCCCAGGCTTGGCCCCTTCAAACTACAGCAGGCGCAGGAGGCCTTCGATCTTGCCATGCAAAAAACCCTTGTGGCACTGGACAAGACGGTGGAGGCAGACCCATGCGTCATCAACAATTGACAGGCATGCTTCGGCGCTGTTAGACAAAACTGCCATGAACAAGCTGGATGACATAAAAAACCTGGTGGAAAAAAGAACCCTCGCCCAAGCGCGGGTGGATGTCAGCGACTTTGTCCGCGCCATTTCCGAACGCTACGGGGACAAGCTGCTAGGCGTGTTCATGTACGGCTCCATGCTCAGTCAGGTGACGGCTTCTTCCAGCAGTTTCCCTGACTTTTTCGTCATCACACAGGGGTATTCAGGGGTGTTTGACGATTGGAGACACCACGCCTCCGCCTACCCACTGCCCCCCCACATCTATCACCTGAAACTCCCCGATGGGCGCAGAAGCAAATACAACCTGGTATCCATGAGCAGGTTCCGGCAGGAGACCTCCCAATGGGCATCTGACATCTATATCCTCGGACGTTTTGGAAAGAGGGTGTCTCTTGTCTGGCACAAGGACGAACAAAGCAGAGATGCTCTTGTCCAGTGCTGTTTCAATGCAATGTGTAATGTTGCGGTCTGGACTCTGCGGGGAATGGATGCTAAGTTCGATGACATGCAGTTCACCCTGGCCTGTTTGAACATCTCCTACGCAGGAGAGACCCGCATAGAGGCCCGGTCCAAGGTCTCGCGTCTGTTCGAATCCGAGCGAGAACTCTACACCACAGTATATCCAGGCATGCTCAGGGAGCATCCTGTGTGCAGGCAGATGGTACAGCCTGCGGGAGAAGGAAAATGGCGGCCACGTGGTTCGCAGTTTACGCTCTGGGCAAGAAAGCAAGCCTTTGAGCTGTTTTTGAAATCCAGTCGAATCAGGGGAATAATGAGATGGCCAAAGTTCCTGCTTACAGTGGAAGACTGGGTGGATATCATCCTTGCCAAGATAGAAAGAACCAAGGGGATAGACCTGCATCCCCCAGAGTATGCCAGGCGCTATCCCCTTGTTTTCGGATGGCCCTATTTTTTCAGGTTGCTGAAAGACGGGGCCATTGGATCGTTCAAAACCCCTCCCAAGAACTAAGGCGTGACCACATTCTTTTCGGGTGCAATGACGCCACGAATTGCGTCCCTACCCATTGGTCGTCTTGCTGCACAGGGTCCCATTGCAGGGGCGTGATTTATCACGCCCTGTGTCTATCCTATTGGTGAAAATTTATATTGACTCAAGAGTCAATCGGAACTAGACTCAGTGCGTCATATGGTGAAGTTAAACTGTTCCTTACAGTT
>JALVPF010000354.1:361-4158 GCA_027031935.1 Myxococcales bacterium | reverse complement strand
TCTTATTACCGCCTGCCACGTCGGCGGATCAGGTTCGACCATCAAGGTAGCAGAAAAAACACCCGGGGCTTCTTCCTCGGGTTTCGAAAGGGTGCCTACGGTGCTGGTCAACTCCAACACCTGCCTGCCTACGGGGTTTCGAAGCTCATCGAAAATCCTTGCCTTGAGCAAAGCCCGGGATCTTCCATCGGCCGGAAGTAACTCAGGTAAGGACAATTGCAGTATTGTTGCAGGTCCAGGCAACAACTCCAGTTTGACCTTTGCGAAGCTTTTGTATCCACCCACTGGAAATTTCACGCTTATTTCATCATCTCCATGGCCCACTGTTTTTGGCGGAATGTAGTATGTCTCAAACAGCCCCTTTGAGATCCTCCTCAAGCCATGAATGGATCCCCTCTTTGCGACTATCTTCAGGCCCCTTCCTTTCCTGCTCAAATCCGCAGGATGGCCAAATCTGTTTATGGTGCTTACCAATATGCGGCAAACGTTGCCCGCTCCAGCCACCACTCGCCTGGGATATACCCATATACCCAGTTGATTCGTCTCGGGCAGATACAGATTGACGACCTTGGTCTTTCTGTTTCCGACCCTGTCAACAGAGGTCGCACGACCGGTGCCATACCCGGGTGGGACCAAAATGGGCAACTTGAAAGAGCCTTTTGAATCAGCGGTCACGGGCCCGAAGGTCCTGCCGGCCACCGACATTTTCATTCTTGTTCCAGGTGCTGTTTTCCCTGGAAGCTCAACCCTGGCCGTAATGGGGATCACCGCCCTGCCAACCGCCACCCGGTGGTAGCGGCTACCCCCTGGCCAAGCCACCATGATTATGGCCGCTTGGGGAAATGGATCTGCGGGGGGAACAAAGATGGCCTCGTAAGCACCATCACCCAACTCTTTGACCGAAAGCACCGAACCTATGTTGGAAGTAAACTCTAGCCTTGCATTCTCCACAGGATTATCCTGGCTGTCCGTGAGCCTTGCCAGTACCCTTGCCTTCTGACCCTGACCAGCAAGAAGATGATCGGGGTTCACTTTTACAGAGATTCTCCCCGCGGGATCGGGACAGGCATCGAAAGCTCTCTTTGCACCCCAGCCCTTGTCGTAAAACACCACTTTCTGGTGCTTTTTCAGGGACGGAGGTACGTAACTAACCGAAAACAAACCCATTCCCATATGTGTTACAGATCTGATTTTTCCAACGGAGGCCCTGATTCCAGCTTCCAGAGAACGTTTACCCGGGTTGAAAAAATAAACCCGGACATCAGGACCACCGTCTGCAGGTAGACAACCATCCTGGGGAAGAAATTCGGGTTTGCCCTTTGAAAAAGCAGAAGAAGCGAAAAGCAGTGCAACCGAGAGCAAAAATGCGCTCAGGCTTTTCCTATAAAAAGCCCGCATTCCGGGCACTCCTCCTCGTTTTCGGCCACCTCGTGCCCACACGCAGGGCATTTGTCGTAACTCAATTCCTCATCTGCAGAAAGGCCTTCTTCTTTGAGCATCTCCTCAAACTTGTCACCCAAGACAGTCCTGGCATTTTCCTCGTCAGCGCTTCCCACCACCAGCATCACCCTTTTGGGATGGCCTGGCTGCACCGGGGCGTCCGGGTCATCAAGCACAAGGCTGGCTATGGAATTTTCCGCCAAATACACGCGTATTTCTTTCAGAACCTCGAACTCCCCTCGTACAACCGGCAACAAGTCCTGACCCTCTAGTGCCTGCTTGATGTTCTCATCTGAAAAGTCAAAGGGCTCGGGAAGTTCGTCCACCAAGTCCACACCACAGGTGCTGCAGGTTGTAAATCCAGGCCTATACTCTGCACGACATTCCGGACAAAATGGCATCTTTCTACCTCTATCTGGTGAATATTGAATTTATCACTGTTCCTTTATTGCAACACTTAGTTCGTCCACCTGCGCGTTGTAGCTTATCACCCAGCGCCGACCATCTTCTCCCTTGAACTCTGCTCTTCTCGCCAAACTGGTCTTGGCTTCTGTTATCAAAAACTTGAGAAACTCCTTTCGTTCAGCGCCTACCTTGCGCAGCTGCTCAACTCCATCAGGATCACCTACAAGATTCATGCTCACTCCAAAAACAAGATAGCTGATTGCTTGGCAAATGGTACTTCCAAAAAACCATTTTGGTCAAGATCGGTCCGACAATGCAAAAAAGATCTTGCATTCTCCGAACAAGCTTGCTAGGTTGCGCCCACTTCTTGAGTTTTACATCTTAGAGTGGGCCATCGAGGCCCGCTCTTTTTTTATTGCTCAAGGATTTGAGGAGAAAGAAAGAAATGTCGACCACCAAACGCATCGAAGATCAAATCCAGGTCCTGGCCGATCCTGTGGCCTTGGAGCTGGGATTCGAGATCGTTCAGGTGCAGTATCACCGGGAAGCAGGTGGAGCCATCTGCAGGGTGCTCATAGACAAGCCGGGCGGGGTAACGGTGGAAGACTGCAAGGTCATGTCCAGGGAAATTGGAGACATTCTCGACGTGGAAGATCCCATACCTTCGAAATACAGGCTCGAGGTGTCCTCTCCCGGTCTTGACAGACCTCTCGTAAAAGAATCGGATTTTGAAAGATTTGCCGGTCACAGGATATCCCTCAAGGCAGCTCAGGCCGTCGATGGCAGAAAAAAATTCACGGGCATCCTCAAGAGGCTGGCAGGACAGAGAGTGATGATGGAAGTTGATGGGACGGAAGTTGAAATAGCTCTGTCGAACATAAAAAAGGCAAACTTGGTACCCGAACTGGACGGATTTCCCGCCAAGTCGGGTGTTTGATGATTTAGGAGACTCCCATGCAGTCCAATCTCAACCAGACTATCGAACTCGTAGGCAAGGAAAAAGGCCTGGACAAGGAAATCTTGATCGAGGCGCTGGAGGTTGCAATCCTTAGCGCAGCCAAGAAAAAATATGGAATGGACAGAGACCTGGAAGTCCATTTCAATGACGAACTCGGAGAGATCGAGATTTTCGAGTTCAAGACAGTCGTTGAAAAAGTCACCGATCCAGCGCTTGAAATCTCACTGGAAGAAGCTCTTCGACTTGACCCTGAAGCGCAGATGGGAGACTCCCTTGGCATGAAGATGGAGACTTCGGATCTGGGTCGAATAGCCGCTCAAACCGCCAAGCAGGTTCTTTTGCAAAAAGTCAGGGAAGCCGACAGCGCAATAGTCTACGAAGAATTCAGGGATCGCAAGGACGAGTTGGTCACAGGTATTGTGAGACGATTCGAAAGAGGCAACATCATCGTTGACCTGGTCAGGGCCGAAGCCATGCTGCCGGTCAGAGAGCAAGTCCCCAGGGAGACCTACAGGCCTGGCGACAGAATACAGGCTTATGTGCTGGACGTCTTGTCAGAACCACATGGTGGTCCCCAGATCATACTCTCCCGTACGACACCAGGTTTGCTCATCAAGCTCTTTGAGATGGAGGTACCCGAAATAGACGAGGGAATCGTCACCATAGAAGCAGCAGCAAGAGAGCCAGGAGCCAGATCCAAGATCGCGGTTTCGTCGAGAGATGCAGATGTGGATCCGGTTGGTGCGTGTGTTGGGATGAAGGGCTCCAGAGTCCAGGCGGTCGTACAGGAACTCCGGGGTGAAAAGATAGACATCGTAACCTATAGTCCTGATCCGGCGACATTCGTCTGCAATGCCCTGGCACCAGCCGAAGTGTCGAGGGTAATAATAAACGAAGATACCCACTCCATGGAAATAATCGTTCCTGATGACCAGTTGAGCCTTGGCATTGGCAGGAAAGGACAAAACGTAAGGCTCGCTGATCAACTCACCGG
>JALVPF010000354.1:0-351 GCA_027031935.1 Myxococcales bacterium | reverse complement strand
CGGATAGAAACTGGATATCAACTCCGAATCCAGGGTTGCCGAGATGTGGCACAACGCCATGCGTTCCCTCGGAAAAATCGAGGGTGTTGGAGATATTCTCATAGACACTCTTTACAAGTATGGCTTTCGCTCCGCCAGAGATGTCATGATGTCAGACATCGAGGTCCTGTGTGAGGTGCCTGGGGTTGGCGACAAGATGGCAGAAAAGATGCAGCGCTCAGCCGCCCGGGTCGTAGCCGACGAGGAAGAAGAACTCCGAAACGAAGCTGCCGCGAGAAAACAACAGGCTGAGGCAAGCGAACTTGGCCTCGAAGGTGAACGGGCCTTATTCATGCAGGTTAGAGGAATTGG
>JALVPF010000353.1 GCA_027031935.1 Myxococcales bacterium | reverse complement strand
TCTTCATCTGACTGGCATCCTTGCTCCTGTGGAACACAGACACCGTATGGATAACAATCCTCTGAGCCAGGAGCACAACCATCCATGAGTTCACAGTAAAATCCATCCGGGCAGTCTTCATCAGAGTCACAGTATGTTTCATCCTGCACACACTGGCCTTCGCACCATCCGTTACCACAACGAATCTCACATCTCTCGCCGATGTTACACTCGTCATCGCTCTGGCAGCCGGTGTTGGCAGGCTCACAATGTCCAACTCCACACCACTCCTCATCATCACACCAGTCATTGAAAACGCAGTACTCGCCCTCAGCACAATCCTCGTTCGAGCGGCATTCGTTCTGCTCACAATGCTCTACACACCGGCCACTTTCGCAGGTGAAGAACATTCCTTCACAGACGTCCTGAAAATCCACAGGCCTGTTGTAGCAGTCAATGTCAGTCTGACATTCATCCTGCCGGAGATGACAGCCAACATACTCTGCCTCCTCTCCCATACACCGCTCATTTTCCATGCAATCGTAACGAGTCTGAAGATATTCTGCTTCACACACAGGCCTGCGCCAACACTCCTGCTCTTCCAATCCTTCGCAGGGATTGGCGTCAGCGTCCATACATTGGAGAAAAACCAGGTTTGGCTCCATGCATCTGGTGCCTGTCGCTTCACCGCAAACAGGTACAGGATCATCACCATCCATGTAAATGCTGTCATCATAACCATATACGGCTTGGCAGGAATTGTCTGCCGAACATGCCTGCTCGTTGAGAGAGCTGCACTCAGGTTCTATAATATAGCATCCCCTGTCTGCACCAGCCAAAACCAGCCATAGAGCCAACCAGGCCGGTACGGCCACAGCCAATCTCATTATTTTTTTCATTCCGTTCATTTCTATCCTCCAGGAATCCATTTTGAAAAACTCGAGCCTCCAGAAATAACTGACCTTGTAACGAACACCACCAACAGAAGCAAAACCGGTGCCAACTGCCACATCTGTCGTGCTTCAATATTTTATTCTTTATTTTTAGGGTGTTACGAATTTGAAATCTACCTCCGTCCCTAATCTGAACCGAAAAGTCTCAGATTTCCGATATGAAATTTTCAAGTCTATGGGGAAATCAGTTAATACAACTTGATCCACTGCGGCAAACATTACACAATCAATCGCCTGAAGCGGCAAGCTGGAGGTGTCAGGCATTTGAGGAGTCGAGATGGACCTGGACAAAATTCCATGCCCCTATTGCGGGGAGCCAAACATCAAGGGGAGCAACATCTGCGCAAGGTGTTTACGCGACATTCGTCACATCGCGAATCCGGAAGCTGAAGATTCCATCAATACCGTCTCCACTCCTGCTCCCAAGCTGAGTTCCTTCAAAAAATTCAAACGCTGGCTAAAGAGGATGAAGCTTCTCAAATGACACCATGAGATGTCTTCACTCAACCGTACACTTTTGCATTCAATTCAAACAATTGGACCAGGCAGAAAAAATGTCGAAAGCAGGCTTTTCCTTCAGGTCCTCATCCATCCGCCCACTTTTTACGTCAGATGGATGTGAAGTTGGGCTTTGAACCAATTTGAAGTATAGGGCAGCGTCCAGATCCTGGAACCTGTTTATACTCAGATACAACCACAGGAGAATGACATGACCATCGGGTAGTAGAGTTCATGGGAGTGCTCAAAATACTTGACCTGGGGCGGTCAAAGGATTTATAAATTCTGTCCCGTTGTTTTTAGGTCTTTGAAAAGCCGGCGTGGTGGAATTGGTAGACGCGCTGGATTCAAAATCCAGTGGGGGAGACTCCGTGACGGTTCGACTCCGTCCGCCGGCAGGGCAAAAACCCGCAAGATAAAGATCTTGCGGGTTTTTTTTCGACTCAATGGACCCTATCGAGGGTGTACATCTTCATGTATCTAATGGTAGAATTTTTCCATAAGCCTGACACAGCAAACCATGATGAGGAGAATATCATGAGGATCATTGTGCAATTTTTTGTGGTCCCATTTTTCCTTTCCCTTTGGACGATCAGCTGTACTGGAACAGTATTTTCCGAAGAAGCAGATGCAAACTCTGTGGATGCGAGCCAAGACAGTGACCTGGATACAGGTCAAGACGGTGAGGTCGATGGAGGCGAAAACTGTGACCTGGATACAGGTCAAGACGGAGGTGTCGATGCCGGCGAAGACGCGGGCACCGATGCTGGAGAAGACAGTGACCTGGATGCCGGCCAAGACGGGAGCGCCGATGCAGGAGAAGACAGTGACCTGGATGCCGGCCAAGACGGAGGCACCGATGTCGGCGTAGACAGTGACCTGGATGCCGGCCTAGACGGAGGCACCGATGCAGGAGACGATGGAGAGGCAAATCCCTGTGACGGGGTAGTATGCAACAGCCCTCCTGCTGACAGGTGTCTGGATGATGGTATTACGCTCCGTCAATTCGAGCAGACAGGAACATGTCTCGATGGTGATTGCGAATACGGATACTCGGATTATACATGCCCTGAAGCTTGCGTCTCTGCTCAATGCCAAGGCTGCAACCCTCAGTGGCAGGATACGACCTCATGCAACTGCACTCCCACCCAGTGCGTAGGCTGCTCCGGCACCAAGCATCAGCAAGACGGCTGCGGTAACGAACGTGATGTCTCCTGCCAACTGGACCCCATTGCATGTCCCAATGGCCAGGTCTGTGGTCAAAACAACGAATGCGTAGTCAGAACAACGAATCCTGTAATCGCTGGAGATGGCCCGGACCCTCATGTTCTGCGAGAAACCGATGCCCAGGGCAATGCGGTTTACTTCCTGGTGCACACCGTGCATAACTCGGGAGACATACCCATATACACATCCACGGACTTGGTACACTGGACACTGCTACCGTCTGGAGCGTTCAACAAGTCCAGAACTCCAGGCAACTCTCTGGACATAAACGACGGACACTTTTGTTCGGTGTGGGCACCACATATAAACAGGATTTCCAATGGAGTCTACCTCTTGGGATTTTCTGCCAGCCGCTTCGCATCAGCCCAAACGCCGTGTCCCGGGTACAACGATGATGGAGGAGTCTATCTGGCATCATCATCTTCGCCCAGCGGTCCATTTGCCATGGTCGACCACCCATGGGAGCCTTTCCCCTCAGGCGCAAACCCGAACATCTGCTCCTCGGACACTCGACTCAACATCCCCCACAGTGTTGACTATTCTTCCACCAACTGCCAAGGCGGCTTTTGCCATCACATAGTCAGGTTGGATTCCGATGTTTTTCACGATCCTCTCACCGGCAGGTGGTGGATGGCTTATAGCTGGTTTACCAACAGCCCGCCTGTGGTTTCCTGGGAAGAGGAGAACCACGGCGAACACATGCATATAACAGAGTTGGATGGGAATGATCCCTTTGCCGTAAAGTGTGATACCAATGTTCCGCAAATTTTTGCAGCCAATCCTCACGATTCTGACACCCTGGCCCGCTTGGCAGCCTATTGTGCCAGGTGTGGCGAGATGCTGTCTTTTACAAAGGGACGGTATGGAGAAGAGTTCACGCGTGACGGATTTTCATGGGGGGTGACCGAGGGCGCCAGCTTATTCCGCCGTGGTGATTGGGTGTATCTGTTGATAAGCGGTAGCCTGTGGGACTCTCCTTACTACCACGTTTACTGGGTTGCAGCCCACAGTGTGGAGGAACTCGTCTACACGAACTCCAATCGCCTCGTGGGTCGTTACCTCATCCCAAGTCAGCAGCAAGCCTTTGGGCATGGAACCGCAGTTTTGGGTCCAGACGGTGTGCACTGGTACTTCGTACACCATCACCTGGATTCAAGTGCATGCGTAAACGGTGACTGTTCACGGGATGTATGGGTAAGCCCCATCGAGTTCGAAGACCATGGAGACGGACTGGGAGACGTTTACATCAAGGCCCGCTTCCCGGCGGAAAGTCCCCAGGTGGAAGTCATTCAGTGAGTTCACAATACTAATCACTCCCAATTCCAGTCCAGGAATGTTTCCATACTGGCGTTATTCTTACTTTACTTATCCAGACCGCTTACACCAAAAAGCAAGATAAAAGTCTCCTTTGATTTTGACGGCGGCAAAAGCGAAATACTTCCTGTTGCTTAGTGTCAGCGTATTCAGAAAAGACTATGCATACTTTGATTGACTAGCCATCGCAAGCGGGGTGGGCGGTGAGTGTCAAGGT
>JALVPF010000352.1 GCA_027031935.1 Myxococcales bacterium | reverse complement strand
TCATAGATTAGGTGAAACCCCAAGTTGTTTCAGCCTGTTGAGGATCTCTTCTCGGTCTCTTTTTTCGGGATTCGCGCTCAGGGCTCGACGGTAATATTCTATTGCCTTTTTTTGCTTTCCCAGTTTCGCATAAGCGTCCCCCACGTGCATCATTATCACCGGCTCTCCAGGAGTTGTGCGGTCTGCCCGCATGAGGTACTCGAGTGCCTGATCGTATTTTTTTCGCTTGTACAGCAACCAGCCCAGTGAGTCAGTTATGGCTCCACTGCCCGGATCCAGTCTCAGCGCTCTGCGTATGAGTCGTTCTGCCTCATCGAGGTTTTTTCCCTGGTCTGCCATGGTGTAACCAACAAAGTTCAAGGCAGCGGAGTTGTTGGGCTCCACGGCCAAAACCCGGCGCATGGCCTGTATGCTCTTTTCGATTTTGCCCATCTTTTCGTATAAGGCGCCCAATGCGTAGAGGGCATTTACGTTTGTCGGATATCGTTTCAGAATGGATTTGAGAACTCCTACACCGTCTGCCCCTCTGCCCGCATCAAAAAGTAAATTGGCCTTTGCAATATAGAGATCGGTCAGATCAGGATGCTTGGAGATTGCCTGGTCCAACTGTTTCAGACCTTCCTTGAACTTTCTGAGCTTGGAGATGGCCTGTGAGATATTGAGATATATGCGCCCTATCATGTCGGGTGAATCGGAGAGTTTCAAAGCGTTTTCAAGAACAAGCAGGGCCTTGTCCTGTTGTCCCTTGCGCACGAGGCAGTACCCTATGGAGTTCTGTGCAGTGGGGTAGAGGGGAGAGGAAGAAGGGATCATCTCGAGGTTTTTTATGGCCTTGTCCCACTGTTTCGTCTCTTCGAACAAAATGGCCAGCAAGAGTCGTTCGTTATGTGCGTTGGGATAGTCCTTCAGCACCTTTTGTAACTCGGCTATGGCTTCCTTGTGGTGATTTATCTCAGCATAGGTCCTGGCTATGAGGCTTGCGTTGGACGGATCGGATGAGCGTAGCTGGGTTATATATGCTGATGCAGCCTTGTTGTCTCCATCCTTGAGATAGAGCCTTGCCATGAAGGCCATGATGTAGGGGTCTTCAGGGCTGGACGCCAATGCCTCACCCAGGACCTTGATGGCCTCTGCGTATCTTCCCTGTTGTTCCAGGATTCCCGCCAGGGTCAACGTGGTCTGTGTGTCCGATGGCGAGAGCTGAAGCACCCTGCGATAGTATTTCTCCGCTGTGTCCTCATCTCCCTGCTCAAAGAATAAATCACCAAGCTTTTTAAACCCTTCAGCCGAGTCAGGGTTGGCTGCCACCATTTTTTTGAGCGTGGCCACAGCCTTCTTCTTTTCCTTTTGAGACAGGTAAATGGTGACCAGGCTGGCGTAGGCAAGGACACTCTTCGGTTCGAGGGTCGTGACTTTTTCGAAGAAGTCGATGGCCTTGTCGAACTGCTTCATGTGTATGGCGGCCCGTCCCTTCAACAACAGGGCATCTATGTGGTCTTTGTCGATCTCCAGGGCTTTGGTGGCCTCCTGGTCTGCCTTGTTCCATAGCCCCTGTCTTGCAAAGAGATCACCTAAAACCACGTGGAGATACGCCGAGCTATGATCATAGATCAGCGCGTGCTTCATTTCGTCAAGGGCCTGGCTCAAACGTCCGTCAGTCATGTAGATGCGGGCCTTGAGGTAGTGATGGTAAGCTATGGCGCTGGAATGAGTGGCATCGCTTTGCCTTGTCGTCACAAAAGGTGTCTTCGGTGAGGTCTTTGATTCAGCGGAAGCTGGTGCACAGCCAAGGACCATCACTGTGATGGCCAACGAAAATATGGTAGTCAAATAAGTACGGTTCATGATAGTTCGACTTTATCCTATGGTGAGCTTTGGCTCAACATCATGTGTGGCCACGGAGACAGATTTTTGTCAAGGAGGTAATCGGGTGATTTCGTTTGCAATCTGGTCCTTGATCGCATTGGGTTTGTTCGCCTGGAACTTCTTCGACGGCAAACCTTTTATAGGAATCATTGGAACTGACAGGCTTTTTGGCCATCCTCTCAATGGTGCCTGGTTGGCTGTGGTAGTCGCGGTATACACGCTGGTGAGGTACTTTGTTCGGCGTCGCCGCAAGACGAAAAGGAGCTAGTGAGGTGGGCTCGAACAGGAAGGGAAAGCCAGCCTCCGACCTGGAACACCTGGTAATGCGAAGGGTGGGACGCGCCATCGGCGATTTCCACATGATAGAGCCAGGTGACAGGATACTGGTGGGGATTTCCGGTGGAAAGGACTCCTTTGTTCTGATGCGTATGCTGGATATGCACAGGAGGAGATTCGAGTTCGATTTCGAACTGGTGGCCGTCATGGTGGATGCGGGTTGGGATCGGGAGGGGGCGAGGCGGGCAGTGAAGATGATGGCCGATCATGGGTTCGAGGTGGAATTGCTTGAACGGAAAATACAACAGACAGTGGATCAAAAGCTGAGACCCGGCTCGAATCCTTGTGCCCTGTGTTCCAGGCTGCGGAGGGGATTCTTATACGATCTGGCACAAGAACGAGGGTGCGATAAAATAGCTTTAGGGCATCATCTGGACGATTTTATCGAGACTCTTTTGTTGAACCTGTTTTTTACCGGGCAGTTGAAGTCCATGGGTGTAAACATGCTCTCCGATGACGGCCGCAACAGGATAATCAGGCCGCTGGTGTATGTCGAGGCGGATTTGCTGGTTCACCTGGTGGAGGAATATGGTTTTTCGCCGGTGGATCTGAAATGCCCACATACGACTTTCAAGCGGGAACCGCAGAGGAAGATGATGCGCGGGCTGGTGTCGCGTTTGGCGCAGGGTAATCCGAGGATAAGGCGCAGCATGTTGGCTGCCATGAAACATGTCAGACCAGGTCACCTGATGGATACATCCTTGCACAAGCCGTGGTAATAACACTCAAATTGCTGCTGCCAAGACCAGAATATGCTTCTACATGTTCCCCTCTTCGTCTCATTTCACAGACCGCAACACAGACCGATGATTATTGAGGGATCTTAGAGAGATGATTGTACGTCATGGATAGTGGCCCTTTGTGGACTTCATGGGAGAATTTTTCATGGTGCTTGCATGGCCCACCACCAAAGTGATAATCTGCCACGGATTTTTTGTTGCTCCGGCTTTGACAAAGGAGGGCCTAGCTTTGAACCAGAAGACTCCGATTGGAAAAATGCTCTTGGAGCAAAAGACCATAAACCAGGATCAGCTGGGTGATGCTCTGGAGAAGCAGCAACAAGAGGGCGGTCGTCTTGCATCAAAATTGATGGAGATGGGAGTCACCAGCGAGGAGGATTTACTGCTTGCCCTTGGTGATCAGTTGGGAGTGCCTGCGGTGGATCTTGCCAGGACGGTCATCAATCTCAAAAGCCTGGATCTGGTGCCTGAACAGGTAGCCATGGATGCCATGGTGTTGCCCCTGTCCATAGAGCCCGAGCAGGTTATCCTTGGCATGGCAAATCCGCTGGATAAGTCCGTGGTGGATGAGATCACCTTCGTCACTGGAAAGAAGGTTGAACCTTATGTGGTTCTTGAAGCAAGGCTGAAAAAGGTTATTCGTGAGGCATACGCCTTGCATAAACGCGATCCAAAGGCAGAGTTTTATTACGGAGATAGAATGGGGGAAAGAGGTGAGAGCTTTTCTCCTTCTGGTCACATAGAGTTCGTTACCAAGGTTCTTCCGGAACCAGATGTTGTCATCGAGCCTGAGGAGGAATTGATTGATATAGAGATTTCAACCGAAGTGGCAACGGACGAGCAGGTTCTTGCCAAGATGGTTGCCGGTGATGAACCTGACGAGGAACCTCATCTCATCCTTGTTGTGGATGACGAAGTGGACATCGTAAACCTGCTCAAGAAAGCCCTGGAGGCAGAAGGCTTTAAGGTCGTGACAGCTTCCAGGGGCTTGGAAGCATTACAGGCCGTCAAGGCTCACTCTCCATCGCTTGTGCTCCTGGATGCCATGTTACCTGAAATACACGGTTTTGAGATTTGCAGGAAGATAAAGTCTTCCAAGCGCTTCGGCCATATTCCAGTGATAATGATTAGCGCCGTGTACAAGGGTTGGAGATATGCCTTGGATGCAAAGGATGCCTACGGGGCTGACGATTATTTTGAAAAACCGTTCCGGCTGGTTCCTTTGTTGAGACGCGTAAGGGAGTTGCTGGACTCGGAGGAGATACCTCCCGATGATCAAGCCAAGCTAGAGGAGGCCAATGCCGTATATCAGAAGGGTGTCTCTCTTTATCGCGAGAAAAAATTCGAGGAGGCCGAAACAGTCCTGAGGCAGGCATGTGGGCTGGATCCCTTTAGCGCAAACATTCACTACGCTCTGGCCAATGTGCTTTTGGCAAGGAACCTGATCTATGATGCCATGCGAGAGTATGAGCAGACTGTCGAGCTGAAGCCTGACCTGTTTGCCCCACTTCGCAATCTTGCTATCCTTTACCAGAAGAAGGGATTCAAGAACAAGGCGGTAGAGATGTGGGAACGAGCATTGAGATGTAGCCCTGATGGAGAGAGGGAACAGGTACGTGAACAGCTTCTGAAGTTGTTGTGACCCTTGAGGCTGAGTGTGGGAGTTATACGGAGGTAGTCCGATAAATCATCATGCGTTTTACCTGTGAAAAGTGTAACGCAAAGTACAATATCGCGGATGAAAAGATTCGCGGAAAGATCATAAAGGTACGTTGCAAGAGGTGTAACACGCTCCTGGTCATTCGGGACGAATCCCATGGCGGTGGGGGTGGTTTCGCTGAAGATGATCAGGAAGATTCTTTTGAGCCCGTTTGGTATTGTGGCCTTGATGGTAACGAGCAGGGCCCTCTGACCTTGTTTGACGTGGAAGTTGGCATAAGGGATGGGAGTATCACGAGCGATCATTTCGTTTGGCGTGACGGGATGGACGACTGGTTGCCTATCGAGCAGGTTGCTGAACTTAGGGATCTGCTCTCCCTGCCCCCTCCGCTGAAGGAGGCACAGGAGCGACGCAAAAAGGCCAAACAGAGAAGAGAAGAAGAAAGGCAGAAGGAAAAGGAGCGCAGGGAAAAGGCAAAGGCAGAAAGGGCGCGCAAGGAAAAGGAACGCAGGGAAAAGGAACGCAGGGACAAGGAGCGGAGGGACAAGGAGCGCAGGGAAAAGGAACGCAGGGAAAAGGAACGCAGGGACAAGGAGCGCAGGGAAAAGGAACGCAGGGAAAAGGAACGCAGGGAAAAGGAACGCAGGGACAAGGAGCGCAGGGTAAAGGAACTCAGGGAGAAGGAGCTTAGGGAAAAGGAACTCAGGGAGAAGGAGCGCAGGGAGAAGGAGCTCAGGGAAAAAGAGCGCGTAGTTGCTAATGTTTTCGAAGAGGAACGGGAGGACGCTGGCGAACCCGAGCCCATGCCTGGGCCTCCGGTGGATGATTTTGATGATGATCTCGTTATTGAAGAGGTCGCAGAAGGTCTCATGCAGGAATCTATCGATGACGAGTATGAACTTCTGCAGACAGATCCCATGGCTGTTGTGGCCAAGCGTGAGGAGATGGGAGAAATTTCGCGCGTCATCGCCGTACAGGCTGGTGTAGCTTCACATAAGCGACGTTTGGGATTGGGCATTTTGGTGGTTGGTACTTTTGTGCTCACAATTGGACTTCTTGTGGTTCTGGCCTTTAGCCAGGGCTGGTTTACAAACAAGATAAGCACAAACATGCATGATTCATCTCACTCGGATAAACCGAAAGTTGAAAAAGCCACCCCAAGTTCCGGGAATGTCTCCGACTTGGATGCCAAGCGAATAAGGGACTCCATATGGGTGATTGAGCCCAAAAAGGAAAACGCTTACACCTCGTCCAAAAACGCGGGAAACTCTTCTCATGCGCATTCACAGTACAAGAGCAAAAAAGAGAGGGAGGACTTGCTTGCTTTTTACAAGGACCAGGACCTGGAAAAAGACGAGGTAATGCCCAGGATGCCTCGCGGCGCAAAATCAGCGGCCATGGAATTGCTGAAATTTCCGAGTACTAACTCCCAGGTAACTCCGGGGATGAATAGTGCTGCTGGCTCCAAGGTAGAGGTGGTACCCCATGCTCCTGGTGTTGTTGCCGGACCCGAACGCTTGACAGATGTCCAGATACGCATGGTAATTCGTCGTCATGCCAGACAGGTAAAGAAGTGCTTTGAGAGGCAACTCAAGAGGGATCCTTCGGTCAAGGGCAAGCTTTTGATTACAGCCAGAGTAAGACCCGATGGGAAAATCAAAAAAGTGGCGGTGGGACCAGAGAATTTTCATGGGACTTATCTGGAGGAATGCCTCATCAGGGAAATCAGGCATTGGCGCTTTCCATCATTCAAGGGTGAAGCCTATGACCTCACCTTCCCCTATGCCCTGTCTGCCCGCGAATCCTATTGATGCACTGTGCCAGGCCCGGATATGATCACACTGTGGTTTATCAGCCGGTTATTTTTCTGCTGAAAGTCTTGAGGTTGAGCAGATCGATTGCCTGTTCTTTTCTTGCGGTCGATCGACGCTCAAGACTCGGACCCATCCCCTCGATTCTGTAGGGACGATAAGAAGACATGCTGAGTTTTTTGAAGCCTCTTGTCTGTTGTTCGTCTCTGACGAGGGATGGATATACGAGAAATGATTCCAGTACCGCCTTGAATGCCACGAGAACTTCAGCCTGCTTGTCTCTCTGCTTTTCGAGTTCGACCAGGTTCGACTTCCTGCCGAGGGTAATCTCATTGAACATGTAAATCAGCCCATTGAAGTATCCTGCCCTGCCCGGCGGTGTAAGACGTCTGAAAGCCCTGCTCCCTCGGTACCGGTCGATCTCCTTGAAAAGAAATTCGATCATTTCGTTTCCCAAAAATTCGCTTCCAAGGAAATTTATATCATCCAGGCATTGATACAGAGCGGCAATTTTGGGTTTATTGATAAACTTCACTTCGATCAATCGTCTCTCTTCGGTGTTGAAACTAGGCTTTCTGAATTTGTCCTCCATGGCCTGGAGGAAGAAAATGTTCTTGAAGCCAGTGCCGTAGAGACGGCTCGGTATGGAGAAGCCAAGATGGCGATCCATGTCCCTGGTGTTGTTCAGTCGATCAAGAATCTTTGCGAGCATCTCTCTGAAGGCGTTTCTTCGGACTTCATCCTTGGAGGAATACAGGCCAAGCGTGGTCTCGTAAAAGGTGTGAACCGTACGCAGGTACTCATCCAACAAGGGCGCAGGGGAAGGTATTTCCTCGCTCAGTCCGCTTATGAGCCTTTTGCGTTCCATGGTATCCAGCGGGACATCGGGTTTCGGGTAAAGGAGTTCCTGAAGATAGGTGTAATAGCTCATGTCTCTTCTACGGGAAAGTGCTGCGATAATCTGCATGATGGAATGCAGGTTTTCATAATATCTCGCCGGAGAAGGGAAGTAGCGTATGTGGTCATACAGGGTCATGGCGATCTTGAAAAAAATGACCGAAGCCTGATCATTATAAGCATCTATGTGTTTCTGTATTATTTTGTGACGCAACATGGGAGGGACCTGTTTCATCTTCAGTCCGCGCCACTCTCCATAGATGGGGTCTTTGAGTTCGTTGTTTACCAGCAACTCTGTCCAAATATCCAGTTCTTCTTCCAGCACGTCATGTAGAAGCGTAGGAATGATGGTTATGGCTCTAAGTCCGTTTTTTGCGGCCCCTCTTGCTGCCTCGATGGAATGAATTGCTGCTGCTCTTTTTGTCTTTCTCTCTATTTTTCTCATCACCCTGCACATCATGTCCAGGGAACGTTGCATGAGAGTGGTAAGGTGTGCGCTATGATCCCCTTCGGATCCACTTAGCATGTGTTCGGTCAATTCCCGCAGAATGTTTGCGTGGGTTTTGTTGACCGTGTAGTAGTCCATCAACACCTGTAATCGTTTGGAAAATTTCAGCTTGTGAAGATTTTCCCGTCTCTGCTGAGATTTGCGCCAGAACTCATGGGGATCTTTTTCTATGTAGTCGTAAAATTCATCTAGTTGACGTACTTTTTTGCTCAGTCGATCGGCGATCCTATTGAATTCAGCGACTTTTTCCCTCTCTTCAATCAGGCAGTCGTAAAGAGAACATTGCCTCCCCTCTCCCATCTCGATCATCAGCTCCCCGTACTTTAAACTGCTGGCATGCCCCTCTTTGTCATAGTACGGGATAATCCAATTTGCTATCGAATCTATATGCATAAAGCCTTTCTTTTCTTGTCCTGTTGAGGATAGTCGCCTTTTTCAAAAATTGTCAATTTCATGTACTCTCAGGTACGGCCCTGTCTGTGGCTAGCTACCCTGGGCTTCTCGGCAAGCTCGACGGGTTCGCATTACTCTAATCATTGTCGGTTGATGGTGAGTCGCGACCCCGAAAGTACGGTCCTGCTTAACGACGGTCACCCCCGGCGGTGCTCGCATACGCTGCGCGCCGGCGGGGGGCCCCCGACCGTCTGCGCGGACCTACGAAAGGTGCTGATTGCTTTATTCGCATTGCTCTCGACATTGTCGTTCGAGGTGAGTCGCGAAATCAGAATTACGGGCAGCTACGCCTGCCGCGGGCCTGCGAGAGGTGCTGCGGTACGGCCCCGGGCTGCATGGATTTATTGAATATAGAGATGACAGGCAGGCAAGTAGTTGGCGTACTGGACTATTTTTTTTCTGACGTGTGTGAGCCACCGCTAACAAATATCTTCAAGGTCGGTTTTTCATCTTTTGAATATTCAATGACTTTTTGTTTTTCTTCAATATCGTCGGCTTGACCTCCATTTCTCCGTGCTGCCAAGCGTCTCGCCTTGTCTTCCTTTTTTTGCTTTTTTGCCATCTCTTTTTGGCGCTTCTTGAAAGTCTGCCTGCTGGATTTTGCCATAACACACCGCCCTTCCTTTTGCCTGTCCGAATCGTTTTGCTTTTCGATTCGGCCAACAGCCAAGATAGTCTGGTCTTTTTTACCTGTTAAGTAAAGAAATTCCCTGAAATAGATGCCTGATCGAAGCCATGGTGGGCCAATCTCAAGGATTACATCAGGGACTCCAGTTCCTTGAGGTTGCCCAGTCCCATAAGCCTGGAGCCCTTTTCGATTTCACCTATCATCTCAACGATACGTTCGTTCAGGGGCACTGACATACCTGCCTTTTTGGCAGTACGGACTACCTGTCCGTTGAGAAAGTCGACTTCCGTTGGGCGTCCTCTTTCCAGTGACTGAATGATGGATGACTTGAGCCCTGCATATTTTTTTCCAACCATGCGAAGCAAAAAGTCCTTGTACCAACGAGTGATAAATGACGCATTGGTCGGAACGTAAAGCAGTTTCGGGTCTGCCGCGATTTTTTCCAGCTTGATTCCCGCTGCCTCGGCTGTATCGATGACCTCTCTGTATACCCCGGCGAATATGTCTCTCAGCCTTCGCTCAGAAAGCATTTGTCCCAGACTCATGCCTGTAAGTCCACCGATGCTGGTGACAATACAATTTATTGCCAGCTTGCTCCACAGGGCACCTCGCATGTTGGAATTCAGATCTATGGCTGTTACTGCTGAGAGGATTTTTCCCAATCTTCTTGTGCGATCCAGGGGTGGGCCATCCATTTCTCCCAGGTGAATTTTCCCGCCTGATGTCCTTTCGTACTCTCCAGGCTGGTGCATTGTGGCACCAAAGCCGATTATTGCAGATACGACTTTTTGCTTGCCTGTGACCTCTGCAACAGAGTCTTCCACGATCCCGTTTTGAAAGGTCACCACGAATCCTTCTGGATAAAGAAATGGCAGTGAATCTTGTGCTGCCTTCAATACCCGATTGGCCTTCATGATTAGAAGTGCCGCGTCAAATTTGGTCCCGTCTTCAATATCGTCCAAGCTGACGAACACCTCGGGATGAACCTCAAAGGACTTTTCGGGGGTTATTACCCTCAATCCGCGACGTCCGATGTTGTCAGCTATTTCAGCATTGCCGCTTACGAGAGTCGGCTTGTGGCCAGCACGTATCAGCTCTCCGGCGACTATGCCGCCTACTCCGCCAATGCCCTCGATCAATATTCGCATTACAGAACCTCAAACATTCTTTTTTTCATACATGCAAGCATGACAAAAGCTTTTTGCCAATAGCTAAATTTATCTCCATCATGGTTCGTGATACTCTGACAAAAACTGCAACAAGGTATACGGAAGCCATGCGAATTCTCCACCTGCTGTCAAATTACATTTATACAGGGCCGGCAGAACTTCTGCTTTCGCTCATAAAGGCTCAGGTGAATGCAGGGCATCATGTGTCTCTTGCTGTGGACTCTCTGAGACATGGAGACCTCGTGTCCGTGGCTTCACGCCAGGGCATAGCCCTGGAAAAAAGCCTCGTGCTTTCAGTCAAGGCAGGTCCCATATTGCAAGTTCGGGATTTTTTACACCTTAGAAAAATCTGGAGGGAGGGACTCTTTGATATTGTCCACTGTCATAAGTCCCACGAGCACTCCCTGGCTGCCCTGTCGAGAAGTTACCATTCCAGGACAAGGTTAGTCCGGACTTTAAACAAGGGAGTTCGCTCAGGTGCCATTCGGGCCCACCTGCTGCGAAAGACTGATGGACTGATCGCCGTGTCCAGAAGGGACGCTGAAAAACTGGTCTCCTCAGGGATAACAAGTCCTGACTCGGTGGTAACAATCAGGACTGTGGTGGACACAGAGCAGTACACTCCGGGTGACAGTGGAGCAATACTCAGGCAGAGTCTGGGAATCGAAAAACAGGCTCCTGTGGCAGGTCTGGTCTCGAGGATCAAAAAGGGACGAGGCCATCTGTTGCTTTTGGAGTCCTGGCGAAGCGTTCACAAGGTTTTACCCGCTGCCCGATTGATTATTTCAGGCAGGGGTGAATGGGCAGACAAGATAGCCGAAAAAGCCCGGGATACTTCCTTTGATGGCACGGTTCACGTGATTGGATACCAGGATGACCTGCCCCGCTTGTATAGAAGCCTGGATGTGATGGTGATGCTGGCTCCTGGCAATGATGGTACCTGCAGGGCTGCACTGCAGGCCATGGCTTGTGCAAAACCCTTGGTGGCCATGGACACGGGGGCGCTATCGGATATTGTAATCCCTGAAAAGACAGGCTTGCTGTGTCGGCAGGGCAGCAGGGATGAACTGGCAAAGTCTCTCATCAGGCTTTTGTCCAACAGGAAACTCATGAATGACTGGGGTGTGGAAGCCAGAAAAAGGGCGGAGAAGGAATATACCCTGGAAAACAATTTCAAACAGGTCCAGGCCTTGTACGAAGGTATCCTGTCTTCCATGCCAGGGGTACGATGATAAAGCCTCCTAAAAAAATCCTGCTCGCACAGCCAGGGTTCATAGGGGATGTGATTCTCGTCTCACCCTTGGCGCATTCACTCAAGGCAGCTTTTCCCGATTCAAAGCTTGTAATGCTGGTCAGGCCACAAAGGGCCGAGTTGGCAGAGTCAATCCCTGCAGTAGACCGTGTAGAGGTCTTCGACAAGAGGGGTAAAGACTCGGGTCCGACCGGCCTTTTGAGAATGGCCAGGAAAATAAGAGAACTCGAGTTTGATCTGCTTCTTTCACCACACCGATCTACAAGAACCGCTTTGCTTTCGTACCTGTCAGGTATTGAACTTCGGGTGGGTTTTAGAATTGGATTTGGTCGCTTTGCCTACAATATCGCCATAGCCGTCGACAAGAAAGAGCCGTGCAGGTTGGAGCAGGAGTTTTCCTTACTGCGTGCGGTGGGTGTGGAAGCAATAAGCACGAGGCCGGTTCTGAAGGCTCCGGATGCTGCGCTTGCATACGCAAGAGACTTTTTGGCTGGCAGGAAAGTCAAGGGCGAAAAATGTATCGGCCTGTGCATAGGGGCCAACTGGTCTACTAAACGTTGGCCGGTGGCGCACTTTGCACGACTGGCTGCCATGTTGCTGGATGAGGGATATGAGCCTGTTTTGTTTGGTGGGCCTGGCGAAAAGGATCTGGAAGAGTCTGTGCAAAGGGAGTTTTCAAAGATTCACGAAGGGGAGCTTCTCTCGTGCGTTGGAAACAAGCTTATGGATGCCATGGGTTTGTTATCGGCCTGCGCGGCTGTGGTGGGTGGTGATACGGGGCTTGTCCACATGGCTCGCGCTGTTGAGACTCCGGTGGTCATGATATACGGACCCACGGATGAGCGTTTGCATCATCATCATGACAAGGAACTGGTGCTGGTTGCAGACTTGGATTGCAGGCCATGTCATAGACATGGGCAGGTGCGTTGTCCCCAAAAACACCACACGTGCACGAGGGGTGTATGG
>JALVPF010000351.1:8616-32596 GCA_027031935.1 Myxococcales bacterium | reverse complement strand
GTGCCAGACATTATACGAAAGGAAGCGTCTGACGAGTTCGAAAAAGGAATAGAAATGAAGTGGAGTCCTCCGGTGAAATGGAACATGTTCATGGCAACCAAACCTGGGCATGTCCCAAGAACAAAGGAGGACACCGATGGAAAGATATATCGGATTGGACGTACATTCGCAAACATGTTCGTTCGTGGTGGTGGATCAGAAAGGGAGGGAAGTAAGGAGCGATGTGGTAGAGACGAATGGGAAGGTATTGGTGGAATACCTTCGACTGGTGCCTGGAAGGAAGCACTTGTGCATGGAAGAGGGCACCCAGAGCCAGTGGTTGGCGGAGATAATGGCGCCGCATGTGGAAGAACTCGCAGTGATATGGCCGGAGAGGAAGCAAGGGAACAAGAACGACGAACTGGATGCGCGTGGATTGGCAGAGCAGATACGTACTGGGAGTCTGGGGCGGAGGACCTTCAAGGCACCAAAGGAATTCTGTCGCCTGAGGCAGTTGGCCCATTGTTACCGAATGGTCAACAACGATGTGGTACGAACGAAGAACCGGATAAGAAGCATGTATCGTTCTCGAGGGGTTTTTACAGGCGGCAGCCGATTCAGGGCAGGGACAAAACTACCCTATGGGCTCGACAATCCTGGGTTGGACGTGCTGTACGAACATCTTCAGAACCAGGTACGAATCAAAGACCTGGCGAGGCAACTGCTTATCAAGCAGGCAAGCAAGCACAAGGAAATGAAGATTCTGATCACGGCTCCTGGATTTGGTCCTGTCAGAGCTGCGTTGCTACTGGCAGAGGTTGTGACACCATATCGTTTTCGGACATCGCGCCAATTTTGGTCGTATTGTGGTTTTGGGATAGTGAGGCATTCATCTGCGGATTGGGTGATGAACAAAAACGGCGAGTGGGTACGAGCTCCGGTGGTAAAGGTAAGGGGGTTGAACCGGAATTACAACAGGGCAGTGAAAAACCTTTTCAAAGCTGCTGCAACAACAGTAGTGACTCAGATGTATTCCGATCCCTTATTCCTACGTTACAAACATCTGCTGGAATCAGGAAAGAAGCCAAATCTTGCGAAGCTGACGATAAGTCGAAAACTTGCTGCCACGGTATTGGCAATGTGGAAGAGAAAGGAGAGATATCACCCAGAGAAATATCAGCGGGAAACATAACACGTCCCGAGTGCCCTGATATCACTAGGCGAGTGAATCATGCAAGCACTGTCCAGAGGCGAACAAGGTTCAAGGGTGAGCATCCGACCAATCGGTGGTCCGTACACAAGACCCAAGTGCCAGACTATGCCCCCTTGGAGAACCAAATAAAGCTATGGGACACAGATCCCCAGATAGAAGCCTGGTTCCCGGTTGTTATGGAGAATCGTTCTCGCTTGGTAATCGTCCTCGGGCAGAGCAGAACAAACGGCGATATTACAATTCATTCACTGGCCGGTGATACACCCACCGGAGGCACCTCGCCTGGAACGCGGTCAGCCGCTCGATGTAAGATACATCGGGACAGGGGGAGTATTATCTTGACATCTCCTTTCATAGAACCCGAGTGGTCAAAAGTGCTCAAAGGACTCATCAAAAAAAGAGATTTGACTTGAAATATTCTGAGATTATGTCATAATTATCTTGTGAATATGTCAGATTTAAATAGCTCTTTTGTCAATGCAGAGAGGCGTTTTTCCCCAGGCAAGAAACAGCGCCGAAGGGACGCTGGTCAGAGTCGTTTTCCCAAGCCTGTACAGGACAAGCTCAGAAAGCTTCTGCTCTCTCATGACCGCCCATCCATGACCAAGCTCATGAGCGAGCTGCAAGATTTTTGCACCGTGAAATCCCTGCCCTGCCCCTCTCGTTCCAGTATCTATAATTTTGCCAAATACATGCGTGGCAATTTGTATAAGCCCATGGATCTGCCCGACGACATCAGGGCCTCCCTGTATAATCTGGACCATGAAACACCTGTTCCTGGACACCAACTTGTCTACTATGCATTTCACTACGGCACACTTTCTGCCATCTCTCAGGCGTCGGGCTTGCCATGGATCGATCTCTACCAGGCTTCACTTCTCCCCGCCTGGCGGCCAAGATCAAAGGGCCTGCTCCTTGCCGTGATGCGCTCACGAGGTATGGTATAATGACACACAAACCTCCCTATGACCCACAAGAGGTGATTCCGCAAAACGTGGCCAGGATACTGGATTCTCTTGGAAACTGGTTTGTCATAGGAGGCCAGGCAGTTCGCTGCCTTGCTCCCTATAGGCCCAGCCGGGACGTGGATCTTGCGGTTCGGCAGGCAAGGGATTTACACAGCCTTCTTTCCAACCTGAAATCCAGCGCTGAGGTGGAAATCCTGGAACAGAGCCATGACACGGTGCATATTCTACTCGATGGGGTCAAGGTGTCGATTTTTGTATTGGACGATCTTGCCGACTTTTCCAGTGACAGGAGACTGAACAGGGACGGAATACTCGCGACCAAACTCCACGCCATCTTGGACCGTGGGACCAGACGTGATTTTTTCGATCTCTACGTTGTCTTGCAAACACAGGGGCTCGGTATCATCGAAGCCATGGCTGCCATGCGCCGAGTATATCGTCAGGAGCTCAACGAGCCGCTGCTCTTGCGCGCTCTGACATATTTCGAAGACGCTGAACGAGAAGCACCGCTGCCGGGTGAAGGAGCAAAAGATTTTGAAAACGTGAAGGATTACTTCTATCGTCGAGTAGGAGACCTGCTGCTACCACCCTCTACCCGCCTGAAGATTCAATCCAGAGTAGTCGATCTTTATCCAAGGCAGTAAAGACAAGCATAGGCCTGGTTCTGCCTGGAAAACAGCTGTAATCTGCTCGCCTTCAATAATTTCAGCCGAACAAGTGACCTGTTACTTGCAAAATAGAAATTATATTCTATACTACAAAACATGATAAAAAGAATCATCCAAGAGGAGATCTGGAAACGTCTTGCGGCTTATCCGGCTGTTGCTCTAGTAGGGCTCTGACACCATTTCTTCTTTCGGAGTTGAAAATCGATGCTGTCCTGAAACAACATTGGCTGCGGGGAGGCTATCCTGAAGGTGGGAAAGAGTCTTGTCCTATCCTATCACACTATCAACAGCTACCTCGATTACCTCATGGGAGCATTCCTGTTGAGGCAACTTCCTCCTTATCAGTCGAACATACGCAAGCGACTGGTCAAAAGGCCCAAGCTGTACTGGCGTGACAGTGGTCTCGTACATGCCTTGATGAACGTTGCAGATGAAAATGCCTTACTCTCACAGCCATGGGTGGGTACCAGTTGGGAGGGATATGTTATCGAGCAGGCACTAGGAGAACTCTCTTCATCAGGTTGCAATTTCAATGCATACTACTTCAGGACATCCGATCAATATGAAGTGGATCTCGTCCTGGACTTTGGAAAAGAAATCTGGGCGGTGGAGGTCAAATTGACCTCATCGCCAGCGCGTCTGTAAGACCCAATTGGCAAGAGGGAGAACAAGAGGCAATTAGAGGCAACTCCCCGATGGCTTAACAAACGATCCATCCGAGCAACTGGTTGTGTAGCCTAGATCCTCACAGTTGCTACCCTCTACCCAATCGCCGCCCACACGGGTACAGATCTCCTCACCGGTCTCATCGCTGGTATCGTGAAAGTTGTGACACCAGTAGTAGGGACTGTTGGATTCCTCGCAGGCCCCGCTTCCGTTGTCGCTGCCCCCTCCACATGCGTTCAAGAGGGTCACTGCACCCAATGTAAACAATGCAAGAGCTAGAATACGCAGCATGGCTTATCTCCTCGTGTTGATGTATGTTGCATCTGATCAGCCATATTCGATATTTCCATGCATGCAGGATACCAGAGTTCCGATCGTTATCCAAGGCAGCAAAGACAAGTATTTCAAAGCATTCATAAAACCCATTTGACAGCACTATCGTTAAATGTCATGACATTTAACGACAGAGGTAACAAATAAAAAAACAGTATATTCCGAGACTTCTGCTGGAAACAGGCCTGGAAACAGGTGCTACTGGAAACAGGTGCCACCCAAGTTGGAAACAGGCTTGGAAACAGGTTGGAAACAGGTGCCACCCAAGTGGTCAGACCAGGGATCTTCGCGGATTGCAGGCTCTTCGTGAAGAAAACCTGCTCGAGAAGTATTTCGTGGTGTCCTTCGACGAACGGGAACGAACAGTGGACGGAATTCACATATTTCCCTGGAAGGAGTTTCTCAACAGAATCTGGCGAGGTGATTTCTGACGAAGTCCTCAGCCGCCGATTCGTTCAGCGCGGAACTTCGCTATTCGCGTCTTCATTCTCCTCAACCAGAGGACGACATCGATTAGGATCGCCAGTCCCAGTAACCCGAACATGACCACTTCAAGCAGGTTTGCCAAATCGAGGTTCAGGTCGCGCTTGAAATAGAAAAGCATGAAAAAAAGGATGAACACGATCTTGTAGATGAACGTTATGGGCTGTGATTCCATTTTTACACCTCCCCTGCTTTTCACCTATTGATTGCATCTGGGCTCATCAGGCGCCTTGCCGAATATTTATGGTTTGTCAATAGCTGCTAGCCGGAACTTCTTTCGCCCAAAGGCAAGCAGGCTCAAAACGAGCCAAAATCCCCACTGACCTTTAGAAGAGCTACTGCTACAAGCACATCCACCGGTGATGCTCTTTGAAGCCTGCCCATTATCCGAAGGGCTTTGACCTGAGTCTGCCTGCGAATCACCTGCATCGGTCGGTCCGGCATCCACATGGCCTGCGTCCTGCCCCGCATCTGCCACAGAAGCATCAGCACCTGCGTCCTGACCCCCGTCTACTCCTGCATCCCGCTCCGCCCCACACTGATCATCATCAGTATCCGTCAGCCCATCGCAGTCATTGTCCAGCCCATCGGTACAGTCTTCATCCACCCCGGGATGTATGGCGCCATCAGAGTCATCACAGTCGGTACCGCCGCAGGAAGCGTCCACGAAGCCGTCCGAATCCTCATCAGGACATGTGCCCTCACCAAGGGACACGGAGTGTTGATCTGATCGATCATCTTCAAAAAACAAGACCCCGTTTTCATCGCTGGACTCTGTAAAAGTGCTGTCTCCCACCCGCACATCATAGGCGGTGTTGGGATGTAGATCTCCGACCACCACGTGCAGGGCGTGCCCCGCATCCAGTTCGTAGCTCAATCCGTCCATGGTGCCTTGCTCGCCAAACCACACGAGCCAGTCTTGTGCCAGCGCACCACTTGCACCGTTCGCCTTCAAAAGCCGGGTGTCTACCATCTCCCCATGGCTCTGATCCGTGACGCTGATGACGTGGAGAAACTCATCGAACCCGGATTGGGAAGAGGGGGAGATCTCCAAGCGGTGGGTGCCGGCAAAGTCCTGCCCATCCGATGGGGGATAGTTCTGCCCATCTATCTCCCATTCGTGCCCGGCCCCACCCACCTGCACGATCTCAGGATTGGATGGCAAGAGAGTCCTTACGAACATCCTCCCCTGTCCATCGTCCACCGACCACGCATCTGCCCGCTGGACAAACTCACTCTGTCCATGAAGCAAAAAACGCTTCTTGTAAGATGCGTCCGAGGCAGTGACCCTGTCGTGGATCACAAAAAGATCCGGACGCAAATACACAAACTCCCGCTGCACAGCCTGAACTTTTTCCGCCGCATAGGATGCGGTGAGGTCCGCTGAGACAAAATCGAAATACGGCCCCTGGGAGTGGGTACTGAGCACCATGTCACAGGCATCACAGTCGGGGTCCACCTCCGGAGAATTGTAATAGCCGGTGTTGCATCCCAGATACTGGCCCCCGTCATTGTGATCCGTGCCGGTAAACGATTCACCCGGCATAGTAATGGTCAGCGTGTTATGGGCGATGGTTCTTCTGGCGTAGTTCATGTGATGAGACGATCCCCAGTGGTCGTAATAGCCCGAGTCCACAGCCAGGTAGCCCTTGTACCAGATGGAAAAGTGCCCGTTGTCCGACTGCTGGTGGCCACCACGAAAATGCGCGCAGGCGAACATGGCCATGGGATCTGACGATGAGTTACCCTCCCTGAAAATCACCTCGCCCAGATTCCTGAAATGATAGGTCGCAGGTTCATCAGGCAAAGATACAGCCCCTTGCCCTGGCTCGTACCACAGGACATCGTTCAGATGCGGCACCTTGTAATAGGACTCGGCATAGTCGCCGCTGTCGTAAAACACACCAATGAGGTCATCGAGCAGATATTGCGCCTCTTGCGCCTCGGGATATCCAAGCCTGCGGAGATTTTTCTCAAGACCCGTAAAATACTGCCTGGTACCCTTCCCCTCTGACTCGCTCCCATCCAGGGCCCTGGACCACCGGTCCTTGCCCTGATCAGCCCAGTGAACCAGGGTATTGTCCCAAGGCACGGTAGAGGCCAGGTACCACTGGGGCAAAGTTCTCCAGAAGGACGAGTCCTGGAAAAAATCCAGCCCCGTTGCAGTTCGAAGACCATCCATGTCCACCATTACCGGAGTGCCCATCTCCCCATCGAAATACCCCAGGCTCTCGTGCCACCCTCCCATGTCACCCGCAACCGAATTCAGCGCCGGATGCTCGTGGTTGAACAAAAAATCAAAACCCTCGTCCAGGTATCTTTGAGCATCTTCGTCCCTCACACCCTCTGCATACAAAGCAATACCCGCCAGCAGTACAGGAGCACGCCCAAGGTAAAAGTGATTGTTGAAATCCGTGTGCTTGTACATCTCCAGGAGATAATCCACAAACACGGCCGTACCGTCCGCTATGGTCTGTAGGTCGCCGGGATGTTCCTTCAAGGCGTCCATGCTCCAGTCCAAAGCCAGCATCCAGCTTATTCCGATCCAGCCCAGGCCCAGATCCTGCACCTGGTCCCTGAGCGCGACCCAGTGAGCCTTGTCGTAAGACGCAAGCCTCAGAAGGATCTCTCTGACCCGGTCACCATGGACCTGCTGCTGGTGCATCAAGTAATCGAAAGCCATGACCTTTGCAATGCGAGCCAGCTGGGATTCGCTGTAGTCGCCCAAAGAAGCCGTGAGGTGAGAGGAGTTTGCGAACATGGAGCTGATTTCGCATTGATGGGACAGGGCTCCGGTGCACCTGGAGCGAAGCTCGGAAATATCATCCACCAGCAGCCTCGGATGCGAGTCCCTCAAGTCCCTGGACAAGGAAAGGTCCACCTGGGTGACGCTGTCGCCCTGGCCCAGGGTCAAGCGGTAGGACAAAAACTGCAAATCAGAAAGTGCCTGGGGAATGGCTGCATCTGTAACTTCTACCCACTGTCCCCAAGCGCCAGGTTTGCCTCTGTGGGTACCGTCATCTTCGGCTCCCCGCATTTCGAGCTTTTGGTAAGTACCACTTATGGACACTACCACCCAGCCAGGGTCATCGCTCATGCCATTGAAAGCTCCGCCCGTGACCACACCTGGTCCATCCAACCGGCCGTTTATTACCCTTGGCACCTCGATCCAATGTCCCTGCTCGTCGTGATAATCCCAGCTACCGAGATGCAATGTGGCTCCGCCTTCCAGGGATTCGATGAAATCGTCATACACGAAATATTCATGGAAGGTAAATGTTGCAGGAGTTGCCAAGGCAAAAGCAGCCGCGCAAAAAATGGTTGCGAACATGAAAACACCAGACGCTCTGCCAGGTTTGTTCATGGCGTCCATAAGCATCTCCTCATGAAAAGTGCTAAAGGGTATTGTTGTATCTTTCTGGTTTGCCCGGGCTTGATGTCACGATCTGTTCATGGGAAAAAATTGTCAGTTTACAGTACAAGCATAGTTTAGCTGACTATCAGCTCCAATAGTAAAACTACATGCACGATTCGCTATATGGCAATCAGTGTCGAAGAGCATTGTGCAGTCCTCCCGGCACACGGTTTCCACGAACCCGCTCCACACACATACAAATCCTGGCGCACAATCCTGGTCAGAGGTACACGAAGCGCCATCCCAGCCGGAATCTGTTTCGACGACCACGTCGTGACCAATGATGTCATCGTTTCCATCCGGGTCTCGCACCTGCAGCTTGATTCTGAAAATTCCCCCAAAGGCATACCTGTGGCTCGCGGTCTTGGCAAAACTCCAGTCAGTGTCCCATGCATCGTCATTCTCCCAATCCCAGCGAACCTCCAGTTGATCAATGGAATGATTGGGATCGGAAGAACTGGAAGCATCCACGGCAAAAACCGTATCAGCATACGGTCCTGATTCCGGGTTGAGGGTAAAATCGGCGGTAGGCACTCCTCGCAAAGCGCACCTGAAACCAAGATCTTCCCTGCCCGTATCAGGAGAAAGATAGGAACGATTGGCCACACGAATGTTCTCGGGCATGGAACTGAACCCACCACCTCGTATCACCCTCAGGTCCCCATCCGCAGGCCCCAATGGATCCTCCATAGGGGCATCGGCATAATAGGTCTCGGAATATCGATCATTGACCCACTCGTAAACGTTGCCCGCCATGTCCAAAGCACCATAAAGAGACGCCCCAGCCGGATGGGTTCCCACAGGTGCGGTGTGGCCGCTGCAACCGGAAAAATTTGCCTTTGCGCAATCGGGATAGGAGTTACCCCAGGGATAAACCCTGCCATCATCACCCCTGGCTGCCATCTCCCACCTGGCTTCTGTGGGAAGATACTTGTTCATCCATTGGCAAAAATCTCTTGCCTGGCCCCAGTCTACAAACACAACAGGATTGCTGGCCTTGGATGGATCGTCATAGTCAGTGGTGTCCGATGGTTCAGTACAGGCAAAGGCATCTACGCAAGCGTGGTACTGCGCGTTGGTAACCTCAGTGCGGTCTATGTAGAAAGTCGGCATGATCAGGGTTTTTTGTGGTTCTTCGTCAGGGTCACCCTGCCCTTCGACAGAGCCCCTGACAAAAGCACCACCAGGGATTCTGACCATGTCTGAACCTGAGATGATGCAGGCGTTGTTATCGCAAACCAGTCCTTCCAGGCAATCTGCATCAGTTATGCAAACCACACACTCGCCATGGTCTCCAGCAGTCTCGTCACACACCAGGCCCTCTGGACAATCCCTGTCTCTCTCACATCCCGGAAGACAAGCCAGGTCCACACATATTGTACCAGGCACGCAATGGTCATTGGATGTACACTCCACGCACACACCATCCTGGTTATCGCAAGCAGGACGAGGATCCTCACAATCGTTGTCCGATGAGCAAAAAAACTCGCACAGACCATCTACACAGTGAAAGGACTGTGCGCAATCATCGTTTCCAAGACACTCCACGCACGATCCATGCTCACCCATGTTAGTATCGCACATGAGCCCCTGCGGACAATCCCTGTCAGACTGACAGCCTGGAACACATTGTTCATCTATGCAAAGTGAACCCAGTGCACAATTGTCCGTGGTTACACACTGGGCACAAAGCAGGGTATTGGGATTGCAATGCCCGCCTGGACAGTCCTCATCCGTACGACAACCTTCCTGGCATGAAAAATCCTCGCAGATCTTACCATCATCGCAATGTGCATCCTGGGTGCACGTGACACAATGATTGGAATCGAGATCGCAGTGCAATGGAGCGCAGTGTGCATCCTCGGTACAATGTTCAACGCATCGCCCATCACTACATGCCGTGCCCGGTTGACATTCATCGTCATTCAAGCATTCGATGCACGTCCCATTCGGACCTTGGTCCGTCAGACAGTGCCACGATGCAGGACAATCCCTGTCTGAGTGACAACCTGTTACACAGGCGCCATCCACGCAAATCTGCCCCATCTCGCATTGATCGTCATCCGTACACGTAGGTTGTTCCACGCAAATTCCTGCCGAACAGATTTTCCCATTGGCACAATCTCCGGATTGAAGACACTGAACACACGCCCCTGTGTCCACCTGGCACTTTGGAGTCGGAGCCACGCAGTCATCATCAGACTGGCATCCTGATGCCTGGCAAAGGCCATCTACGCAATTTTCACCTTCACCGCATCCTGGTCCGCATTGTCCATCACAGCCGTCAGGACCACACTCCTTGCCATCACAGGCAGGCACACATTCGCCTTCGCACTGGCAGGTCTCTTCGTTACAGACGCGATCCGTCTGTGCACAATTATCCTCACATGTACCACCGCATCCATCATCACCACAGCAAACTCCGGTGCAATCAGGAACACACTCAACGCATTTACCGCTCTGCGTATCGCAAACGGGTGTGGGATCCACGCAGTCATCATCAGAAGAACAGACCTGGTTGTCGATGCAGTGAAAATCCACGCAGTACTTTCCCGATGGACAATCACCAGTGTGAATACACTCCACCTCCACGCAGACTCCTTCTTTGCAACGCTCCAGTGATGCACAATCATCGTTGGTTTTGCAAAGTTCAGGTCGACTGGTAGATGTACATGAAGCAGAAAAAACACACACCGACAACAAAGATGCAAGATAGAAGGTCATAGCCCGATTCATTTTTTCCTCCACGAAACGCCGCAAGCAATCAAGCTATCTCGTCAAAAGCGAACAGTATAAGAGCCATATACCCCACCAGGAGTCGGAGACAAGCTGAAACCGTCCGTAGGACCGGTCGCATCCACCTCGGGCTCAGGTTCGGTGAGAAAAAGCACCACAGACACACCACCAAGCAGTGCAGCCCCCCCCAGCAAACCCCAGCCCACATTCAGGAATGTGGCAGCCTGCTCATCCAGATCCTTGTATGCCTTTTCATTGGCAGCGGTCTGGTCCTTCAAATACTTGTTGTACGCATCGTCAGCCTTGGACATTTTTACGAGACCTGCGGTAAACATGGCGCCGGATGTGACAAATGTTGCAACCGCTACTCCGCCCGTAATCCAGGCAGCCCACCTCCAGGCAGTCATGCCAGCTGCCTCTTTGGCCGACTTTTCAGTATTCACCTCATGCTCCTCAGAGCTGTCAGGAACATAATCGGGTTTTGGTTTTGTCTCATGCTTGCTCGTGGTCTTGTTGACCGGCTGTTTTTTCGCTTTCACGACCTTGGGTTTCGCCTGTGCCTCCTTGGGCTTGGCAAGCACCTTTGGCTTGGATTCGATCTTTCTGGCCGGCTTTTTTACTGTTTTTTTTGTGGCAAGCGCCACCTTTTCAGAGCTTGCCGGATGTGACGGCACCTTGTACACCGACCTGGTTGGATCCTTGATGTTCATCTCCACCACTGAACGCTTGCCTTCGACAATCTCGATTCGTCCATGCAAGGGTTCGAGCCCCTTTGAGCGGGCCACCAATACATGGATACCCACTGGAATGGACTTTACGGACAAGGGGGCAGAGCCACGTTTTTTCCCGTCTATCTCTATCCTGGCGCCAAAGGGCACGGAGTTGACCATCAAGGAGCCTGTCTTTACAGGCATCTTCAAGACCAGTTCCTGTTTTGCCCCAAGTCTGATCTTCACCTTTGCCTTGACCGGCTTGTGGCCCGCTTGTGGGGCCGTGGCCAAGACCTCATGAAGTCCAGGTGCAAGCTTGACTACTGCCGGTGCCGCACCCTGACGCTTGCCATCGATGGAAATGAGCCCCCCTTCCGGCCGGGTATGCACAGACAGAGTCCCGAAAGCAGGTCTCATCCTGGCAACGATCTTGTTTGCCTTGCCCCGCTTGATGACAATTTTCTTTTCAAAGGGTTTGTATAGCTCAGCCGTCACTTTTATGGTGTGTTTTCCAGCAACTACCCTCTTCAGATTCATGGGAGCTTCACCAAGTGCATCCCCGTCCAGTTCCACCAGTGCCCCTGCCACCGATCCTGCTGTCACTTCCAATTGCCCAAAATCCGGGAGCATCTTTTTCTTGATGACCAGGGATTTGCCATTCTTTAGAAAGACTTTTCGCTTCATGGCCTGGTAGTCAGGAAGCTCGGCCTCCACCGTGTGTTCGCCTGCCTCCACCTGCAACTTCAAGGGGGTCTTGCCAGACTTTTTTCCATCGATGGTGACCACAGCTCCACCAGGGTTGGTCAAAACTTCAAGGGTGCCAAAATTTGCCTTCAGCTTTGCGCGAATCTTGGCAACATCTTCAGAAGAGACTTTTACGTTTGCCTTGAACGACGTGTACAGTGGCTTGGAGACGACGATGGAATGCTGGCCGCAAGAAACTTCTTTGATGGTACAAGGGGTGCGTTGATGCAATTTTTTCCCGTCCAGTTCAATAGTTGCACCATGTACATCACCGGAGTCAATGCCGATCCAGCCCACGCACTTGTCACCTGCAAAAACCATGTTGCCAGCGGAAGAAATGAAAAATGACAAAACAGCAAAAAGTAAAGTTTGTCTCATGGTGACACACTCCCTGGGATTGCAATTTCACCTGTTTTTAAGTCACAGGTTGCAAAAAACAAAATTGTACAAGTCAAGCTGCATTTTCGCCTTCTCTTTTGAAGGTGTCAACCACCCATATCTCTTTTATTTACGGAAAGATTTATAGTCTTGCAGTCAAAATCCAGGGATGGACTGCAAAGAAAACAATAGCGCAAATGAATTTATTTGTGAGCGCTACACCAGGAGAGGATCCGCCATGATCTCCACCAGGGACGGACCCTGCCAGGCCAAGGCTTGCCGAAGGGCTGCTTCAAGTTCCTCGTCCTTGCTTACACGCCAACCGCGTCCCCCGCAAAGCTCGGCATATTCGGCAAAATTCGGATTATGCAAGGATGTCTGCCACACGGGCCATCCACCGTTTCTCTGTTCCTTGGAGATCTTGCCCAGCTCGGAGTTGTTGAGCAGCACATGGGTTATATTCATCTTGTATTTCACGGCAGTAGTAAACTCTCCCATGTACTGGCCAAAACCTCCGTCCCCACTTATGGAAATGATCGGACGATGTGGCACAGCGGCCCACGCACCCATGGCAGCCGGGAAGGCAAAGCCTATGGAGCCCAGGTACCCGGACATCAGGATGCTCTGATTGCGACATTCGAAATACCTGCCAAAAGAGTATGTGTTGTTGCCCACATCCACTGCTATAACAGCATCATCAGGAGTCACACGGCTCATCACGTCGAACACGAAGGCAGAGTTCAGCCCCCTTCCCCTGGTCTTTTCCATACGTCGCGCCTTTTCACTGCGCCAATCGCTCCAACGCTTTTTCAAAAGCTCCCTGCGGTCTTCGGGCTTGGCCCAGTCGCCCAGCCTCTCCAGCATGGCCTTGGCCGTAACCCCGATATCACCCCACACGGGTGAATCCACCTGGTGAAATTTACCCAGGGCCATTCGATCGAAATCCACCTGTATTATTGGTCTGGCCCGATCGATCCCCGTGTGATCGGAAAAAGACGCACCAAAGACCACCAGCAGATCCGATTCGTCCATGAAGCCACTGGCGATGGGAGTCCCACTACGACCCAGTACACCACCGGCCAGGGGATGATCGTCCGGCACCAGTCCCTTGCCCTTGAAGGTGGTAAGAATCGGAGCATGGAGCGCCTCTGCCAGTTTGATCACTTTGTCTATCCCGTCCTTTGCCCCGAAGCCCACTATCACTACAGGCCGCTTGGCTCGCCAGAGTCGGTACATAGCCGAGGCGATGGATTCCTCCGGAGGCGAGATCCTCACCGAGTCTATTCTTCCCTCGGGCCCCTGGGGTCCTTGGTCTCCTGCGTCCATGACCTGCACCTCGTCGGGAAAAATAAGATGCGAGACGTTGCGGTTCACTATGGCGCTTTTGAGCGCAAGGGACATCAACTCCGCATGATTGGACCCATGAAGAACCGTCTGGCTGAATCCGGCCACGGATTCAAAGGCCGAGGCCAGGTCTATCTCCTGGAAGGCTCCAGGGCCGAGGACCTGGACCTTGACCTGTCCTGTCAAAGCAAGCACAGGTGCCCTGTCCATGTGGGCGTCCCAAAGTCCGGTCAACAAATTCGTAGCCCCTGGTCCTGCGATGGAAAGGCAGGCAGCCGGTTTGCCACTTGCCTTGGCGTAACCCGAGCAGGCAAAAGCCGCAGCACCTTCGTGTCTGACTCCTATGTAGGAGATTCGGCCTGATTCTTCCAGGTTTCGTATGGCTTCTGCCATGCCCAGGTTGGAGTGTCCCACCATGCCGAACACATGAGTGATGCCCCAGTTGACCATGGTGTCTGCCATCACGTGACTGACGGTCCACCCCGGTCTGACGCTTGGCTCAAGCTCTACAAAAACTCCTTCTTCTTTCTCATCCACGGAATAGGCTGTGGCCTTTTCCGCCCTTCCAATTCCGCGCCCTGTCTTCGGATCGAACTTGTACCCATGCCAAGGACAGCGCAGGACGCCATCTTCTATGTTTCCCTGGTCCAGGGGACCTCCCTGATGTGGGCATTTATGATCCAGCGCTCCGTGTTTTCCATCTACCCTGGATAAAGCCAAAATGCTGGATCCCACGGTAGCCTTTCTTACTTCCCCCTCGGTCAGCTCATCTGCCCCTGCGACCTTGTGCCATTGTTTTTCAGCCTTGCCGACGGCAGCCTTGGCAGCAGCAGCGATGGTCTTAGCCTCGTCGTCCTTGAACGCAGCATACCAGTGGGAACCATCGCACAGGGGCTTGTTGCCGGAATGTCCACATCGGCAAAGGGTGTAGTGTTCCCTGGATGCTCCCTCATGCCATGACTGCTTGGCAAGTTCCACTCCACCCCTGATACGGTAGGGACCGTTTTTGCTGATGTGGATCTCCGGCTCGGCTTCATGATCGCGATGCTCCTCACCCTTTATGGCATAGCTCAAGGCTCCTGATGGACACATGCCTATAACCCTTATGATCTCGTCTACGTCTGCACCTTCGGGATCCACCCACGGCTCCTGACCCATGCGAAAGACGCCCGGTAGATTGTCCGTGCAGTAGCCTGCGTGGGAACATATGGCGCGGTTATCGAAAATCGTTATCTTTTTCCCTTTGTATGTATCGCGTCTGTCAGGCAGGTGGTCCGGGGACTTTTCATCGCTGAACCCGATGGCCACGTGAGTGCCATCGCAGAAAGGCTTGTTGCGTGAGCCCCCGCAACGACACAGCACCGCAGTGTTTTTCATCTCCACCGCGTCATTGCGCGAGTTGGTCAGTTTAGGTTTGTCAGTGACTTTCAGGGGGCCCCTGTGTATGGGTTTGATACTACCAGGATTTTTTTTCTCAGTTGACATCCACAATTCCTCCCACGGATTGCTATTCGATAAAAAATCAGACTTTCCCTGTAAGGTAAATACCATATAGCCGACCAACAAACAGCAAGTTTGAGGAAAAACCCATAGAACCCCAGAGGCCCTACTCACAGCGAGAATGTCTCTCGTGTATGCAGACCTCTGCACTGAAAAGGAGAAAAACCATGAAGATGTTGAACTCTGCAAACAAGACCCTCGCCATCCTGGCATTTGTTGGATTTGCAGCATCCGCCTGCAGCTCGGACGACAACTCAAAACCGGACCCCAAGCAGGAACTCAAACCACCACAGATCATTGCCGACACATACAGGACTTCAGACCAGATGCTGCTGGCCAACGAGATAAACGAAAGCGGCGAACCCTTCGCGGAATCCCTGGGTTACGACCTGGAAGAATTGGACCCCATGGTCCCGGGCTCTCCTGACACTGCGGCATACACCCTGGGTATAGAAAACTATGAATATTCCCGCTACCAGCTGGGCACTGTCATCAGCCGCTCGGGCATCGGACTGCACATGATGTGGGCGCCCATGATCTCGAAGATGGCTGCCATGGAGGGTGATGATTTCGACGGCTCCATGACCATGGCTCCAAACGGTGTCAAAGAAGACGACGAGCTGATGAAGAACATCATGATGTTCTCCAGCCAAGCTGGACATGCTCCTCCGGGCAATCCCTGGCCACAGTTTGCCGAGTTTGCCACCGCAGATCCCCACCTTCCCCAGGCCATAGACGCCGAGAAGTTCGTGTGGGAAGATTTCTCCACGCTGCGCTGGGATCGCAGCAAAATGGACATGGTCCTGAACCCTGCTGCCTTGGGTCAATCCATGATGAAGCAGTACCTGTGGGCCCAGGACATGCTGAGCGCTTTTCACGATGCTGACGACAATGGCATAGACGCAGACGGAACCATCTCCCCAGATCTTCCCGACAGTCCTGACTTCGACCCTGACAATAACGTTTTCATCGGTGGAGACTCCTTGGACGGATTCATCGGGCTGGTCCTTACCGCCGAGTCCATAAACAAGATAGCGTTTTTGACCGGAGCCTTGGCCTATGACGGCTCAGCACTTGGCGCAATAGACCTCATGAGCTATGATCCGCAGAACGGAATCCAGTACTTTCCTCACAGCATCAAGGTCACCGAGACCCAGGTTCAAGCAGGTCTGCCGCCCAAGGCCACATCCCTAGCAGTCACGGACGCAAGCAGTCACCTGTTCGACCAGGCATCGATCTTGTGGGGCACCGCATCATTCGTAAACATGATGGACCCAAGCGACACCAGCGACTCTGCTCATCTTGCCTACAAGGCGGTCTTTGACGGCAACCCCTTCCCCGCTTCCATGTCAGAGACAGGAATGCCCGGACCATACGACCTGATGAAGGGCACCAGCAAGGCCATCTTCATGAACCTCAATGCCATGCATTTCGATGCAGACAGGAAAGTCTACGTGGACGTGGCAAACTTTGATGGCAGCAGCGTAAGCCAGGAGCCCAAGGTCAGCACCATCGACTCTGCATACCTCATTGTCTCGCTGGAAAGATTCGTCGAAGAATTTGCCGGCACGCCCCTGCAGGCCATGGCCAAACAGGCGGTAGTCAACCAGGCGGACTTCATCATCGACCATCTGTCCGACGGACAGGGCGGGTTCTTCAAGCAGGTAGACTCGGGAACCAGCGCCAGCGGTGAGGGAGATTTGGCCTCTCAGGCAGCGGCCATAAGAGGACTGTATGTGGCAGCCAGGATCACAGGAGACCAGAAGTACTCCACTGCCGCCAGGGCGGGATACGAAAAGCTCATCAGCGACTACTACGATTCCACCCAGCACTATTTTTCCACGACTCTGGGCGAAGCCACGGCACAATACACCCCGAAGAACTTCGCCATCGTGGCAGGGGCCCTGAGAGAAGCATCCATGGAAGGTGGCATTGTGGAAGCATCGGGTATTTATGTGGACTTCTTCCAGCGAGTTGCTGAATCCATGCAGCTATCTGAAGGCGCGCCCACAGGCGAGACCGGCGGCGATTCGGACAAAGACGGCATCCCCTTCATCCCGGAACAACCTGACGGCCTGCCCCCCGTATTCGCAAGCAAGGCTATTTTCAACTAGATACGACCAAGCAGCACATCCCTGCCTTGTAGCTCATGGGCTCATCCAGCCCAGCAATCAAGCTCCGCCCTTCTCTGTGACACCTGCAGGACAAGCGCACAATCTGCTTGCATCCATGCTCAGCCCTAGCGAGCAGCGCCATCCTCTCTTCGATCGCTTCAGTGCGGCTTGCCTCTTTTTGAGATTCTGTTTGAAACATTTTTCGGACATTTGTTATATTTTCACCATGTGTCTTCAATACTTGTCTTTCCCGCTGCTTTTTAGCTCAGGAAACTTGGATGCAGTGTTTTTATAGAAAAGTGTCTTTCGGCTTGGCAGTGATCGGCATATTCCTGTACGCCTGTAGTGGGCAAATAATTCCTGTTCCTGCGGATGGGGGCGGTGATAGTGGTGAACAAGTTACGGGAGACGATGGACATGCCGCAGGAGACTACGGGCAGGACGACGGCGACGAAGTACAGGACTCTGGAGACGAGGCAGTGGACGGGGCTATTGATGGAGACGGGGGGTCGGATGGCGACTTCGGCAAGTCCCCCTTCCTGCCTTTTCCCCAGCATGTTCAGTATTCCCCAGGCTGCATCCTCCCAAGTCTGCCCCGCGACACGATAGACGGCCAGGTCGAAAGCTACTACGAGGGATGGAAGTCGACCTACCTTCGCCCTTCCCGTAACAGGGGCTATTATGTGGAATATGAAAATCCCTGTCGCCAGGGAGTGACCGTTTCCGAGGCTCATGGGTACGGCATGATTGTCGTGGCACTGATGGCGGGTCATGATCCCGATGCACAAGAGATTTTCGATGGCCTGATGGATTTCTACAACGACCATCGAAGTAATCTGAACCACGAACTGATGGACTGGCTAGTGGACTGTCAGGAGACACCGGGGGGAGACGACGACTGCGCCACCGACGGCGATATGGATATTGCCTACGCGCTGGCGCTGGCACAGCGGCAGTGGGGCGGAAGCGGTCGCTATGACTATGAGGCGGAGGCCAGGCGAATCATCACCCTGGGAATAGAGGAGAGTCTTGTATCGAATCAAACCTACAACCTTCTGCTGGGCGACTGGGACGACGATCCCTGGAGCAGCCGCTCCTCCGACTGGATGACCGACCATTGCCGGCTGTTCGGGGAAATCTCGGGAAACAAGGAACTGTGGGACCAAGTCGTATTACGAATATACGCCAACATCTCCCGCATTCAGTCTGGTCATTCCACCGCTACAGGCTTGATGCCGGATTTCATTGTTGGTTCCGCTATAGACCCTGCTCCTGCAAACTTCCTGGAATCCGAGCATGACGGCGAGTTCAGCTACAACGCCTGCCGGTGGCCCTGGCGAACAGCGCTGGACTATGCTCACTATGGGGAACCGAGGGCGCGTGCGGCGCTGGAAATGGTGGTCTCCTGGATCGAGGATACTTCTGGAGGTTCTCCAAGCGGGATCATGGCCGGATACCGGCTCGACGGGAATGCTTTTGCTGACTGGAACGACATGGCCTTTACCGCACCCTTTGCGGCGGCTGCCGTCGTGACAGGCTCGGCTCACCAGGATTTCCTGGACGCCCTGTGGAGCGCGATGGTGACGACCTCGGAAGGCTACTACCAGGATACGATCAACCTGCTCTGCCAAATCTTCATATCTGGCAACTGGTGGAGGCCGTGAACTCGGACCGGTTTTGCAGATGGCAAGTGGCAGGGCCAAGTGCTTGCTTTTCACCTATTGATCAGTCCAGCAACTGAACTTTCAGGATACTTCCAATCAGGCCAAAATGCTTGTCAAGACTGTAGATGCTACAATTATTCTGCTTGGCATTTTGTGCAATTATCAGGTCAGCAATGCCCAAGCCATTCAATCCTTTTTTCAAACAGCTATATTGATAATCAATGATCTGCGTCCAATCGATTGCCAGTTCGAGTTTTGCAATCTCACGCAAGAGTGCCACCAGTTTTCGTTGATTGCGGATTTTCAAAAAAGGAAGCAATTCGGCCAATATCAAGTCATTTGTCACGACCAGATTTTCATCTATGAGAAAATCCAGTTGTTCAAGGTTTTCCCCATGCCTGAAATATTCAATCCACACCGAGGTGTCCACCAAAACCGCCATCAGCGCCCCCGAATTGAATCCAGGTCCATATCCAAGTCCACCTTGCCTTTATAGTTTTTAATCTCTGACAACTTTGACTTTCTGATAAGCTCTTCAAGTGCCGTGATGATGACCTTGGTCTTGGTCTGAATCCTGGTGGTTTTCATGGCTTGGGCAAGAAGCTCTTCAGGCAGATCGAGAGTTGTTCTCATGGCTGACCTCCTATATGCATAAAATTATCATATTATGCATATGAAGACAATCGTCGTCTCGCCCTTGGGTGATAGCCGGGCGTACATGTCAAGTATCACTTTCATTATCTGAAAAGGACAGCAGTTTGTCATGAACGAACCTGGAAATGTGTTGATCGATCTCACAGGAATTTTTCAGGAACTTGCTTGCAGTAGTCTGGGCATCGAACTTGCCATCGGGCATGAGAAGAGGTGTAGCCTTATATTTTCCAGGTCTGCCCTCCCCGTCATCGACCTGCTTGTGACTGAATCCATTATCCCGTGTCCACGTCAATGCATGTTCAAAATGGTGTTTATCGTATGTAAGCTGGAATCCAGCGATTTCCCTGTTCTCGTCAATCCATACGATCAGGTCCATCTCCTTGTCATTGAACCAACGGCGAGGTAACTCGCCCTCTATTTGTCGGGTATTTTTTATTTCGCGCAGCATTTTCCCTGCACCCTCCTCATCGACAGGAGACGAATCTTATGGTGCTCAAGGTGTCTTGCAGGATCTCATCCATGACATCCAAGCAATAGTCCACATCCTCCTGTGTATTGTGCACTCCCAGCGAAAAACGCACGGAGCAATGAGCTGCTTCATCCTCTAGCCCCAGGGCTTTCAATACGTGAGAAGGTTCAGGGTTTCCTGATTTGCAGGCAGAGGCGGAGGAAAAATACACACCGCGTCTATCCATCTGCAAGACAAGAGCCTCTCCCCTGATGCCGGGCAAGGTCAGGTTCGTGGTGTTCGGAACGCGGTTTTGCACATCCCCGTTTACCCGCGCCTCAGGTGCGAGTCTCAATATGCCTGCCTCCAGCCTGTCTCGCAGAGTAGATATTTTCTGTATCTCCTTGTTAACGAGACGCTGGACCGCAAGGTCACAGGCTTTTCCAAACCCAACGATGCCAGGGACATTTTCAGTACCGGAGCGCAAGCCGTGCTCCTGTCCACCGCCGCAGATCTGAGGGTCCATATCTATACCCCGCCGGACATACAAGGCGCCCACTCCCTTGGGGCCATATAGCTTGTGGGCCGATACGGATAAAAGATCCACACCCAACTCGGCCGTATCCACCTGTATCTTGCCCAGGCCCTGTACCGCGTCGCAGAAAAACAGCGTGCCATTGTCATGAGCCAGGTCCACCAGTTCTTTGATGGGCTGGATCGTACCCACTTCGTTGTTTGCCAACATGATGCACGCGAGCAGGGTGTCGTCACCAAGAGCTCTTTTGAAGTCCCCCGGGTCCACCCGGCCATTGGAGTCAACGGGCAATATGGTGATCTGCATGCCCCTTTTTCCAAGCGCCTTGCAGGTCTTGAGGACCGCCGGGTGCTCGATGGCAGAGGTGATGATATGCTTTCTCCCGTTCGTGCCTGCTTCGACCATGCTCCTGATACCCAGGTTGATGGCCTCAGAGCCGCCCCCCGTAAAAATCACCCTCCGCGCCGTGCAGTTCAATGCCCGGGCGACCTTGCGCCGCGCATCTTCCAGTGCGGTTTTTGCTTCACCGCCCAGGGAATGGATGCTGGAAGGGTTGCCGTAGTCCCCTCTTAGAAAAGGCAGCATGGAGTCGAGGACCTGTTCATCCAACCTGGTGGTAGCGTTGTGGTCCAGGTAGACCTGGCGAGAGGGTGACTGGAGAGATTGTTCCATAGGATTCAGGCCGGATCCATCGAGCGAGGCAGAGCTTGCATATTTGCGGTCATCCTTGCTGCCTTGTGCTTTTTCCACCTGGCACAACAAGGTCTTGTAGATGGGAAAGCCGGATATGGGGTCACAATGGTCCAAGTCGGTCAACTCGTTTACATTGCAATCCTGCCAGGCCTTCGACCCCAAGGGACCTCCTCCTCCCATGGTGGCATCTATTGCGCCCTTTACGATGTCGTCTGTTACCACCGCACGAAATTTCACACGAGCCCTGGGGGTCTGCACCCAGACCATGTCACCGTCTTCGATACCCCTGTCTTTGGCGTCTGATGAGTTGAGAAGGACATTGGGTTCGGGCAGTTTTTCAGACAGGGACGATACCCCATGGTGCTGGGAACGAAAATCATAGACCGTACGAGACCCCGAGTTGAAAACAAGGGGATAGCTCTTGGCAAGGTCAGGCCTGGACAAGGGACCTTCCGCAGGTTCGGTGTACACGGGCAGGGGATCGTAACCGTGTTCCTGAAGAATGCTGCTTGCAAACTCGAACTTGCCGCTGGGAGTGTTGAAGCCAGGTTTGCCATCTGGCCTGAGCCTTCCCTTCTCCCACTTCTTGTACTCCATCATCACACCAGCCACCTGCACGGCACCACCTGCCTTGCGCACCTGCTCAAGGCTGAAGCCACTACCATCCAGGGCATGGCGCAGGATATCTTCTTCGGTCTGAGGAAACAGATGCCCATAGCCCAGCCTGGCAGCCAACTCGCTCTGAATCAGAAAATCCGACCGGGCTTCTCCCACAGGCTCGATCATCTTCTCCCTTATCTTGAACAATGGTCCGTAACGCATGTACGAGGTGATCTCATAGCCTGTGGTTGCAGGCAGGACAATGTCGGCATAGACCGAGTCGGCTGTGTGGTAGCGATTTATGCTCACCAAAAAATCCAGCTCGCCCAAGGTCTTCTTCCACAGGTCCGGATTCGGCCAGGAGGTGATGATGGAACCGCCCAGGATGATCAGGGAGCGTATTTTATATGGATCCGAATTCAGCACCGAAGCAGGCAAGGCGATGGCATGGGATTCACCACGGTACATGCTGTAGACAGGGAAGCGATCGCGACCCAGGGCCTTTTTCATCTCCGGGTTTGACAAAAGACCTTTTCGGTTCTGAGCAAAGACGTTTTCTTTCATTCTGAACAAGAGGCCGCCCGGCACATCCACCTGCCCTGCCAGGGCCCAAAGAGAAAACACCGCTCTTATGGCCTGGACTCCGCTATCGGAATACTCGAGCCCGGTATACATCACGGGACACGCACCGCGCACAGACGCTATGCGACGAGCCAGGGTGCGTATCGTTTGGCTCTTTACTCCTGTTATGCTTTCGACCACTTCAGGGCGATAGTGCTGGACGAGCGCCGCTAGTTCGTCGAATCCAAGGGTCCAGTCCTGCACAAATGCCTCGTCGTAGAGTTCTTCTTCCACCAGGACGTTTATGAGGCCCAGGGCCAGGGCACCATCCGTGCCTGGTCTTATGGGTATCCACTGGGCGTCTGTCTCCCGTGCGGTTCCACTGCGCCTGGGGTCTATTACCACTACCTCGGCGCCGCGGCTTTTGGCCATCAGGATCTTGTTGTGCAGCATGGGAGGAGAGTCGGTGGCCGGGTTTGCCCCCCATACCACTATCAACTCCGACTGCTCGATATCCACATCCATGCTTATGAGCATCTCGCCCATGGTCACGTGGGGTGCTATCATGGCAAAAGACACGTAACACAAGGCGCCCACTCCCAGAGTGTTGGGAGACCCGAAGGGAAAGAGCAAGCTGGAAGCCGAAGACACTGCAGCGTCATCCGGCTGAAGAAGATCACACATGGCCATATCGAAACTACCCCTGCCCGTGTATATGGCCGTTGCTTCAGGTCCGAACCTGGTTTTTATGCTCTGCAGTCTTTCAACTATCGCATCAAGGGCAGTATCCCAGGAGATACGCTCAAACTCGTGCGTACCCTTGGGCCCGACCCTTCGCAGGGGGTACTTCAGCCGGTCCGGATCGTAAATTATGTCAGGTGAATGCCGCCCTATGGTGCAGATCATCCCCAGAGGGTGGTCGGGATCAGCCTCGACCGAAGTGATACGACCGTCTTGAATATCCGCCTGTACCCAGCAACCGGCCGGGCAGATTCCACAAAGGCCCTTACGCTTTTCCATCCCCGGCCCTCTGCAACAACAACACGGCAAACCAGTCTCTTTCGTCTGTCATGACCTTGAGTGTCTTCAATCCGTATTTTTCCAGGTAAGGGATCAAGGTCTCTAAGCGAAACTTCCTGCTGATCTCCGTCATGATCCTCTCGCCCGCCTCCACGTGAAAAGTTTCTCCAAGCTGCTCTATGCGAATGTCCTGTGCGCGATTGAATCCAGCAAAAATCTCCATCCGCTGCCTCGATGGCTCGTACACCGCCTGGTGCTCGATGTGTTTCAAATCAAGACAGGAGCCCAGCTCGCGGTTCATCCTGTCAAACAGGTTGAGGGTGAACTGGCGAATTTCCAGTCCGGTTTCTATCCGGTCTGCGGCTTCACGGAAGGCATTGCAGATCGCTTCCGGACCGACCGGCGTTCCGCACAGGTAGGGCTCGGTCGCCGGAAGTGCAGTCACAGATGAAGTACCCTAGGTCTGCTTGTACCCTGCTTGTACCCTGATCGTAGGTCATCATAAATGTGGAGAAACATTTTCCCTCTCAACGCGGGTCGTCCAAATCATATAT
>JALVPF010000351.1:1410-8606 GCA_027031935.1 Myxococcales bacterium | reverse complement strand
TCCTTGACCAGGTCCACTCCCAAGAGAAAAAAGTCCCCCATGGGAAGATGTTCTTCAACCTGGCGCCAAAACGAGTCTGATTCTTCCTCGTTCAGGTTACCTATGGTGCTGCCCAGGAAAACCAACATGCTTGGGGAGGCCTTTTCAAGCAAGGGGAAGGCATCCTGGTAGATTCCGTTTATTCCTATGACCTGTGCGTTGGGATGGGTCCTGCTGATCTCATCTCCAGCCTGGTCAAGGGCGCTGTCGCTGACGTCCACAGGCACGTAACAGACACGGGATTCCTTGGCCAGGTACGAATACAAGAGGTGGTTTGTCTTCATCGAGCTTCCTGATCCGAGTTCCACTAGCACCACCGGTCCTGTCATGTCATAAAGCTCATGAGCATATTCCGAAAGGATGGCGGCCTCGGTGCGGGTGGGGTAATACTCAGGCTGTTGGGTGATCATCTCATAAAGCCTGGAGCCTACGCTGTCGTACAGGAATCGACAGTCGAGCCATTTGGGTTCGCTTGACAAACCTGATGCCACCGACCTGGCGAATTCAGCCATGACATCATTTTCATAATCGGTACAAAAGAGGATGTTTCCATCCCTTTCAATGGCGTTGGAAAATCGGTCAACAAGCTCGCTGCAACAAGAATAACTTGCGGTCAACATCGCTGCCTCTCCATCCCTGGTACTATGGGGAATTGCCACATTTAAAAACAGTCAGACAACGACCATAGGCCATGTGTTCCACCGAGTCAAACCGACCCGAGAGAGCTTGTATTTTCCACCTCTCGCAAACTTTCGGGGGTAGCTGATACCAATGCACAATTCAGCGTATTGAGGTCAAGGGCGAACCCAATGTTCCATACATCTGCGACATTTGCTCATACACAGATCTACCCAGGAGGAATTCATAGACTTCATTTGCCTTTTCTTTCACGTCCACATCTGAAAACTCCATGGGATAGAGGATTTTTCCCACGGCGTAAGCATCACAGATGACTGTTCCTATGTTCGTGGAGTACCAGTTGAAAGGATAAAGGATGTAGACACGTTTTGTCTCAAAGGCCTTCAGGCCACTGTAGAAGGATCTGTTCTTCCCGTAGTCCTGCTTGAACAGTTCCATACCCAAGGCATCCAGGAATATCACCTGGGGATCCCATGCCAAAAGTTGCTCTTTTCCAACCATGAGATGACCGTCTGCAGTTTTACCCTGCGCCACGTTCTTGGAACCTGTCCAGACAAATGGGCTGTAGTTGGTCTCGGTGCTGTCCATGCCATGGCTTCCCTTGAAGCCAATGCCGCCTACATAAACACGGGGTTTTTTCGCCCTGGGTATCCCCCTTACCCTCCTGAGCAGATCGCGCCTGGATTCCTCTATATAATTTTGTATGGACTTTGCGCGATGGGATTTTCCCAGGATCTTACCTATGACATGCATGGACTCATAGACCTTCTCGTCAAAGGATCCTACAGCTCCGTATGTCAGGACGATGACAGGGATTTCGAGCTTTTTCTGCAAGATGTCCGCATTTGTCTTGTCCATGTAGCTGATGAAGATAACATCCGGATGCACGCGCAATATGGCCTCCAAATCCGGCAACTTGTTTATTGCGCCAGCTCCACCAGGGCTTACCGTGGGAAGCTTGTGCAGCTCGGGATGAGCTATCCAATATGGCCTGGAAGAAGAAAACCTCTTCTCCATGTTTTCCACACCCACAACAAGATCGGCCGCCCCCAGGTACACTATGAGCCTCAATGCGCCGGGCCCAAGGCATACGATCCTCTTTGGGACAGAAGGAATTGTAACCTGGCGTCCAGCAAGGTCCTTGACGCGAATGTTACTGTTTGGTGCTGCCTGCGAAGGTGCATCCCATGGGCCAAGAGATAACACGGCCACCACCAACATGAGCTTTGTGAAATGAGAACTCATGCATGACTCCTTCTAGCCTGAGCTTCTGACAGGTATGACGACCCTGTAGTCCTGTATTTTTTCGACTATTACCTCCACGCCATAGACCTCACCAATAGTCCTCGAATCCACCTCGTCCTTTGATGCCAGTGTGTGAACTTTGCCATCCTTGAGCATGAGGAAAATATCGGCGTAGCGAAAAGCGAGGTTGATATCATGCACAGACACCACGGCTGACAGCCCTTGGTCTACCACCGCCTGCTCCATCAGGTCCATGACCTGCAACTGGTTGTGCAGATCCAGGTTGCTGGTGGGTTCATCCAGCAGCAGCACCTTGGGATCCTGTACGAGGGCGCGAGCCATGATGACCTTCTGGATCTCGCCTCCGCTGAGTCGGTCAGCCCGTCTCATGGCCAGTTGTTCAAGCCCCAGGAGTTTCAGGGTCTGTTCCACCATGCGCAGGTCCTGCTCTCCCGGTCCCCAATCCATGTGCGGCTTTCGACCCAGGAGCACCATGTCGAAGACGCTCATGGGTGCACGGGTGTAGCTCTGGGGAACATAAGCGAAGTTCCTGGCCAGTTCGTTTCTGTTCATGCTTGCAGTATCTTTGCCATCCACCACAACCGAACCACCGGGCCTGAGAATCCCGGCCAGGCATCGCAGGAGAGTGGATTTGCCCACCCCGTTTACCCCCAGCAAGGCGAGGATCTTGCCCCTGGGAAGTTCAAAAGAGATGTCCTTGAGCACAGGCCTGCCGTTGTACTTGAAACAAAGCCTGGAGGCGCTGAGGATCATCTCGCGCCTCCTTTTATCAGCAGGTACAAAAACAGAGGAGCCCCCATGAACGAAGTGAGCACACCAACCGGCAGGGTTCCGCTTCCCAGAAGAAGTCTCCCCGCCGTGTCGGCGGCCAGGAGCAACAATGCTCCTATCAAGGCGCTAAAGGGTATGAGCAGACGATAGTCAGAACCCACAAGCCACCGTCCTATGTGAGGTGCGAGCAGGCCCAGAAACGCGATTACACCATTGAACGCCGTTGCCAAAGCAGCCACCAATGCCGCAAAAAACATGCCCCACAGACGCAGCCTGTTGACGTTGACCCCCAGAGACTCGCATGCCTCCTGGCCCACTGCCAAGGCGTTGAAGCTCCACCTGTTAAAAAAGTAATAGAGCATCACGAACGAGGTTGCGATGCTGAGAATGGCGATCTCGGTCCAGTCAGAGCGGGTGACATCGCCAAAGGTCCAGAAGACAGCCCTGGCGATTTGCTCCTCAGAGGCAAAATACTGCACAAGTATGGTGCCTGAGGTAAAAAGCGATGACAGTGCGATTCCGGCAAGGATTATGGATTCGGGGGACATCTTTCTGATGCGAGCCAAGAGGATTATGGCAATTGTTGCACTGACAGCCCCAAAAAAGGCAAAACCCGTGGTGGTGTACAAGTCGGAAAAGGATGAGATATCCATGGCCTGTGTACTGGCTGCAGCCCCAAGGGATCCGCTGCCCACAACTATGATTGAAAAGGACGCACCGAAGGCGGCTCCCTGGCTGATTCCAAGGGTAAAGGGCGATCCCAGGGGATTGCGAAGCAAGCTCTGGATCGCCATGCCCGATACCCCTAGAGTGCAACCAGTTACGATGGCCGTGACGATTCGAGGCATGCGTATGTCCCAAACGACTATTCTTGTGGATCCCTGTTCCAAGCCGGCCAAAGAGCGAAGGACCTGGAAGAAATCCAGTTCATAAGCACCAAAAGAGACGGAGAACAGTACGAGCAGCCCAAGAGCGATCAACAACAGCAGTGACAAGCCGATTTTCCTTCGTAAACCGGTCTTGTAGTCACTCACCAGGTTTTCATGGGATGCATTCAAGGGAGGTCTTTCACAAGCTTGCTCTCATTCCTGCCATGAACACCAGGCCAGGCATGGGAAATCCATATTCCTCAACATAATGCTGGTTGAGAAGATTTTGTATGGCCAGCTCCACCCTAAGCTCTTTTCCATCGGAATAATGCAAGAGGGGATAGCTGGCAAAGACATCGAGCTGTACAAAGGGCTCCAGGTTTTCCAGGTGACTTGCACCCGGAGTTGTCAAATCCCCCACCACCACTTTTCGCAAATCCACGTACCTTGCGGTGAAACGAGCTTCCAGACCATCTTTTTCCTTATACGCTATTCCCATGTTCAGTTTGTTTCTCGGAAGTTCTGTCAATTCATCGGTCAACTGAGAACTATTGTCCAGGACATCTCCAGATTTTTTTGCCATCTGCCACGTGTAATTGGCCCAAACTTCAAGATGATACGGGAGGCTATAAGCAGCCTCTGCCTCGAATCCCGAAAAATCCACACTGTCGATATTGTATATCACGCGGCTGGGGCGATATCCGAATATCCACCGAATGTAATCATTGACCATGTAGTGATAAGCCCTGACAGTGACAGAAAACTTCTTGCCAATCTCATGTCCCGCTTCCAGCTCGAACATGTGAGCACTTTCGGGACGCAGGGATTTTCGATCTTCAGGCTGATAACCCGAATACCACCAGAAGTATTCCGGCAGGTTGGGAAACCTGTGCGACCATCGATAACGCATGGCCACATGCCCACCATCCCAAGGGCTTATGCTCACCTCGGCCCTGGGAGTGAAGGTGGAATCATTCATGTGAGGCGCGTTCTCCTCCGGAGCGTCTGCGACAAAATTATCGAACCTGAGACCAGCATCCAGGTCAAGCCAGTCACTGACATGCCACTGGTCCTGCAGATAGATCCCGTGAAGCATGGAAATTTTTGATGCTGGCTGTGGAATGGTTTGATTGGCCGATGGAGGAAAGTACGATTCATCCTGTTCCATGACCGTCACCCCGCCATAACCCAGGTACGTTCCCTCGGCTCCTGCCTCCAGGGTATGGGCTCCGTAGCCATCGAAGGTTTTTTTCAAATCCGTCCGCCAACCCCAGTTGTGCTTCTCCGGTTCCAACTCGCGCTTGAGCACCAGGTGACGTGGATCGTCGATGGCAAAAAAATACTCCGTGCGCTTTTGTTCAATGAGATAAGCCGTGGCAGAGACATCCAGTCCAGCTACCTTTCTGGACAAGGTCAAGTCGAACTGCGATCTTCCATCATCCCAGTGAGAACCATAGCCCCAGTCCAGGCTCCCCCACCTTCCATATCCATGGTTTATGAACTTCACATAAGGTCCACCAAGGGAGCTTTCCAGGGATTCAGGCTTGCTGGAATCATAATAAGGACTGTCTGGTTTATTGTATACGGTCATTCCGCAATTGTTGGTGCTGTAACGGGCAGAGGTACTCAGGTGCAGTTCAAAGGGCAGGAGCAAGGTCACCTTGCCGCTTATGGTGTTTCGTTTGAGGTACGAGTTTCTCAGGTCGCCATCTGTTTCATTGTGCCCCAGGGAGAGGTTGTACCTAAGGGGGCCAAAACCCCATGAATGGGAAAGCTGTGCATCCCAGCTATCAAGGCTCCCGCCTGATACGCGAATGGTGGTACGAGGAGTCTTTGAGCCTTCCTTGGTGACAATGTTGACCACACCCCCAAGCGTATTTCCGTATTTGACCGACGCGGCACCTCGGTATATGTCTATCCGCTCCACGTCTTCGACGGACAATGAAGACCAGTCCACGAAATATCCGCCATATACGCCAGCCCCGTTCAGGCTGTGACCATCGAACAATACCAGTATACGACTTTCATCCAGTCCCCTTAGGAGAACTTTACCGCGATCATTTCCCGATACCGACTTCCTGGTCAAATCGACTCCAGCCAGATGCTGCAAACGCCCTTCAGCGGTCTTGGAAAATTGTTCCCTGTTTATCTCATCTGAGGAAATCACTGATTGTTCGATATCCGATTTTCTCTTGGCAGTAATGACGATCTCCGTGGAGTCATCCAAGTCATTATCCCGCTTATCATTTTCAGACATGGACTTTTCGGACTTGTCTTCGGGTTCGCTTGCCCGCAACCAGGCAGGACAAGCAAGAACGCACAAGGAATAGAGCAAAGAAATCTTTATCAACATTTTCATTTCATTCTCCTGGAGTCGAGTTTGTTCAGGACGCGGCGTGGCCTGTCATATGCATTCCTCTGCCCTCCATCACAAAATACTCATGATTGGAGCATGGGATGCATACAGGCCTCCCGTCCAGCACTCGGATGTGGGACTCCATGACCGATTCCCCACAATCGCTGCACGTTACCGATTGCAGGATGGGTGCTTGTTCTGGCAAGGACACGGTGACATGCTCTACCTTGAACTGTTCGTCGGTCGGGACCTGTAGCTGAATGAATGACAGCATCTCCCATACCTCTTTGAATCGCGTCATCTCCTCTTTTGTGCCTATCTCACGTTTTTGGATGAACCGTTCGAACATCTCCTGTGCACCGTCGACCCTCTTTGCCATTTTTTGTGGATACCCGGGAAGTATTGACACCCTGATAGCCTCTCCGCCTCTCTTCGCCAGAGTGAATGCATTTTTCCCGAAGTCCTTGTAAATCAAGGAATTGTTGCCAAAAGTACATCCTGTGACCATCTGGATTCCATCTGTGAAGCAGTTGTTGACCTCTACAATGGCGAGCAGCTCTTCGTTTATTCCCTCTGTGGAGGATCCCATCTCATCAAGGGCCAGCACAGATGCCTTGACGCCCAGGGAAAGAAATGGACAAAAATGACCGTGGAGTTCCCCGGCTTTTCCAAGCAGCCACTCTATATCGCCTTGTGCTCTTTTTTGTTCAATTTCCATACGTGGATTCGTGGGCACGTCCTGCTCCTTCCTCTTGTCGTCAGTCAAAAAAACATACATATTACCTTTTCATAATACGTAACACTTCTGGGGTCAACTCTTTTTTACCCTGAAGCCATGATTCGCCTATTTTTTACCAATATTCGTTTGTATCGTATAATTTACTTGACTTTTCGTGGTTCCAAACGAATAATAACCTCATGAAGGAGCTGTTTTATCAATACAACCCTTGGTGGGAAGAAACAGAGTTAGACGCGAACATCAAAACTCGTAAAAAATACCTCTCTGAACTTCGTCGATATCTCCATCTAAAACAAATCATCATGCTCACTGGTCTGCGACGTGTAGGCAAGACAACACTGATGAAAATTATGATCCATGAACTCATCTTGGAAGCTATCAGACCTGATCATATTTTCTATGTAAGCCTCGATGATTACCTGCTACTCAAAAAAAATATCATTGAAATCGTAAATGAATACAGGACGGTCCAGAAAATACCAATCGAAGATAAAATATATCTTTTTCTAGATGAAGT
>JALVPF010000351.1:0-1400 GCA_027031935.1 Myxococcales bacterium | reverse complement strand
ATATAAAAATGATTTTCATGTTCAATTAAAAAATCTATATGATTCGCACAACACAAAGATTTTTATTGCTTCTTCTTCTGCGTCATTACTCAGAGACAAAAAGGCCAGTCTATCGGGGCGCTCGATCAATCTTGAAATCAAGCCTCTCGATCTGGAAGAATATCTATTTTTCAATGATATAAAAATCAAACAACGTGACAAACAATTATATAAATCTTATTTCCTGGAATATTGCAAGACAGGAGGAATGCCGGAAAATGTACTGACTCCAAATCGCGAATATTTAATGAACCTGGTGGATGACATTATACAGAAAGATATAACAGCGTTCCATGGAATCAAAAACCACCAACTCGCGCGAGATTATTTTACTCTTCTGATGGAGAGAAGCGGTAAACAACTTTCTATCAACAAAATCAGTAGAATACTTGGCATTTCCCCTGACACTTCCAAAAGATACCTCGGATACTTCACGTCTACCTACCTGGTTCACCTTTTACCCCGGTGGGGCAAGACAAACCAGAAATTATTGGCGGCCAAAAAAATATATGCTTCAGATTTGGGAATAAAATATTTGTTTATGGGAGAGCGTGACATAGGGAGCTATTTTGAAAATTATATATATCTGCTCTTGAAAAACCGAAAGACTTTATACTACCTGTATGAAAACAAGACAGAAATCGACTTCATCACGGAAGATGGCACCTTGGTTGAATCCAAGTTCTATTCTGACTTGAATGAAAAACAAAGAAAACTCTTCGATGAATATCCCGCCAGGAAAAAGCTGCTAATCGATACTGTGGAGAAATTGGAATTATTGGATACAGTATAGATTACTCCAAATCTCCCACCCTTTTGAATCAGATTTACCAGATAGCTTGCAAGGTCACACAGATAAGCGGGCATATGTTTGGCACCATGAAAAGCACCAGGAAAACATGCCATGAAAGCATGAAAGCGGAGTCGAAAAGGATTTGACTTCGCTGGGTTGCAACCGTAAGTTTGGGTTCATCGGGAATCCTATGAACGGAGCGAGCCCGAGAACCGCATACATTCGGGTTTTGCAAGGGACTCAAGGAAAGCTAGAAAACTCGAATTGAGGAGACATGGCATTATGAAAAGAAAAGGGATTTTAGGCCTTATAGGCCTTATCATCTTTTCTGTGTTTATGACGGCAGAAGCCAAGGCCGGAACGTCTTTCGGACCACAAAAAGTAATTGTACCGCAGGCTGACGGTGCCTGGTCCGTGTATGTGGCTGACCTCGACGGAGACGACGACCTGGACGTGCTTTCGGCTTCAATTTATGACGACAAGATCGCCTGGTACGAAAATACCGACGGGCATGGAACCTTCGGCCCGCAGCAGGTCATAACGACAAATGCAAATGGCACCCTTTCCG
>JALVPF010000350.1 GCA_027031935.1 Myxococcales bacterium | reverse complement strand
GGCCAGACATCATATATGGCAACGTATAAACAGCCTGAAGGCAGCAGGGACCACCATGCTGCTTTGTACGCACTACATGGATGAAGCGGAATATCTTTGCGATCGAATCGCGGTGATGGATCACGGAAAGATACTTGCCCAGGGCTCCTGTGAAGACTTGCTCCTTTCCCATGCAGGAGCTACTGTCATCGTAATCAGAACCCCTATCCATCATTCCGTAACAGACAGCTTCTCCATGCTCAAGGACTCCATGCCGGAAGGCGCCAGGATAGAATATCACGGCGACTGCCTGTACTGCTTTATTGCACCTCAAAAGCCAATCCCCACCACCTGCCTGGACAAGGCAAGGGAGCAAGGCCTGGAGGTCACCACCCGGCCTGCAAGCCTGGAAGATGTTTTTCTCAATCTTACAGGCAGGGAGTTGAGAGAATGAGCAGGGATCGAGACCAGGCACCAGGAAGAATTTCCGGGACCCTTGCGGTTTTCAGAAGGAACCTCAGGGTCTGGCGAAGGTTCTTTCTCGCCTCTGCCGTAGGAGATCTTGCAGAACCCCTGTTGTACCTTCTTGGGCTTGGTTACGGTCTGGGGAGCCTGGTGGCGGATGTACATGGAATGAGCTATGTACGCTTCATCGCCCCCGGTCTTGTGGTCACGGCAACTCTATATTCGGCTTCTTTCGAGGCCACCTATGGCACTTTCACCAGGATGGTACCGCAAAAAACCTTCCAGGGGATACTGAGCACCCCTGTTTCCCTGGGCGAAATCGTAATGGCAGAAATTCTTTACGCTTCGACCAAGGCTTTTGTCGCCGGGTGTGCGGTACTCGGGGTAGTGCTTGCCCTGGGCCTGGCAGATGCATGGACCGTTGCCTATGTGCCTGTGGTGTGCGTTGTGGGTTCATTGGCTTTTTCAGGCATGGCCGTGTTCGTGACCTGCCTGAGTCCATCCTACGATTTTTTCACATATTACTTTACTCTTGTGGTAACGCCGATGATCCTGTTTTCAGGAATTTTCTTTCCGCTGGACCAGTTGCCCTCCTGGGCCCAAACCATGGCATGGGCGAGCCCCCTGACTCACGCAGCGTTCATATCGCACGCGCTGTTCAGTGGTGTGCTGGACGACCTCATGTGGATTCATGGAGCCATTCTGTTGGCTGTTGCCATCCTGCCCATCTGGCCGGCCGTGCGAACAATGCGCCGAAGGATCATCAAGTAGGCCTGTCCATACCCTGCTCCTGGATTTTCTTCATCAGTCCCGACAGCGCCTTGCCCCTGTGGGAGATCCTGTTTTTTTCATTCAGAGAAAGCTCTGCCATGGTTCGGTCGAAGCCATCTGGTAAAAAGACCGGATCGTAGCCGAAACCGCCTGTGCCACGCGGTTGCCTGAGTATCCTGCCCTCACAGGTTCCACGAGAATGTATTTCCTGTCCCTTTGGCCCCAGCAACACCATGTGGCAGACAAATCTTGCTTGGCGCGCAGAAGCTGCTACACCCTGGAGTTCATCGAGCAACTTTTTGGTGTTGGCCCTGTCTCTTTCTGCCCCCTGGGCTGTGAAACCGGCATACCTTGCGGACCTGACGCCAGGGGCACCATGAAGGTAATCCACCTCCAGACCCGAGTCATCCCCCAGGCACCAGTAATCCTCGCCCACCAGTTCCTGCAAGGCACCTGTCTTTGACAGAGCGTTTTGTTCGAAGGTGTCTCCATTCTCGGGAAGATCCACCCCCGGGTCTATCCCCGCCTGCTCCATGGTGAGTACCTGTGTGCCAAGATCTCCAAGCAAGCGCCTGATCTCTGTGATCTTGCCCTGGTTGGTGGACGCCACGATGATTTTCACGGTTTGCTCTCCTTGGCCGATTCAACGAGTTTTTTCTCCATGAGATGTTTGTAATCAAGCACTGCCATGCGAACAGCCTGTGCGATGTCCTGTTTTGTGGGCTTCTTCCGTAGCACCTTGTCTTCTCTCGGGTTGGTCAAAAAACCCAGCTCGAGCAAGACCGATGGCATCTTGGTGCCGCGCAATACAACGAAATCCGCCTGTTTCACGCCAAGGTTTCTAAAGGGCAAAGCCTTGGCGAGCTGCTTTTGAACCATGTGGGCAAACCTGCTGGAATCCCGCAAGGTCTCGGTTCTCTGCATATCCTGTAGTATTGACATGACCTCATCAGGGGGCTGAGTTCGCTCGCCGCGATCCTGTGCATTTTCAGCACTCGCCACCCTTCGGGCCTCTGCATCCGAAGCATCCACCGAATGAAAGAATGTCTCTACCCCATGCTTTTTTCTGTCAACAAAAGCGTTTGCATGCACGCTGATGAACAGGTCGGCACGGAACCTGTTCGCCATATCCACCCTGTCCCAAAGCGGTACGTGAACATCCTTCTCCCTGGTCATGATCACCTTGATATCAGGGACCTCTTTCAAAAGATCCCTTATGCGAAGAGAAATATCCAGAACGAGATCTTTTTCCTTGATGCCCGATACGCCTGTGCAGCCATGCTCACGACCACCATGGCCCGGGTCTATGACCACCAGCAGCGGTTTTGACTTTTCTGATTTTTCTGGCTTTTTGCCTTCTGACCTGCGTGTGCTTGCAGGAGGATCAGCACGCACCTGCACGTCGAGCAAAGCTACAACAACGCATACTACAAAGGCAAAAGCTGGATTCAAGACTCCACCTCCTTTGTAAATGCTAGCTTCAGGCATGCCTTTGAGCAAGTTTTTCCTCGTGCCTCCCCGCCTGCTCTTCATAGAAAACCAGCACTTGCAAAATTACACATATATGTGTAGAATCTGTATATGAAGAGGAAAGATGTTCTCAACCGCCTGAAACAACTCGGTTGGCATCTGGCTCGACATGGAGCAAGGCATGACATCTGGACCAACGACAAACTGGAAATTGCAATTCCTCGTCATAAAGAAATCAACGAATACACGGCAAAGGCCATAGTAAAAGAAGCTGAAGGAGTTTCAAAATGAGATTTGAAGGGAAAGTGTTCAAAACAGGAAAATACTGGGCAATCGAAGTTCCTATCCTTGGTGTGCATACCCAAGGACACACCAAACGCGAAGCCTTCGAAATGATCGCTGATGCCATAGAATCCCTGGTAAACAAAAAGGAATTCAAAATCCAGGTTTTCCCATCAAAAGGTGAGTATTTTGAAATTCAGGCTAATAATAACGCCATACTGATAGCCTTTTTGCTCAAAAGGCAAAGAATCAAAAATGGCCTCTCGCAAAAAGAAGTTGCAAAACTCCTGGGCGCAAAATCCAATAATACCTACGCAAGATATGAACAGGGAAACAGTGTTCCAAGCATAGAAAAATTTTCTGACCTTATTGCCGCTGTGTCAAACAACTCGGACTTCGTCCTTTCCAAAAGTCGCATCAATTAATTTTTTGGATCGCTCCTGTAGCCATAAAAGTTTACTTTGGAAACTCGCCTGCGGGCAATCCGCGCCGTAGCGATTTTTATCCTGCTTAACCGGGCTACACCTCCCCCATCGGGGCGGACAGGACAAACACCTTGACTCACCGGATGACTGTGATATGAAATGAGAATAGTAAATTGAGCCACGAATGAATATAATGAGGGAGCAATAGTGGAGACTTGCTCGTTCTACTAATAGTGTGTCTCAACTGTCCTGATGAGTATCTGGAGTTCCAACAAGGCAAAGGAGGAAGCAGGTATGAAATTCATTAGCACTCTATTGTTGTGTAGTCTGCTTCCCGTGGGCTGCGGTGGTGGTTCCGGCAAGGTTTGTGACCCCAATGACCAGAAAATCTGCGACTGTGTCGGTGGTGGCCATGGAGTACAAACCTGCCTACAGGATGGTTCGGGTTGGGGTGCTTGTGATTGCATCTGCAGGGGGGATTGTTCCGGGAGGGTCTGCGGCCCCGATCCCTTGTGCAACACCAGCTGCGGAACCTGCCCGGCCGGTCAGACCTGCGACGACAACGGGCAGTGCCAGGCGTGCCAGCCGGATTGTTCCGGGAGGGTCTGCGGCCCCGATCCCTTGTGCAACACCAGCTGCGGAACTTGCCCGGCCGGTCAGACCTGCGACGACAACGGGCAGTGCCAGGCGTGCCAGACATTATACGAAAGGAAGCGTCTGACGAGTTCGAAAAAGGAATAGAAATGAAGTGGAGTCCTCCGGTGAAATGGAACATGTTCATGGCAACCAAACCTGGGCATGTCCCAAGAACAAAGG
>JALVPF010000349.1 GCA_027031935.1 Myxococcales bacterium | reverse complement strand
GGCATCGATGAACCTTCTCCTTGGACCCTGTATGACACAGGAGACAAGCTCATAATCGAGTCCTGTTCAAAGAAGGTTTGCAAGGAGGGTACAGAGGAGGTCTGGTATCAGGACGAGACAACCAATGAGCTTACCAAGATGGACGAGGATTGTGCCCAGAGAACTCCTCCAATGATTTGCGATGAAGGAAAATGCATAGAAGATGGCTATGGCGATCTGGAGGGCAGGGTAGAAGATGCCATGACTCATGATCCAATTCAGGGAGCCACCATTGAGATTTACAAACACGATTCTCTGGATGACACTCTGCACAGTGATGCTCAGGGCAAGTATGGCAAAACAGACATGGAGGTCGGTTCCTATACCCTGCATATTTCTGCAGACGGGTATATTCCGGCTACGGTGGTCGTGCAGATCAAAAATGAGGAAAAAACATACGTGACACCTCTGCGACAGCTACCCGAGAACTGTGATGGCAATGGGATTGCATCCGGGCAGGTCATAGATGCCGTGACTGGTCAGGGACTGAAGGCAGACCTGGAATTACGTGAAGGTGTCGATGTCAAGGATGGCCCTGTGATCGCTTCCACATCTGCTGATGACAACGGTTACTACAAGTTTGAGAATCTTCCTTCGGGCAATTATACCGCTGAAGTGACCTATGTGAACTATGCAACAAACTGGGCCGACCTGATCGTATGTGGTCACGATGACGATGACAGTACGAATGACGAAATCACGGACCAGAACATAGTGCTCTCTCCTCTGTCGGATGGAAACTACCGAATAGTCCTGACATGGGGCGAGACGCCCAAGGACGTAGACGCTCACTTGTACACGCCCGCAATCAACGGACAGCCCTATCACATCTTCTATCGATCAGCCTGCCGCGGTGACAGGAATAATCCACCGTATGCGGATCTTGATATAGACGATCGTGACAGCTATGGCCCAGAGACCATAACTATCAAGCAGTTCTCGCCTGGCACCTATACCTACATCGTGCACAATTATGGTGGACAGAATGATGATGCAGACAGTGGCGATCTGGGCAGTGCAAGGGTAAAGGTTTACGATGACACAGGCGAGCTGATCAGAACCTTCAATTCGCCTGGAGGCGGTGGATATTTCTGGAACGTGTTCAGCATTGATGGCTCTACCAAGCAAATCACTCCGATCAATACCATTGGAGGAGGGTCCAATCCGGCGGACTTCCCTGAACCGGATAAATGCTTCCCATGATTGTAAACCCATAGGTCCAGGGCCGGGTGTTTGAAATGCCCGGCCCTTTCTTTTAGAATTCTCACAGGCTAGGATAATTGTGAGGGCAGGTAAAATGAATAATATCAAAAATTTCAAATCATACCTTGCAGGGATGTCGATGGTGGTCTTGCTCACGGCCGCAACCGGATTGACGATCGTATCCTTGATGTGGTCGTGTTCGTCCGGGTCAAACGATGATAACTGTACAAGAGATGAGGACTGTCCATTCCCCCAGGTCTGTATTGAAGGTGCCTGTGTTGGTGGGAATACCGACGGAGGTGTCGATGGAGGAGACGACCCAAATTGTAACTTGAGTTGTCCACCTGGATCTACATGTGTGAATGACACTGAGGAGAACTCAAGGTACTGTGTGGACAAGGATGGAGTTGAACAGGGACCGCATCAGACCTTTGATGGAGATGGCAACCTCATTAACGAAACAGAATATCATGACGGCGTTCCTGATGGGGACTCGACTACATACTATCCCGGTGGCGGAATACAAGAGGAAGGACATTACAGCAACGGCAAGAAGGATGGAACATTCACTTCGTATTACGAAAACGGCAACAAGGAGCAGGAAGCTACATATGTCGACGATGTCGCCAATGGGCCATTCAGGGCATGGTATGAAGACGGTACACTAAGGGTGGAGGGCGCATACAAAGATGGTCAACCAGATGGATCATGGACATGGTATTATCCAAGTGGCTCAAAGGAGATCGAAGGTGGTTATAATGTTGGCGTAGAGTGTGGTCATTGGATTTATTACAAGGAAGATTCTTCGGTGGATTACACCGAAGACTATGACGCCTGTCTCTAAAAGTTGTTTTGCGAGGTCTAAAATGAAAACCGTTAAAGTATTTGTACTGGCGATTATGATTGGCAGCTTTTTGTTATATGGCTGCAGTGGTTCCGAAAGTGGAAAGGACGTGGGTGGAGATGACCCGATCTACCAGGAATGTGGAGATGACATCTGGTGCTATCACGACAAGGTTGTAGAACTCGGTGACCCCGACAAGTGCGAAGATATTCTCAAGTATTGGAATGATAACGATAAAGGAGTAGTGGGTTCCTGTTACTACGAGATTGCAAGAAAAACAGGTGACTGCTCATTGTGCGACAAAATCGAAAAAGCAGATATCAGGGATACGTGCGTAAAGGATGTCTGCTGATTTGAAAATCTCTATTGTTCTCTTCTGTGCTATTGTTCCCTTCGGGTGTCAAAGAACAGATTTCCCTGCATCTCATTCAAAGAAGCATAGCCCAAAGCTTGCTGTAGAGTATTTTTGTCGAAACTCCGTGGCTGGTCCTGCCATCGGCAAGGTACCTGGAGAATCAATTATAACACTGGATTCCTCAACAGATATTCAACCCGAGGAAACTGCCCGAAAACTTTTTCAGACCCAAGCCAAGGATTCGAAATGGAGCCTTTCAGGTGTGAAGAAACTGACCTTGGAAAAGGCTTTTGGCCGATCGCTTGTTTCTTCATCGTATTTATTGTTTGAAGCGTCCTTTTTGCATAATGGTGTCGAAAAGAAGAAATTTGCCATCGTGAAAAAGGATGGGGCTTGTGCAAAGCAGATCTCTTCATGTTCTCAATTCAATGAGCTGGTTGACTCGCTGGACAGAGGACTGAAATCCGAACCGGACACTCTGTTGCTCGTTAGAACCTTTCTTTTGATGACAGGAGTCATTGGAGCACATGATGTCATTTTAGACAAGGCAAGCGGGCTCTCTGATGATGAACTTTCCGGTATAACGCATCAATTTTTATCCAACCCTTCCTATCGTCTTACAGAGCCGATTTTCCAAAAAAAGAACGGCAGGATTCTGGTCTCCTTCTGGAGCTGGAACAGGATTTCAGGTGCCCTGAGACGTCATGTCCTGAACCTGGATTCAAAAGGAAGAATCATACAATATACACAGGAAAGACTCGGCGGTAGAGTTGGACACGTAAAAAAAATCTGACCACTAAATCTTGCTTTTATCCCGCAGGTTGATTCATCATTCGTGGCAAATCCAAATCTTCGATCCTCTGAAATCATGGGCAACTCATATACATGCTTGATCTCACCTCCTGCACTGATATACCTTGCGGACTGCAATACTCTTGAAGACTGAAAAAAACCGGGAGACGACATGATTCATTCTGAAATATTACAGGGACTGACTTTCGAAGATGTGCTGCTTTTGCCCGCCTATAGTGATGTGCTTCCCAACGAGGTGGATGTATCTACCAGGCTCACGAAGACCATGCGTCTGAACATTCCCATCATGTCTGCCGCCATGGACACGGTGACCGAGTCACGAACCGCCATAACCATGGCACAGGAAGGCGGCATAGGTGTCATACACAAGAACATGCCCATTGAGATTCAGGCGGCTGAGGTGGGCAAGGTCAAGAAGTTCGAGAGCGGAATCATCAGGGATCCGGTGACCATCGATCCGGATAGCCCATTGTCGAAAGCCGTGGAGTTGATGCATGTGCACTCCATATCAGGCATCCCGGTGGTGGCAGGAAAGAAACTGGTGGGGATACTCACCAACAGGGACCTGAGATTCGAGAGAAATCTGGACCAGAAAGTCTCTGATGTAATGACCACGGAGTTGGTCACCGCCAAGGAAGGAATTTCGAGGGATGAGGCGAAGGATCTTTTACATGAGCACAAGATAGAAAAGCTGCTGGTAGTAGATGATCGGTTTCAGCTTTCTGGTTTGATCACAATCAAGGATTTATTGAAAACAGAAAAGTTTCCCATGGCGAACAAGGACGCAGAGGGGCGCCTGGTTGTGGCAGCTGCTGTGGGTGTGGGAGACGAGGCCATGAAGAGAGCAGAGAGTCTCGTCAATAGCTGCTGCGATCTGCTCGTAGTCGATACTGCTCACGGTCATTCATCTGCAGTGATCAAGACTGTCGAGAGCCTGAGGAAGAAGTTTCCCGATGCACAG
>JALVPF010000348.1 GCA_027031935.1 Myxococcales bacterium | reverse complement strand
ATGCGTCCAGATCGCCCCAATCCAGACCGCAATCCCACAGACCATTTTTCGAAAGCTCCGTAGCAAATCCCAGGGTATTGCCCATGGAGATGGTGTCCATGCCCAGATCGTCGCACAATTCGCCTAACTCGGTGACATCCTCCAAATCGAAAATTCCCAGGTTGTTACCAATCAAGCCTATGGTCTCGAATTCCGGACCCTTTGCCTCATGGCCATGTACCTTCACATGACGGCCACACTTGATAGGACACGACAGGCATCCATCTTTTTTCAGCAGGAACTCATCCCGCATTTTTTCGCCGGCCAGTTGTGGAGTACGGATATCCTGGCCAGCCTGGAAGTTCCTTGTCGGGATGATGTTGCGACCAGCCGTGGTCATTACCAGGTTGGCAGTACCCAGGTCAGGGAGTATGCCTCCAGTCATTGGGTGCTTTCCCAAAAACTCGGTAATGGAACGTTGTAGGTCTTTATACTCATCCGGCTGAGCAATGGGAATTTTTTTCTTGCCGTTGGCTATGACAGCTTTGAGATTCTTTGCTCCCATCACGGCACCCGTACCAGTCCTGCCGGCCACCCTCTTCTGGCTGACGATGCAGGCAAAACGTACGAGGTTCTCACCGGCAGGGCCAATGACAGCCTTGCCGAACTTCGGAGGTAACTGATCCTGGGTCTCTTTCGTGTCTTTTCCCCAAAGATGGGAGGCGTCCTTTATCTCTGCGCCCTTTTCCGTTATCTCCACGTATACAGGTTTTTTGCTCTTGCCCCTGATTAGCACGGCGTCGAATCCAGCCCGCTTGAGCTTGGTTGCGAAGTTGCCCCCGCAGTGTGAGTCGGCCAACAGCCCCGTGAGAGGAGACTTGGTGGTGACCACGAATCTGTTGGACTGAGGTGCGGATGTACCCACGAGAGGACCTGCGGAGAAAATAATGACCATCTTTTCATCATAAGGATCAAGGCCAGGATCGGTGTTATCGTAAAGCATTCGAACACCGAGACCACGACCACCGAGGTACATCTCCATCTCCTGCCTCGGGATTGGCTTAATCTCGATCTTGCCGCTTGAAAGGTCGATATCCAGGTAGCGGTTGAATGTCCCGCCGGTCATGGCCACCTCCATGAACTGCTTGTCTGTTTTTATCATGCAGATGATGGCACGTCTTGAAAACCTTGTCCAGCTGTCCCAAATCCCCTGCCTTTGGATTCAGTTTTCCTTGATCGCAAGCAAGGTGGGAAACAAGGGTCTTCGGCCTTTCCTTGACTCCCCATGGGAATGCTCAGCGAGGCCTTGGTGAGAATCCCCAAAAACTGCAGAATATTCAGCTATAAATGATGAAGAATAGTCTTCACCCTGCGATCTCCCAAATAGCAGTAAAGCATAACTGCCCGTAATAACGACAGATCCAAAATCACACATTCTGGCACGGGCATTGCGATTGTGTTCTCCATTGGAGGCCACTGAACATGAGGCAATTTCGAAATCCCATCCGAACGCACCTGAGTCCTATCCTGATCCTGGCGACATTTTTCCAGTTCGGCATCACAAGCGCGTCTGCGCAGGAGCCATCTGACGATCCGGAACAGCTGGCATCTGCGGCGGTGAAGTCCAACCCGGCCATCAAGACCCTCGTGGAGCAGATTTCTTCCTTGCGGTACAAGACAGAGGCCGCATCGATCTGGGCCGATCCCGTGTTCGCGGTGGAATACTCCAACGTGCCATGGAACACATGGTCCATGGGCGATTCGCCCATGAGCGGCCTTAAGTTCAAGGTTCAGCAAAAGCTCACCCTGCCTGGAAAAAATCGAAGGCGCACAGAGGTCATGGAGGCACAGACAGAGGTGAAAAGGTGGCAGCTTCGAGAAAAGAAAAACCAGCTCAGGGCCATGGTAAAAAAAGCATACTGGAACCTGGCCCTGGTCAGAGAGCTTCGCCATATCAACGAACGCCACATCAAGCTGGTGGACCAGCTGATCTCCGTGGTGCGGGTCAAATACCAGGTCGGAAAAGTTGGCCAGCACGATCTCCTGAACCTCGAGGTCCTGAGGAAAAAAATAAAGGACGATCTTGGGGATTATGACCAGAGGCAACGTCAACTTACAGCTGCCATCAATGCTGCCCTGCACAGAGATGTGGCGACGAACATCAACACCCCCAGGGAACTGGTCGCATCGGCCCCTAAGGCCGACATCGCGGCCCTCGTCAAGCTGGCCAAAAAATATCGTCCCCTGCTCAAGGAAGCAAAGGCCAGGTCATCATGGCAGCGCCTGGCAGCCGGGCAGGTTGAATATGAAAGATGGCCTGATATAAGCGTCTGGGCAGGCTACAACGTACGGGTTTCAACAGGGGCGGATCCAGGCACCGACTTTTTCAGTGTGGGACTGTCCGTTGGGCTGCCCCTGGACTATACGGGCAGGACAGACTCACAAAAGCAAGAGCACCTGGCGTCCGCTTCGGCAGCAGACGAATCATACCAGGCCATTTTCGACCAGATCAGAGCTGAGCTGGAGTCATCCCTGGCCTCCTGGACAAGGGCATACAGCAAAGCAAAAAATTACGAGACAAAGATCATTCCTGCCGCAGACAGGACCCTCAAGGCCACTCTAGCAGCATATCAGTCAGACAGGGCAGAGTTTGCATCGCTGTACCAGGCTGAACTTTTACTCCTGGACCTGGAACGTGCATACACCATAGCGAAGGCGCTGACCCATGTCGACAGCAGCACAGTGCAAGCGAGCATTGGCACACCCACAGACACAAAGAACAGCGAGGCGACCCCATGAGAACCCTCATGAAGAAATTATCCAAAACACTGCTCCTTTTGACTGCATCGGCAGCATTTGTGGTAGGGGGCTTTTTCATCGGGCAGGTTTACGCAGAGTCCAACATGACGCATCCTGCAGCTTCTGTCTCAAAATCCACCGACAAAAAGACGAGCACTAAAAAAGAGAAGAAAATCAAGTACTGGGTCGCCCCCATGGACCCCACCTATATCCGCGATGAACCAGGCAAGTCCCCCATGGGTATGGACCTGGTACCTGTATATGAGGAAGAAGAAAAGGGAGGAAAGAAAAAGTCCAGGGGCACGATCAGAGTGGACCCGGTGATGGTTCAGGACATGGGGGTTCGAATCGAGAAGGCAAAAATAGGCGCCATCTCGCGAAGAGTCAGGAGCATAGGCGAGATCGAGGTTGCAGAGGACCAGGTTTCGGTGGTCAACCTGCGTTTCTCGGGCTGGATTGAAAAAATTTACACGGATCAAACGGGCCAGGCAGTGCGCCGTGGCCAAGCGCTGTTTTCCATCTACTCCCCTGAGCTGGTGTCAGCTCAAAAAGAGTTCCTGATCGCCTACAACACCACTGGTAAGAATAGCCAACTTACCCGATCTGCAGCTCAGAGAGTTCTGCTGTGGGACATTCCCCGCAGCGTCCTGGACAAGGTCATAAAAGATCAAAACGTCCAACGCACCCTCATCATCCGCGCTCCCCGCAGTGGATACATTCTTCACAAAAACGTGGTGCAGGGAGCCAGGGTCGTGGCAGGGACAGATCTGTATCGAATCGGCAACCTGAAAAAGATCTGGGTCAACACCGAGGTCTACGAGTTCGACGCCCCATGGATAAAACTCGGGCAAAAAGCCAGCATGGAGTTATCCTACCAGAAAGGCCGGGAGTTTACCGGGAAGGTAAACTATATTTATCCAACGCTGAACAAGAAAAGCCGCACCCTGACCGTCCGCCTGGAGTTCGACAACCCCGGCATAGCCCTGAAACCCGGCATGTTCGCCACCGTAAAGATCGAAGCACAGCACAAGGACAGTGCTCTCATCATTCCCACCGAGGCCATAATAAACACCGGGGAGCGACAAGTGGTTTTCGTATCCACTCAGGTGGGAAAATATCAGGCCAGGCAAATCGTCACAGGCCTTGTAGGTGACGACCATGTAACCGAAGTCCTGTCGGGCATCTCCGAAGGAGACCAGATCGTGATCTCTGGACAGTTCCTGCTGGATTCCGAATCTCAGTTTGAAGAGGCCAGGGAGAAGCTCCTGGCCGCAAGGCTACAGGTCAAGCCTGGGAGCAATATTAGCGGGGCGGCAGAAGCGGACAAAACAGATTCGGCAACTGAACAGGGTGAAAGTTTCTGGACCTGCTCCATGCACCCTCAAGTGATACAGGATTCGCCGGGCCCATGCCCCATATGCGGCATGGATCTGGTGGAAAAGAAAAAATGATCTCAGGGATGATGACGAGGCTCAGCGAGAGGTAACACAGCCATGATCGAACTGATAATAGAAGGTAGCGTCAGGAATCGCTTCTTGGTAATAGTGATAACCGCCATCGTGATCATCGTAGGGGTCTGGGCCATGTTCAACACGCCGGTGGACGCCATCCCTGACCTGTCTGATGTGCAGGTAATCATCTACAGCGAATACCCTGGACAGGCTCCACAGGTGGTCGAAGACCAGGTAACTTACCCCCTGACCACGGCCATGCTCTCGGTGCCCTATGCCAAGACGGTTCGTGGTTACTCCTTCTTCGGATTTTCCATGGTATATATCATCTTCGAAGATGGCACCGACCTGTACTGGGCTCGTTCACGGGTGCTGGAGTATCTAAACTTTGTCCAGGATCGCCTTCCCAAAAGTGTCACACCCCAACTTGGACCGGATGCCACCGGTGTGGGCTGGGTGTTCATGTATGCCCTGACCTCGGACAAACACGACCTGGCCCAGTTACGCTCCATTCAGGACTGGTATCTTCGTTATGAGCTAATGAGCCTGCCTGGAGTTGCAGAGGTTGCCACTGCTGGTGGTTACGTCAAACAGTACCAGGTGGAGGTGGATCCAGAAAAACTCCGCGCCTACGGGCTGTCACTGGCCTCTGTGAACAAGGCAATAAAACGTTCTAACGTGGACGTGGGCGGCAGACTCCTGGAGATGGGCGAGACTGAGTTCATGGTCAGGGGAAAGGGATACATAGGCTCCATTGACGATCTGAAAAACACTCCTGTTGCGGTGGATAAAAAGACTCACACTCCCATCATGCTCGCCCAGGTCGCCAACATACAGATTGGGCCTGACATTCGTCGCGGCGTCATAGAGATGAACGGCAAAGGTGAGGCGGTGGCGGGAATTATTGTCATACGTTTTGGACAGAACGCGCTGGAGGTCATAGATCGAGTAAAAAAACGTCTGGGAGAGTTGAAGGCAGGACTCCCCGATGGTGTGGAGATACATACGGCGTACGACCGATCGAACCTCATCGGGCGCGCCATAGACACCCTGAAAAACAAGCTCACCGAAGAGATGATCGTCGTTGCCCTTATCATCATCCTCTTCCTTTTGCACTTTCGCTCGGCTTTCGTGGCTATCTTCACCCTCCCGGTGGGCATACTTGCCAGTTTCATCATAATGAAGCTGCTCGGAATTAACGCCAATATAATGAGTCTTGGAGGTATAGCCATCGCAATTGGCGTAATGGTAGATGCATCGGTGGTCATGGTGGAAAACCTCCACAAGCACAAGGAGCACAACAAAGACCTGTCTCAATTTCAGCTGGTGGTGAAATCAGCCAAGGAGGTGGGACCAGCCCTGTTTTTTTCCCTGGTCATCGTTACCATTAGTTTTCTGCCGGTTTTCACCCTCGAGCAGCAGGAGGGCAGGCTATTTTCCCCACTGGCATACACCAAGACCTTCGCCATGGGAGCATCAGCAATACTGGCCATAACCATCATCCCGGTTTTGATGTTCTATTTCGTCCGGGGAAAAGTCATCAGCGAGGCAAAAAACCCCATCAGCAGGTTTTTCATCTGGGCTTACCTCCCCTTTATAAAAACCGTACTGCGCTTCCCAAAATCTACCATCATGCTGGCCATTGGTATTCTCGCCGCCACCTGGCTTCCATTTGCGAGCATGGGTAGCGAATTCATGCCTCCTCTAAACGAGGGCGATCTTCTCTACATGCCCACAACAACGCCCGGCATCAGCATAACCAAAGCGAAGGAGTTGCTGCAGCAAACGGACAAGATTATCGCAAGGCACCCACAGGTAGAGCACGTGCTGGGCAAGATCGGACGGGCGGAGACCGCCACGGATCCTGCTCCCCTGTCCATGATAGAGACCACCATCATTCTCAAACCCAAGGAGCAATGGCCAGAGGGCAAGACTATCGAGGACATCATAAAAGAACTCGATGGCATGATTCAGTTCCCCGGTCTAACCAACGCATGGACCATGCCCATAAAGACACGCATCGACATGCTGGCGACCGGGATCAAGACTCCTGTTGGGATTAAGCTCATGGGCCCTGACCTTGCTCAGCTTTCCAAGATAGGAGAAAAGATCGAAGCGGTCCTGCGCGATGTGAAAGGAACACTCTCGGTTTATTCCGAGCGAGTGGTGGGCGGCAACTTCATAGACATACAGGTCCGGAGGCAGGACGCAGCCAGGTTTGGTCTTACCGTTGCCGACGTGCAGGATGTGGTTCGAAGTGCTATAGGGGGAATGAACGTCAGCTGGACAGTGGAAGGGCTGGAGCGCTATCCCATCAATGTCCGATACCCCAGAGAGCTACGCTCCAGTATCTCCAAACTGGAGCATGTTGCTGTTCCTACACCCATGGGCCATGCGGTTCCCTTGGCTGAAGTGGCAGACATCAAGGTGGTAAAGGGTGCACCGGCCATCAAGAGCGAAAACTCACGCCGCACCGCCTGGATATACGTGGATCTGAAAGACTCGGACGTGGGTGGATACGTAAAACGAGCCAAGGAGATAATAAAGGAGCAGGTTCCCATGCCCCAGGGTGTCTCCATCGCCTGGTCCGGACAATTCGAGTACATGGAACGAGCAAACAAGAAGCTCGCGATTGTGGTTCCCCTGACCCTGGCCATAATATTCCTGCTCCTGTTCATGCATTTCAAAAGTGCCACAGAGACATTCATCGTCATGCTCACCCTCCCCTTTGCGCTGGTAGGTGGCGTATGGCTGATGTTCTTCGCGGGGTATAACCTGTCGGTGGCGGTGGCCGTCGGTTTTATTGCACTGGCCGGTCTGGCCACAGAGACAGGCGTCGTCATGCTTGTCTACCTTGACGAGACATATAATCGCTGGCGGAATGAAGGCAGGCTCGTCAAGCTCTCAGACCTAAAAAGAATCATCATCGAGGGTGCCGTCGGACGTGTTCGGCCCAAGCTCATGACCGTGGCCACCACAACCTTCGGCCTCTTGCCTGTCATGTTCGGCACCGAGACAGGCACCAGGGTCATGAAGAGAATCGCGGCCCCCATGGTGGGTGGACTGATATCGTCTACGATCCTCACCCTTGTAATCTTGCCTGCCATCTACCTGATATGGAAACGCTGGGTTCACAGAAAGGACCTGCGTACTGAAAAAATAACCACTGGAGATCAAGGAGACAGATCATGAAAAAACACTACTCAAAAAATCTTTCGACAAAAATTCTGGGACTAGCCCTACTGAGCGCGAGCATCTTGATGAGTTCCCTGGCACTTGCCGGAACCAAGAACTTTGACAGGCAGTTGAAACCCATACTCAAGGAATATCTGAAGATCCCCAAGCTCCTCTCTCAAGACAAGACAGAAGGGGTCGCGGCAGCGGCAAAGAAGATAGAGGAGCTTGCGAGCAAGCTCGATGCCAGCACGGTAAAAGGTCAACACGCAAAACACTACAAGGATATACCCAAAAACATAAAAAACTCCGCGGCAAAACTGGCCGCTGCGAAGGACATTGTGGAAATGAGAGAGGCGCTCAAGGATCTCTCCAAGCCCTTTGCCATGTGGGCCACCATGTCCAAGCCCAAAGGCATCAGCGTGATGTACTGCTCCATGGCAAAAGGCTCATGGCTTCAGAGTACTACGCTCATTGCCAACCCTTACTATGGATCGAAGATGCTACGCTGTGGACAGATCGTGGCTGGACAAGGAGCGAAAAACAAATAATGGATCTCTCATGTGCACTTGAGCTGCGATGCAGAGTACCTGAGCACCAAAAAACTCTTTGACATGTGTGCTTCTTGTCTGTGTGATGACAGGACAGGCTACAACAGATATCCCGACAGGAGGACAGGCGTTCACCAATAGAAACCCGAATGAGGACCGCTTTTGCAGCATCGACACAGAGATCGCAAACGAGGTGGAAAATCTAAGGAGCAAGACAGATGCTTGACAACAAGATGCTTCTAATCGATGACGACGAGAGCTTTCGTGAGGTGATCCGTTTTCATCTCGCCGAAGAGGGATACCAGGTGGACGTGGCTTCCGACGGAGTCGAGGGCCTGGAGCTGTTCCAGGATGGACTTCATCCTGTTGTCGTAACAGACCTGAAAATGCCGAGGATGGACGGACTGACTCTTCTGGCAGAAATCCTCAAACGCTCTCCTGGCGCTGCGGTGGTGGTGGTTACGGCCTTTGGAGACATAGAGACCGCGGTAAGCGCCATGAAAGCCGGTGCGTTCGACTTTATCCCCAAGCCTTCGAGCAGGGAACACTTCAAGCTCATTGTAAAAAAGGCTTTTGAATATGTCAGGCTCAAGGCAAGGGTGGAGGAGTTGGAAAAACGCAAGCCCTCGGAGACAGGTGATCTCATCTACCAGTCTGCAGTGATGGACAGGGTGGTGGACCTTGCCAACAGAGTCGCCCAGTCAGACTCCACCGTCTTCATCAGGGGGGATAGCGGCACGGGAAAGGAAATCCTGGCACGCAGGATACACATCAACAGCCTGCGCGCGAAAGGGCCTTTTATCCCGGTAAACTGCGCCGCCATGCCCAACGAACTTCTGGAGAGCGAGCTGTTTGGACACGTCAAGGGCTCGTTCACAGGTGCCACAAGAGACCACAAGGGAAAGTTCCAGTTGGCCACTGGTGGCACCATATTCCTGGACGAGATCGGCGAGCTGCCACCTGGTCTTCAACCCCGTCTTTTGAGGGTTTTACAGGAACACACCATAGATGTCGTGGGGAGCGAAAAGGCCATGGAGGTGGATGTTCGGGTGATCGCCGCTACAAACAGAAACCTCAAAGAAGCAGTGGACAGGGGCGAATTCCGCGAGGATCTCTACTACAGGCTGAACGTTGTCCCTATACAGATCCCACCCTTGCGCCAAAGGAAAGAAGACATCGCCTTGCTGGCCAGGCATTTCATATCCAAGCACGGAAAAGGTCGCGACTTCAAACTGTCCCGGAAACTCATACAGGTGCTGGAATCGTACCCATGGCCCGGGAACGTACGCGAGTTGGACAACGTCTGCCAACGAATGGTGCTTTTAGCTGATGATGATGAAATCGGCCAGGACCTCCTTCCTGATTCCATGCTCATTGAGGCTGTTGCCTTGGCGCCTGGGGGTACGGTGAATGCGGGAAAAGATGGAAGCATAGAAATATCTATACCAGCGCAGGGTGGGTCTCTGGACGAGGTGGAAAAACAAATAATCATTGCGGCTCTTGAAAAAAATGATTTCAACCAGTCCAAGACCGCACGGTTTTTACAGATACCTCGTCATGTTCTTCTCTACCGCATAGAGAAGTTCGACATTCCTCTTGCAAAGTGAGGGGCATGTGGAAATGACACCATCTTCCGGAGGAACGGATCGAGGACAAGAGCAAGGAAGCTGGAGGTGGATCATCAGTCTCCGGGCATGCCTGACCATGTGGATACCCATCGCGCTGATTTCCGTCTGCCACTATGCCACCATGTCCAGTCACACATGGCTTCACGATGTGTACAGACGCCTGTATTACATCCCCATCATCCTGGGCGCCTTCAGCTACGGGCTAAAAGGTGGACTTTCCGCATCCTTAATCATCTCTTTGGTCTACGCGCCTCATGCTTTCACTCATTACTTTGTCCACGATCCTGCAGCGAGCATAGAAAAATTCCTGGAGATGGCGCTTTACAACATCATCGGCATCATCACAGGATACATGGCCCAAAAGGAGCGCAAAGCACGATTTTACCAGGAGGCCATCTCGGCAAGACTCGCGAGCACCATAGAAGAAAAGAAACTCCTCCAGGACCAACTCATCCGAGCCGGCAAGCTCAAGGCCCTTGGTGAGCTGACTGCGGGAATAGCACACGAGATAAAAAACCCCCTTGCCTCCATTCAGGGTGCGGCCGAGGCCATCGCAGACGAGATACCCGAAAGCTCACCGCGCAGAAAACTCGTGGAGATACAACGGAAGGAAATCAAAAGGTTGGGTGAGACCCTTGAACGCTTTCTGGCCTTTGCCAGACCCAATAAATTTTTCCTCTCCGAGGTGGACCTGTGCGATCTCGTGGAGAACGTGGTCCACCTGGTAGGCCCGCAGGCTGCCAAAAAATCAGTGGAGCTCATTTTCCAGTGTTTCCAGACTCCCATCTCCGTACAGGGAGATCGTGACCAACTCATCCAGGTTCTGGTCAATCTTGTGATCAACGCCACCGAAGCCATGCCTGATGGTGGAAAAGTACACATGGCAATCGGTTCCTACAACGTGGGGGGCAAGACCTTTCGAGTAATAGAGGTCTGCGATGAGGGCCAGGGCATAGCAAAAGAGGAACGTGAGAGGATTTTTGACCCTTTCCATTCCACAAAGGAAGGGGGCACGGGGCTGGGCCTGTCCATCTCCGCCAAGATTGTGGAAGCTCACGGCGGGTTCATGAAAGTCAGAGAGGGTACCGATGGACAGGGAGCCTGCTTTTCCGTTTATCTACCTGCCGATGCCGAAAGCCATTCGGTCTTGTAGTCATCCACCGCAGGGACCATACACAGAAACTGAACGTCCTGCCCAAATCTGTTCTCATAGCGGTGAGCTACCCCTGCCGGTATGTAAATGCAGTCTCCTTCTGAGACAAGGTGTTCTCGTCCATCCAGTGTGAGAACCATTTTCCCGCTGACGACCATCTGCTCGTGCTCCAGCACGTCGTGCTTGTGATTTGGAATCTCGCCACCTGCCCGTATGGTAAAACGGCGGGTGAAAAAGTTTGGCATACCGTCCTCGGGCCCCAGCAGAATCTGTATCGTGGCAGCCTTTGAGTTTGCAACATCCTGGGCTTGAACTTCGTCAGCTTTCCTTATTATGGGTTTTGGAATCACGGCAATATCTCCTGGTTCTGTTCTGAAATTTTCTGCGCCCAAATAATTACTTGAGAAGCACACACAGTTGAAATACAAAAGTTCCAATGACCGACTACCTTACCACAAAAGAGGTGGCTGCCTACCTGCGAATCAACGAAAAGAGGGTCTATGCCCTGGTCAACGAAGGAAAACTGCCGGCAACCAGGGTTGGAGGAAAGTGGCTTTACCCTAAGGATCTCCTTGACGAGTGGTTGGACAAAAGCACCCAGATACCGCCCGGAGGCCTCGTTTATTCTCTGCTGGAGCAAATGCTGTTGATTCAGGGCTCTGATGATCCCTTGCTTGGGCGGGCCATACAGTTGTTCCAGAGCAAGACGAATTTCCCGGTATTGTCAGCCACTGTTGGAAGCAGCCAGGGTTTGGCAGCCCTAGAACAGGGAATGGTACATATTGCCAGTTGTCACCTTGACCAAGGCCAAATTGAAAAACAGCTTGCCGGTATGGATGGATACTGTTTGATCCACCTGTTCGATCGCCAGCAGGGACTCTTTTACGATTCGGCCAAGTTCGGCAAGCACTCGAACCCTGAGGACATCCTCAAAAAAGGCGTGCGCTTTGCCATGCGTCAACCTGGATCAGGCACCCACAAGCTGACGCTCTCGCTGCTGAAACAACTGGACCTTGGCGAAGATAATCTTGAACAAATAGGCCCGTTTTATACACATGCAGAGGTCGCAAGAGCCATTCTATCCCAGAGGGCTGACGTGGGCATGGGTATACAATGTGCGGCCGAAAAAAGCGAGCAGGTGGGTCTGGACTTCATACCATTTGTTACAGAGAGTTTTCGTCTGGCCATTCCACTGGCTGTGGTCTCCCACAAAAACACAGCCCGCTTTCTGGATTTCCTGTTTTCGCAGATTCCACAACACCTCAACGTACAGTACCCAGGTTACAGCTTCGACAAACTCGGACAAATCAAAACCATGAGAAGCCAGTAGGGCCTTTGAGCATACGTTTACCAAGGCCCTTCATCGTCCAATGTCCCGAAGCCGGCCAAGACGAGCCCTTGAGCGAGGATCGATTTGGTAAGCACCTGAGAATGATATAAAATGGACTCCTCGGCAAGACGACATGTATGGAAATGAGGATACACAATGAGACTATCACTCAGAAAAGGACCACCCACAAGTTACACGGCTTCACCCAAATCTCCCGCACTATTGAATCAGATTTCCCAGATCGCTTGTGAGGTCACGGAGATGCAAGGAATCGTCCGCAGTCGTGGATTCACCACGTCGAGGCCTCACCTTACCGAAAAAGATTCCGCAGCATCGACACAG
>JALVPF010000347.1 GCA_027031935.1 Myxococcales bacterium | reverse complement strand
GACCAGAGAACCAGCCGGGTATGGTGCCTTATCCTCCGGCGCAAGTCGAATTTCCATGCCATCTGTGCCCATGCGCAGCCATTGTTTTACCAACTCGGGATCAGACATGGGGCCAAAACGTACAGCGTGCAAGACAGTCTCCATTACTGACTCCAAGTGATCCAGCCTTGCCAAGATGATTTCCTCATCGCTGTCTGCGGAAGTGGCATTGCCTGCATTTTTTCGTGGAAGCAGCTTCTGTGTGCACAATGCAGCTTGCAGCCGCTGGCGCCAGATAGACTCCTGCTCCGGTAAAATCCGGCTCCAGGCACAGAGCATGAGCCCATCGAGCACCAGCCCCTGCTGTGGGTCGTCTTCCTGCACCATTTTGGTCCCTGCTTTCATCATCCATCCTTGGTGACTACATCACATGGAGATTGCGCATGAAATCAGTTGGGCTCGACGCTGCGGACCGCGCGATCTCCACGTCCAGAACTCCTGCTTCGAAAAGCCTGCGGAGATCCTGGTCAAAGGTATGCATGCCTTCGGCCACCGCTCCTGCCATTCTCTCGGTGATAGACTTGGTGCGCTCAGGTTTCCTGATACACTCCTGAATTCCCCCTGAACGCAACATGAGTTCCGAAGCCAAGACCCTGTGCCTGGATCCTTTTGCAGGAAGCAACCTTTGACTGATCACCCCTTGAAGCACCGCTGCCAACCTGAGTCTTGCAGACTGCTGTTCAACGCTAGGAAAAAGATTGATCAGGTGCTCGATGGTACTCAGTACGTCAACCGTATGAATGGCGGAAATGACCAGATGCCCCGTTTCTGCAGCCTGAAGCACCACTCGCACCGCATCTGCATCCCTTGTCTCGCCTAAAAAAATGACATCCGGATCCTCTCTCAGCGCAGCCCACATGCCAGTGGTCAAATCAGACACATCCCGGCCAACTTCTCTCTGGGTAACCATGCTCTTTCCAGGTGGAATGATGAACTCTATGGGATCTTCGATTGTCAAAATATGACGACTGCCCCGGTTGGCCATGTATGTCAGCAAAGATGCAATGGTTGTGGACTTGCCCATTCCAGTCGCGCCAGTGACCAACAACAGACCTCGGTCGAAATCGGCCATCTGCTTGATACCGCCTGGCAAACGCAAAGCCTGAAAATCAGGTATGGCCAAAGGAATAAGCCTCAAAACCAATGCCGGCTCTCCTCTTTCCCGAAACCTGTGCACCCTGAACCTGGCCGTTCCCTGCCATTCGGCCGAAAAATCCACCTGGTCCAGTTCTTCTGCCTTCTTTCGCAGGGCAGTTGGTGTCATTCGATCGGAGATAAGTCTAAGGGCTTTTCCGTCCATGGCCGGTTGTTTCATGGACATAAGCTCTCCAGACACCCGCATCATGGGTGGAAGGTCTGCACGAAAATGGATATCCGAAGCTCCAGCTTTGACCGCAATACCCAAAATGTTGCCAACCCACTGGACAAGTTTGGCCACATCAACATCATTTCCCTGAGACACTAAAAACCTCCACTTCAAATAGTATCAGATAGCCTCAAAATGAAAACAGCATGATCCTATGGAACATCGTCCAGGTAATCCATCAGCCTGTTTTTCACTCCATCCCATCCTGCCAGCAATGGGAGCAATTCGTATTGTAACACATCCATGAATGCTGCTACCTCGCCATCTTTCAGCAAGGTCTGCAAGCGTTGATTGTACTCCTTTATTTTTTCCAGGAACACACGAACGACAATGCCCTTTTCACCTGCTTTGTCCATTACCTTGTCCAAGACTTCTTTGAATTTTTGCAAATCCTCCATCACAGCCCAGAATGTCTGACTCGAGCTGCTCGTATCTCCCTTCTCGAGCCACTTGACGGTAAGCTGCAGCTTTTGGACCAGGTCGATGGATATGGCCCCGGAAGACTGCACCTGCTGGCGAGTTAGAGCATCCTGCTTTGGCTGATTTGACATGGAATGGACATCGAACATGCTTTCCTCCATACTCTTTGAGCACGTGCTCATGCACAAGCTGCGCATGGTACAGATACAGTCTGAGCACCTAAATCCGAAAACCACGAAAACCTTGTTGGCTTTTGCTCCAGGATCCTCAGCAGGCATTCCGAGTCAAATGGTTTTGTAAGGACTGGTATCCCTTCGACAAAATCTCCATCACTGGCAGCAGGATTGCCTGTCATGAACACGATTTTTCCAGGACGCCTGATATCCCATCTGTCCATTTCCCGAATAAAATCCATGCCTGTGGTATGTCCCAGATCCATATCGATCACCATGGAATCCACTTCCACACTGCTCAAGATCTCCAGGGCGGCATGGCTGTCATATGCAAGATCCACAGAAAACTTTTGAGAGAGCAGATTGCTTATGGAATCAGCTACACTTGGATCATTGTCCACCACCAGAAGACGAGGCTTTTTCGAATCCACCCGCCGATCCGGTCGGGAAGAAAGCTGGGGCAGGATGAAAAAGACTTCTGCCCCCGGATCGAGGTTTCGAGACCTGAGTATGGCACCATGGAGCATGGCGATGGTCTTGCAAACCGAAAGCCCGGTACCGTGTCCCTGGCCCTTGCTGGAAAAGCCATCTGGCATGGCATCCATGTCACCATGCTCGAATCCGGGGCCCTGGTCGACAACTGACATCCTGACGCCCTCAGGTACTTGTCTGGCATTCAAGACCACGGTCTTTTGGGAGTCGCTTACCTCTATGGCATTGAAGAGGAGATTTACCAACAAGCGTCGAATCAAACCAGGATCCGCAATGACATGCCCAGCGCTCGATGAATCATGCGAGACCCGTATGGTAACCCCTTTTTGTTTCGCAAGAGCCGACGCTTCATGGAATGCCTCCTGCAAGAGCACTCCCACCTTGACCACCTTGAAATTGGGCTCAAACACTTCTTTTCCTCGCTCCACAGCGCGCATCAGACGCTCGATGCTCAAACCAGCCCGTTCAATGGCAAGCAACTGTTCTTTCTTTCGCGGGTCTTCTTCCCCCTTTGCCAAGTCCTTGGCGTATGCAACCACTGGTGTCAAGGCGTTGAGCACTTCATGCCTAATCGTATTGAAACCACCCGCTTTCTCCTGACCTTGACCTGTTCTTGACAACGCAAAGGAGCTTGAAGCCATAAAACACCTCCTGATTCGAAAAAAGCACACTACTGGTCCGGATATCCTCACTGCAATCTCGGTGCCACTTTTCAAAACCCACCTTGGTCAAAATTTTTTCAAGACCACGTATGGACTTAGAAGCATCGCAGACAAGAACGTGTCAGATCACGAAGTTCCAATACCGTCAAAATTCTTTGAAACCGTCAAGAAGTCTACAGCCAAACCTGTCCAATCGATAATTCCGAGCAGGCACAAAATGACTACATGACGAAGAGTTACGATAAAAAAACACAATGGCACGGGGATTGCTCATAGGAGGTCAGGAGGAGAAATCTCCACCATGCCAGGAACCATGGAAAAAATAGTTGCGGTCATTCCGGCACGAGGAGGGTCAAAAGGAGTGCCCCGCAAAAACCTGCGAAAGGTAGGAGGCAAGCCCCTTATCGCATGGAGCATTCAGTGCGCCAGCGCCAGTACCTTGCTGGACAGGACCATCGTATCCACCGACGACGAGGAAATCGCAGATATCGCAAGGGAACTGGGCGCACAGGTGCCCTTCATTCGTCCATCAGAACTGGCCGCGGACAAGACCCCGGGCATAGCGCCCATGATTCATGCTCTGCGGTGGCTCGAAGAATACGAAGGATATCTGCCTGACGCGCTCATGTGCCTGCAGCCCACATCCCCCCTGAGGCTTGGGACAGATGTGGACGATGCCATAAAGCTGGCCCGAAAGCGAGATGCCCTTGGAGTAGTCAGCGTCACAGAAGCCAGGGTCCATCCCTTTTGGCTAAAGAGAATGGACGATCAAGGCAGACTCGATGCTTTCTGCAAGGATACGCCCGACGTAGCCAGACGCCAGGATCTACCCAAGGCATGGGCTTTGAACGGTGCCATCTTCCTGGCTGACCGCGAGATGTTGCTGAGGCAAGGCAGTTGGTACGGACCGAGGACCTATGCCCTGAAGATGCCCCATGAGCGCTCTTTGGATGTGGACTCCTTGTGGGATCTTCAATTGGCAGACCTGCTTCTTCGCAACAGGGACAAAAATGCAAAAGACTGAGATAAATATTGGCCAAAGAAAAATTGGTCCTCTCGATCCGTGCTTCGTAATCGCTGAAGCTGGAGTAAATCATAACGGTGATGT
>JALVPF010000346.1 GCA_027031935.1 Myxococcales bacterium | reverse complement strand
TCCTACGACTCCGACAGCCATTGGCATCTCGAGCCTTCCGTTCAAATCACCATTGTCGTCTGTGGTCCATATGGCCAGGGGGGAATATTTTCCTGTGCGACATGCAAAAGCATGAGCACCTGCCTCCACGGCACGCCAATCATTTCCTGTGGCCAAAAGCACGGCATCCACGCCATTCATTATTCCCTTGTTGTGAGTGGCGGCCCTGTATGGGTCTCTTTCTGCGAATCGCGAAGCTGCAACGATACCGTCTCTGACCGTCTCGGCAGGGTAACCGTCCATCTCTAAAGCCGCCAAGGGCACCTTGCACCAGACCTTCACCAAACGCCTTTCGGCAAGGTTGGAAAGTATACGCAGACCCACATGACCACCGGTAAGCTTCTCCAGTTCCGGTGCTATGGCCTCTCCCATGGTGTTTACAGCGTTGGCGCCCATGGCATCCCGCACATCCACAAGAAGATGAATCACCAACATGGCAGGGTCCTGCCCTTCCGGTTCAAGAACACGAACCTCCAGGCCCTTTGGACCACCCCCCAGTTTCTCCAGCACCGGGTCGACTTTTCCCGCAAGCGAAAGCAGCTTGTCCGACTCTTTCAAAATGGCGGCTCTTGCCTGCTCTGTGTCATTCACATGCAGCTGGACCTGACAAATCATTATGGGCTCAGGGGCGGTGGAAAAGAAGCCTCCACCTTGTCTTACCAGCCTGGCTGCATTTGATGCGGCTGCCACCACGGAGGGTTCTTCAACCACCATGGGCATCAACACGTTGTGTCCGTTGATCATGAAATTGGGGGCAACGGAAAAGGGCATGGCATGCAAGCCTATTACATTTTCCACCAGCAACTGCGCACCGGCTGTATCGAGTCCGCCAGAGTCCAGGTTTGCCATGGCAGAGGCCATGGAGTCATCATCCAACCATTTGGCTACCTGCTTTCTCCGTTGCTCCGGTGAAAGTTTGTGAAAACCGCTCAAACGAGAGCTGCCCTTCGTATCCTGCATACTCCTTCTCCCTTCATCCACTATGGTGGTCTCCGTCATGAGCGTAGACCCCTTTGTCGCAAATATTGAAATGTACGGGCAAAGCGCCCAGCTCGCTGGCTGCAGCCTCAAACCTGTCACGTGCGTCGAGGTCGCCGAATGCGGCCATGAAAAAATCTCCCCCCCCTGCACCTGATGGCTTCGCCGCTCCACCCATGTCCCTGGCCAAGGAAAAAAGCTCTCTCATCATGTCTGTAACAACAGGCACGCCCGAGTCCCTTCCCAGCCGGTCCATCAACATCCCGTACCTGTCTATGAGCGCGATGGTTTGCCCCACGTCAGGATCAGCATGGCAGAATGTACCCGCAAGGTCTGTCATCTCGGACATGATGCCTGCATACTTTGTCTCATGTGCGACGCTCCACCGGTCAATCGCATCCACCATGGACGAGGTGGAAGCAGGAGAGTGGGTCCAACAAAAAAGCAGGTCAATCCCTTTAGGAAGTTTCCAGCTTTTCAAAGGAACATCATCACAACTTTTGTCCATCATCACGAAACCGCCAAATATGGACGCTGCCAGGTCCAGGCCGCTTCCATGCACTGCCTGGAAACGATCGTGCACGTCCATGGCGATATCCCACATTTCCTGGCGTTCGATGGCTGAGGAGATATCACGACCCGCTTCCACAAAGACCGAGGCGACGGAAGCAGCTGTCACAGCAGCGCTGCTTCCAAGTCCAAGTTTTTGTCCTTCATGATAAAATCCGGACGAATCAACTGCGCAAGGACCGAGCTTGCCCACACCCAGCAAGGGCGCTGTGTGTGAACGTGCCTGGGAGACCAGATCATCGCGTCCATCGCCGGAAGAAGAAAGCCACCGCAAACTTGCAAGACGATCGATCGCCATCACCACACCTGGGCCATCATGGCGGACTGCATACTCTCCCATGAGGATTAGCTTGCCCGGCGCGAATATTTTCAAGTTATCATACCTCATTGGCCGACCTTTACGCCGGGGCCTACAGGGGCGATCATTACCTTCTGAACCCCTGGCACCTTGGCGAGTTGTTCTGCAAAATCCTTGGCATTTTCGGCTTCGCAAAAGACTTTCACATGAGGTCCGGCATCTATGGTCACCCATCCTGCCAAGCCGTCCTCCCTCAACTGCCAAACCCGCTCTATGGCATTGAGGGTCGCGCCTTTGAAATATATCAGTGGAGGATCGGAACTCATGGCCAGAGCATGCATCTTGAAACACGATCTTTCAGCCACTCGACCAAGTGCATCGAGGTCACGCCTTTCCAGGGCAGACCGGGCCTCTTGCATGTCGAGATCATGAGAGTCCAGCCATCCCTGGTAATAAGGCGAAGTCCGCTTGGATCTCTCCATTCCTGCCGTGGAACCCACTTTCTTGGGACCATCAGCACAAAGGGCTATGACCATGCAAACATCCCAATGCCCGGCAGCAGCCACCTGTTGAACTACGCAGTCTTGACCTGATTCAGCTTTTTTCAGGTTTAGGGCGACAAATCCACCCAAAAGGCTTCTAGGTGCAGAACCGGAACCTTGCCGAGCCAAGGAGGCCAATTGTTGAAGATCCAGATCCAGGCCGGCTGCTGCTGTGCTTGCTGCACACAAAGCCGCAAAGCCGGAAGCGGATGAGGCAAGCCCTCCAGCGGTGGGAAAATTGTTCTCTGTCTCCACTGACACCCGGCAGTTGGTTTTCGCCATGACCCGAACCATGTCCACAAATCCGCTGACCCTCAAAGAGACCTTTTCTTCAGCCCTTTGTCCATTGAGAAGCACCAGGTCTGATTCAAGGGATTCGTCAAAAGTGACCCTTGTTCGGGTCCACAGGCCATCCAGGGTCATGGAAAGGCTGGAGGTGGCCGGAATATTTTTTTCCAAATCCTGCTTGCCCCAGTACTTGACCAAGGCAACATTGGTATGAGCTGTAGCCAAGGCGCTGTTAGTCATTACTGCCTCCAGTATCCTCAGAGGCAGCAGCAGACCAGGCAAAAAAACCAGCATCCTTCCATGCCCTGGCAATCTCCCTCTCGAAGCCCGGAGCCAGGACCACGACCGCGCCTCCGCCACCTGCTCCGGTCAACTTGCCTCCCAAAGCGCCATGCTCCATGGCCAGGCCCAGCATGTCCTCGATTTCCGGACAGGACAAATCCAGTTGGCAAAGCAATTGGTGGTTGCGGCTCATGGCCTGGCCGAGCGTTGACCAGTCCCTTTTTTCCATGGCCTGCAGACCTTCGTTCAGGCATGAGTCCACCTGGGAAAACATCCCATCCACCCGTACCCTGTCACTCTGCCTCTGTCTCCTGACCGAATCCACCATGGCAGCGGTTGAACGCTTGACCCCAGTGTCACCCAGTACCAGACCGGGAATGGCGAAGGGCAACTGTATGCACTGCTCACTGAGACGATGGGAACCCGGGCTGATTGCTGAATCGATGCCATCTTTTTCAAACAGGCACATTCCACCAAAGGTCGCGACCGTATCATCCAGCCCGGAGGGGTTTCCGTGGAAAATCCTCTCCAGCCCATGAGCCATGTCCCTGACATCTTCATCACTCACAAAAACACCTCTTGTCCAAGCCAGGCACTTGACCAAGGACACACTCAGGGATGCCGAGCTACCCAGACCTGCACCCGGAGGCACAGATGCCTTCAGGGCCACATCCATGCCCGCAGGCCCCCCTGGCACCTGCTGCAGCAAAATCCGTAGCACCTCGCCAAGCTGCTGTGGAGACTGTTCGCTTACATCAAGCCCCCACGGCTGCACCACCAGGTGAACTCCTTTTTCCCTGGGTGCAAGTTGCTGTACCACCATTCCATCAGCCAGGCCCATGGCCAGGGCAGGATGTCCATATACCGCCGCATGCTCCCCGAAGAGGATAACCTTGGAATATGAACCAAGGCGAGGCAAAACGTCCGTTGAAAAATCACCGGTCAATGATCTCATTTCCTTTGCCCTGTCCAATTCAGACACCGGTCTGTTCAAGATTTCGCTGTTGGATCCAGAGCAACAAGGGCCCGGTCACAACCCTTGGAGCATCCTGAAGCTGAGGGATGTCCTTGCAGCCGGCAAGCAACATTGAATTGACCAAACCATCCTTCAGACCTGAAAGATAGTCATGGGCTCCCTTTTTACCCGCAGAAAACCATGCCTGTAAGACAGGAGAAGCGACTCCTGCCATGTCCGCCCCGAGGGCCAATGCCCTTGCAGCATCCAAACCGGTGCGAATACCTCCTGAAGCGATAATCCCCTTGGCCTGTTTTCTTGTCTCTGCGATAGCCGCCGCCGTTGGTATCCCCCAGTCCCAGAGAGCCTGTGCGTTGGGATCATCTTCCTTGCCGCTCCTGAGCAGCTCGACCCCGGGCCATGAGGTACCACCACAGCCAGCTACGTCCAACCACTCCACTCCCACATCCACGAGCATGCCCGCAACCTTCTTCGAGATACCAGCCCCCGTCTCCTTGACGATAATGGGCCAATCAAAGCCTTTGACCAGCCTGGATATGGCGTCCAACACCCCCCTGAAATCCCTGTCACCTTCAGGTTGAACCAACTCCTGGGCAGGATTCAGGTGGACACACAGAGCATCAGCTTTCAACTCATCCATTGCCTTGGAAATTTTCGTCACTTCCGTGTGCAAAAGCTGAACACCGCCAAGGTTCCACGCCAGAAAAATGTCAGGGGCCACATCCCTGACCATATATGTCTCGGTCAGTTCCTCATGGTCGAGCATGGCGCGGCCGCTTCCAAGACCAAAACCCAGGTCCAGTTCCTGTGCCACCTGTGCCAACTGCCGATTTATGGTTTGAGCTTCTTTGGTTCCACCCGTCATTCCAGTGATAAACAAGGGGGATGAAAACCTTCTTCCACAAAACTCAGCGCTGGTGTCAATTTCATCCTTGCTGATCTCCGGCAAGGCGTCATGAAGCAGATGCACATGCTCGAGCCATGTGCTTGCGTCCCTGGCATTCACCCCTCCTTGGCGAAAAGGCTTCAGATGATCCTTTTTTCGCTGCTCCACTGATTCGTTCCGGGTAATCTCTTCAGCCATGGGCTCTCTCCTGCAGGAAACAACTCCCATTCAAACGTCAACATTCAAAGCACGAACTGTGCCAGAAAGCATGTATTTATTCAGAATCCTTTGACCTGAAAGGAAATCACGAACTATCCTCCCAGGAGGTATAATACCATGAACCCAGCAATGTGCATTTTCGCACAGACGCTGACATGAAAACTGGCAAAAGACTTGCATAGAAAGCACGAAGAACCCGGCTTGGCTCAGGACAAGCTTCAAGGACAAGGACCGTCTTTGGGTTTGTCCGGGAACAAATTCGTTTGACAGGAGAGACCATGCAGTATCCCAGCACACTCATAGCCATCCGAGACAGGGTGGAAAATGCACTCAGGGAACAGTTCAGTGCATGCCAAGGACCTCGACACCTCATGCAAGCCATGTCCTACTCCCTGTTTGCAGGGGGAAAACGCATAAGACCTGTTTTGACCGTGGCCACCAGCGAACTCTACGACCACAGTCTGGACCCCATGCCAGCAGCATGCGCCCTCGAATTCATACACACTTACTCGCTTATCCACGACGACCTGCCAGCCATGGATGATGACGATCTTCGAAGGGGAAAAGCCACGAGCCACAAGGAATTTGGTGAGGCCATGGCCATCCTGGCAGGTGACGCCCTTCTGACTGAAGCATTTGGGCTGATTGCCAGGGGATATGCCACCACGAGTTCTTCGGTGGGCATGAAAATCCTCGAAGAAATTGCAAGCGCTGCAGGCTCAAAGGGAATGGTGGGAGGCCAGGTGCTGGACCTGGATGGTGAAGGCGGAACACCGGACAAACAGAGTGTGGAAAAAATACATAGCATGAAGACAGGAGCCCTAATCCTGGCATCCGTAAGGTGTGGTGCCTTGCTTGCAGAAGCAAACATGGAGGATATTCAAGCACTTACTGTCTATGGTGAGTCACTGGGGCTCGCCTTCCAGGTGGCGGACGACATCCTGGACATAATCGGAAAAAAATCTCAACTTGGAAAGACGGCAGGCAAGGACGAATCCCAGGGCAAACAGACCTATCCCGCTCTCATGGGGCTGCCCCAGGCAAAAGATTATGCAAAATCCCTTGTGAACAAGGCCGTGGAATCAGTTGACTGCTTTGGACACAGAGCCCATGTCCTGGTGGATCTGGCCAGGTTCATTCAATCCAGCATCGAGAACTGAATCGCACTTACAGCCGCACACATCGTTCGAATTCGCACGCCCCCAGGGGCACAAACAACAGTCCACAGGAAGATCCACAGGACAATAAGCCTGATTATTCTTTTTATTATTAGTTTGCCCAGATGGCCCGAACTTTGCTTGTCTTTTCTCTCCTGAACTCGGCGAGGAGAAAATAATGTCAGAGCAAAACCTGGATCAACTGCGCAAAGAGCTGCAAGACATGAACTTGGCCATCCTCAACCTCCTGAACAAAAGAGCAAAAGTGGTTGAGCATGCCCACAGGATCAAAACCCGCGACGGAATACCAGCATATGTTCCAGAGCGTGAACAACAAATGCTCAGCGAGATCCTTGGTGAAAATCGTGGGCCCTTTTCCGACAAGACAATCTCCCACCTCTTCAAGGAGATTTTCAGAGCATGTGCACAACTTCAGGAGACGGATTCGCACCGCCAGCTCCAGATCAGCAGGGCCAAATCTCCCGACTCCAAACGGATTGAGGTGGGACGGGTGGTAATTGGTGACAAGCCCATCGTCATAGCAGGCCCATGCGCCGTAGAGAGCGAAGCGCAAATGGAACAGATCGCCTCTGAGCTGGCGGACCTGGGTATTGGTATCCTGAGAGGCGGAACCTTCAAGCCCCGCTCATCGCCATACTCGTTTCAGGGCATGGGTGAGCCGGGCCTGAAGATCCTCAGAAAAGCGGGTGAGGACCATCACATGGCCACCGTAACAGAGGTCATGGACACCAGGGCAGTGGAACTGGTTGCCAACTACGCGGACATTCTTCAAATTGGCGCCCGTAACATGCACAATTACTCCCTGCTCAGGGAGGTGGGACGGTGTGAAAAACCCGTACTGCTCAAACGCGGACTCTCGGCAACCATAGACGAATTTCTGTGGGCTGCGGAGTACATCGCATCAGAAGGAAACGACAATATCATCCTGTGTGAACGGGGAATAAGAACCTTCGAGACCCAAACGCGCAATACCCTGGACATATCTGCTGTTGCGCTGCTCAAGGCCAAGACCTACCTTCCGGTAATCGCCGACGTAAGCCACGCTGCAGGACGCAAGGACATACTCGCCGCCCTGGCCAGGGCCTCCATGGCGGCAGGTGCTGATGGAATAATGGTGGAAGTCCACCCATTTCCATCGGTAGCCAGGTCTGACAGTCAACAACAGCTGGACATAGAGGAATTCAAAAAATTCCTTTCCGACTCAGGTCTTGAGCAAAAAAGCCTGAAGAAAAGAAAGAGTGGAGGAGTGAAATGAAATTATCAGTTGCCTGTACCTTTGAAGACGAACTAATAGAGGGACTCCGCGAGTACCCGGTGTATGAAATTTTTGGCAAATTGACTTCGGACTTTTTCGGAGGGGGAAGGCCCTCGTTCTATCTTCCTGAAATAGACAAGACCGAGTTGGAAAGCTACGTCAGAAAGACACACAATGCCGGTATCGAGTTCAACTACCTTCTCAACGCATCTGCCATGGACAACCTGGAATATTCCAAGGAAGGCCAGCGAGCCATGAACCATATGCTTGGTTGGCTCGATGAAATCGGCGTGGACTCGGTTACCGTGGCAAACATTTTCTTCCTCAGATTGATCAAGCGACGCCATCCACGACTGAAAGTACGGGTCAGCTCACACCGGTTTACCGACTCTCCACGAAAGGTGCGCTTCTGGGCGGAAAACGGTGCGGACTACATAGTTGTCAACGAGGTGAGCATACATCGCGAATTCGATCTCCTCCGCACCATGAACGAAGCAGCACAGGATGCGGGGGTCGAGCTTCAGCTCATCGTCAACAACTGGTGTCGCCAGGAATGCGCCATAGCAGGCAACCACGCAGTTGCCCTGTCCAACGCATCTCAGCGTGGCTCCAAGGGCTTCCCCCTGGACTACTGTTCCGTGGTCTGCAACCGCATTCGGGTAAACGACCCGGTGAACATACTCAGGGCCAACTGGATACGTCCGGAAGATCTTCCCTTGTACGAGGAAATGGGCTTCCACAATTTCAAGATTGTCGAACGAAACACCCCTACTCCCATACTCATTCAGCGTGCTAAGGCATATTCGGAAAGGCGCTATGAGGGCAACCTCATGGATCTGATCCAGAACTACGCATATCCCGAGGAGTCCTTTGGCGAAAAAGCCAAGGACGCCTACTCGTATAAACGCATGCTCAAGTATTTTATAAAACCGCACATGGTAAACCTGCTGAAATTTACCAAGGTGGTAGAATTTGGACAACACGCTGGAGTGCTCTATCCGAGAAAGGGGCCCAACCCCATACAGATAGACAACAGGGAACTCGATGGTTTCATCGACTTCTTCAAGACCCACTCCTGCCGCGCGGTGGACTGCGACAAATGTCGCTACTGCCACGAGTGGGCAGACAGGGTGGTAAAAATCGATCCACAGTGGCGGCAGCGCATGGAGGGCATTTACGACGGATTGCTCGATGATATGGACTCGGGCGCATTCTGGGAACCATACTGGAAAACCGCAAAGCACATGGCCACCAAGTTCACAAGCAAAATCACCGGCAGCGCCTGAACCCATCACAGGTCTTTGCAGACCAGGTCAGGATCACCATGAACAAGACCTCAGCTGACGTAAAAGACACCATTCACAAAGGTCTTCTTTTTTTCACCGGGCTACAGGGAAAAGATGGTTCCTGGCGTGGTGAATACGGAGGGCCACAGTTTCTCTTGCCCATGTATGTGGCCGCATGTCACATAGCCAAGCGTTCTATCAAACAGGGCCAAAAAGAATCCATGATACGGTTCCTCAAGCACTACCAGAATCCTGACGGGAGCCTGGGCCTGCATGAAGAGGATTCAGCTTGCATGTTCACCACTGCCTTGGGCTATGTTGCCCTCCGCATGTTGGGTGTAGAAAAGAAAGACACGCAGGCTGCGGCCATGCGAAAATGGATGCATGATAATGGCACGGCGCTGGGCGCAGCGTCCTGGGGGAAGTTCATCCTGGCCGTGCTGAATTTGTATTCCTATGATGGACTCCATCCCATTACCCCGGAGATGTGGCTTCTGCCCTATTCCGTACCATTTCATCCCGGCAGGTTCTGGTGCCACAGCCGAATGGTGTACCTGCCCATGTCATGGCTATATGGAAAACGGGCTCAGGCTCCAGCCGACGAATTGACACTGGAATTGAGGCAGGAGCTTTACGACGCGGACTACGAAAGCATAGACTTCAGCAAGCACAAAGACACCATCTGTCCATGCGACAACATCTATCCCCTGAGCCCATTTTACAAAGCAGCCAGCAAATTGCTCCAGACCTATGAGCGACGTGCTGGGGGCACTCTGCGCGAAAAAGCACTGGACGAGGTCTACAAGCAGATATCCTTCGAAGATCAGGCTACGCATTTTATAGACATAGGACCGGTCAACAGCGTTCTCAACACCCTGGTACATCACTTTCATTCACCGGGAGGTCCAGAGGAGAACAAGAGCTTTGCCGCACTTGACAGGTACCTGGTCAACACTCCGGAGGGCACCAAGTTCAACGGATACAATAACACCGCCCTGTGGGATACCGCCTTTACCACCCAGGCCATACTCTCTACCCCATTCGTGCATGAGTTCAGGCACAGCCTGCAAAATGCATTTGATTACATAAACAAGAATCAGGTACTGGAAGATGTTCCCCAAGCCAGTCTTCATTACCGACACAGGTCAAAGGGAGGCTGGCCCTTTTCGGACGTAGAGCACGGATGGCCTATTACGGATTGCACGGCAGAGGGCTTCAAGGCAGCCAAGGAGCTGTCACCATGGGTAAAACAGCCCATGGAAAGCAGCAGGCTTAGGATGGCAATTGAACTCATTCTGTCCATGCAAAATCCAGATGGAGGCTGGGCCTCTTACGAAAAAAAACGCGGTGGGGATTGGCTCGAGCACCTCAACCCCTCTCAAGTCTTTTCAGCCATAATGGTGGATCACTCCTACGTGGAATGCTCGTCTGCGTGCATGCAAGCCTTGTCAAAGGCCAGAGGCATGTTCGGTACAGACATGGACCGGAAGATCAAACGGGCCATGTCCAGGGCGAACGCATTCGTACGAAAGACACAACGCGCCGATGGTTCCTGGTATGGATCCTGGGCGGTTTGTTTCACTTACGGCACATGGTTTGCAACCACCGCCCTGCTTGCTGCGGGAGCCAAAAACAGTGACCATGCTCTGCAGAATGCATGCGGCTTTCTGGTAGCGCACCAAAACCCGGACGGAGGATGGGGCGAACACTTCAGTTCGTGTACCGAGCAGCGATGGGTAAAGTCCGGGAGCACCGCAGTGCAAACAGCATGGGCTCTTTCATCCCTGGTCCGGTGCGGCCTTGCCAATACGGCTGCTGCAAAACGGGGCGCGACTTTTCTCATGAGGCGGCAACAAGAGGATGGAGACTGGCCGGAAGAACCTCTCGTTGGGGTGTTCAACAAGACCACCCTCATCGACTATGAAAATTACAGACGTTATTTTCCCATATGGGCCCTGGCGGAATGGGATCGGGAAGCGACGGACCTTAGAGCAAGCACTCTGGAATAGACACGCTGGTGGTCTTTTATCCCCTGAAAGGAAATTCTTTGGCCAGGAACAGGTGGGGTATCGTGCTCGACGCAGGATCCCTCGAGGGAGAGATCTTCACAAGCTGCCCGCATGGAGAGATACCGGTCGTAGGAAAGTTCCTCCCTGCGCATTAGCCCGGGTGCTATACCTATACGATCCTTCCAGGCTGAGGCATCAGGTCCGATCCTGCCCGAGAAATATTCAGAGCAACTGCCGGAACCATATGAATACATGCCGACCCTGGCGCCTGTCACGCTTTGATCGCCACGTTCCAACAAGGCAGCTAAACTGAGATACAGTGAAGCGGAGTAGCAGTTGCCCAACTCACGGTTTGCCCACAGAGCACAAGCCGTGCGGGAATCGAATTCCTCGTCGAGTTTATCCTGATCCAGCTTGGTCATCTCGTACAAGGACTTGAATCCTTTATATGCCATCTTGGGGAATGGTACATGAAACAGCATGTACTCGAAATCATCCCAGTCCAGTCCACTCCCGCTCTTGTAGTATTCCCACGTGTGCCTCAAACCCTTCAGATAGGCGTTTATGGAGGTTTTGCCGTCGACCATGGCAGTGGATCGATAATGGGGTCTCCAAAAGTCCATTACCTCCTCAGAATAAACCGCGTCCTGAAAGGGTTCGAATGCCAGGCACCTTGGTTCATCACTGACGATCATGGCTACCGCGGATGCGCCCTGGGTAGGCTCACCGGCAGCGCCAACACTGTATCGAGCGATATCGGTTGCAACCACCAGGGCCTTTCGCTTGTTTCTGCCTGACCTGGCAAGGCACCAGTCAGAGGCCATGCGAATGGCAGCGGTGCCGGAGTAACAAGCGTGCTTCGTGTCAAAAGTTCTACAATCCGCTGGCAGGCCCAGCAGGCCATGGAGGTAAGATGCGATGGGTTTTGCGCCGTCCACTCCACTCTCGGTGCCCACCACCAGCAGCCCTATGTCCGATGGGTCCAAGGAATATCTCTCCATGAGAGATTGCGCTGCATCAAAAGCGAGAGTAACGGGATCTTCGCTGGGAGCAGCCACGGCAAAGCGTCTCCCGCCTAGTCCCTTGAGGTACTTTGCAGGATCAACTGCATTTGCCTTGGCAAGGGTTCTCAGATCCAGGTAGTACCGGGGAATATGTACTGCAATGGCTTCGATTCCGACTGTCGTATCAATGTGGTGCAAGATGATCCTCCCTTATCAAGCATGAAGAACTAGCTGCAAAAACTCCATGCGTAGAAGCATATAGGTTTTAAGCAAAATCAATGCCACGGAGAAAAGCTCCAAATCTGCCTGAAAGAACAGGCTTTTTTGTCTTTCGAAAACCAAAGCGTGTGTATCTACACACCCTGTTCCCGCACATGTTCGATTGCGCACTAGAATAGAAGGCACATGCCAGACTCAATCATTTTCGTGTACGGATCCCAGTTGGTCTTTGAAATACCACAAGAGCAACATCGTCATAGACAGGGCGAGATAGGTAGCAGGAAGAACTCCTGGATACAGGCCCAAGCCAGATGAGTGGATCACCCCAAAAAAGGCCAAGGCTGACGAGACAGCAAGCACTACTGAAGCCCTGATCCATGATCTGTCTATGATGAAGGCTGCGGCAGCCCCCCAGGCCATTCCCACCATTATGGCTCCTGCAGAAAGGGTCGCGTGGCCTGCAACATGAGCCCCCTGGAGCAGCATGGCAGAGAGCATTTCAGGCTCTGTCATCTTCGGCAGAGATCCGCCAAGGAGTTTTTCAGCCGACACCCTGAGGGCTCCCCACTTGACCATGAGCAGGTTGGACAGATGTGGTAACATGGCCAAGGTTACAGCCATGGAATGTTTGCTTGGGCTCGCACTGAATGCCTGGGCAGTTATCACCAGCCCGATGAAAACAAGAATAGGTGCAACCGCTGCCATGGGCACGAGTCCATGGATGACGGACAACAGGCCGAAAAGAGAAGCGAGCAACAAGACAACTCCCACTGCCATGGCATAACCCGCTCTGCCTCCCATTCGCTTGTAACCGGGATGACCAATGTACACGGTGGTGGGAAAAGCTGACCCGAACAAGGAGCCGACCAGGGTGCCCACTCCATCGATGATCTGACAGCTAGCAACAAGATATTCGTCACCTGCCGCCTGCGCTGATTCAACGTTGTTCATGGTCTCTATGAAATTGTAAATCTCGGCTGGTATCACGACGGCAAAGATCCACGAATCTGTCCACAGGGCCCGCAATCCAGCCCAAAGATCACCTGCCACGGGAATGGGCGGATAAAAGCCTATTCCCTCCGCATTCAGCGACACCTGGCCGGTCATGGTTCCCAACAACACCCCCAGAATGATCGCCAGAAGCCCGGCTGGTATTCCCAGGGGAAAACGAACCCCGGCCACCAGGCCAACCAAAACCACGACCAGACACGGCAAGCCAATGATGGGATGTTCGAAGACCTCAGCCAAGGGTACCGAAGCGATGAAGACCAGGGCGATTCCCGCCAGAGTGCCCAGCATGCCCGCCCTTGGCAGGTTACGTTTGAGCCATGGACCAAGCAGGGAGCCCGATATCTCGATCAATCCACCGATGAAAGCGGCAGCGAGCCCTACCTGCCAAGCAAGAGTGCCATCGTGTGTTTTCCAGTACACCGGCCCCATTATGCCAAAGAGATACACGAACATGATGGGCGTACTGATCCCGTATGGCAGGGCTGTTACATCCAGTCGTTTTTGCTTGCGGGCCAGGCGGTGAGCCATATAGGCATAAGAACTCAGTCCGACCACTAGGGCCATGCCCAGTCCAGGAAGCATTCTTCCAAAGACCACCTGCGCCGGAATCTTCAAAACCCCAAGGCTTACACCCATGATCAGAATGAGATTGGCAAGGTTGTCTGCGAACAGAGCCCAAAACGCGCTCAGGTCACCCTTTGAAAACAGAGCGAGACCAGCAGAACGACCGGTATTGCTGTCTTTCATGTCCATTGACCGGCCCGGGAATCAAGCACACCATCAATCGTTCAGAGGATCGCCACTTTTCAACTTTTCAATGGCCTGCTTCGACCGCTGTGTCCGCTCCTCAGACTCCTTTGCCTCTGCCACCCAGTCTATGAACTTGCGTTGAGCGGCAGTGGACAACTTGTCGAATGCGCTGTTGGCAGATTCATCGTTTGCCAGCGCTTTCATGAACTGAGCAGGGATTTCTATGGTATCTCCAAGCTCGAATGTCTCTTGTGTGTTGGACTTGTTTTCATCGGACATGACTAACCCCATTGGTCTGTATTCGCATGGTACAAACTCCAAATCCGCTACATAGTACGATATCACTTCCTGCCAGGCAACAGATTGCGCATAAAAAAGCCCGCTCCTGAAACGGAGCAGGCTAATTTTTCAGCAAAACAGCTTATGCCTAGTTGCCACCAACCATGATATCGTCCACATACATGCCAGGTAGAGTACCAGACACATCCGACGAAAGGGAGAAGCGGAGGTAAACATCTCCTCCCACCCAGTCGGTCAAATCGGCTGCCACTGGAAGCCACTCCGTACCAAAATCACCTGTCCAAGAATCAAGAGTATCGGGCCAGTTGTATGCCGGGCTCTGCACAGGAAGCATTTCAAAGGTACTGCCATCTGTGGAAACCTCTACCCTGGCACCATCCCAATTGCTCTCGGTATTGAGCCACATGCTGAAATACAGCATGGCGCCACTTTGCGCGGAGAGATCTATGGGCCCCACCTGCACATAGTCGGAATCAAATGCCAAATTGTTGCTATAGGCACCAGCCAGATTTGTTCCCAAGCAACCTGCGCTGTCATTGGCACAGCCTGCAGGACCGGCAGGATAGTTTACAAAATCAGGTACACCCCATTGCCATTCACCTGTCATGGTAAGACCTGGATCCGCGTCCAGATTCTCAATGAATACAAGTCCACACGGCAGGTTGCCTGAACCAGGGGTTCCCATGTCGCCATCACCATAGGCTGTCTGGCCTACACACCAGTTGCTCCCTGAGTCGTTGTCCGTGGTATTGAAATACTGAGGATCCAAGGACATGGATGCACCACTAGGATCAGGGAAGGCAGGTCCACCGTCCCAGGCGACTTTGTCAATCTGTATATCGCCATTCAAAATCTCGATCTCGTCACTGCCATTGCCCAGGCTCATGTCAGAAGCGGCATAGCTGTAGTCTTCCACGACCCCACCGTTTGTCGACACATCGGAGTTGTTTCCGAGTACGGCATAAGCTCCATCTGCGACAAACACGTCGGAATCAATGGTGAACGAATTGCTTCCATCGTCCTTGACGGTGAGTCCATTGAGGTTTGCCAAGTGTCCGCTTTTGTTTATAACCTCGAACCACTCACCCGCAGAATCACTTACAGCGGCCGGGTTCTGCATGATCTCGGTGATGACCAGATCACCTTCTACCTTTGGCCTGTAAAAGCATCCAAAGTCACCGCTGGGCAACTGAGCACATCCATCGTCACACGCGGTATTTTCCCATTGACCGGTAGGGCTGCAGACAGCAGCGGTCATACCGTCTATGCACTGTGTTTCACCTGCGGCGCATTCGCATTGCTCTACTGCAATATCAAAATCAGGAATGCAATCCGGGGCTGCCCAAGTGTCGATCATTACGCTATACAGCCCGGTTTCCAGATGGAAACAACCGGTCATGTATGGCTCTGAAGACGAACTCACTCCTCCAGCCAACACACAGTCGTCCGAACTCAGTGGGCAACCAAGCCCAACGCCAATGCCCGTATATGTCGTACCTTTGGGATCAATAAAAATATTTATCGCGACTGGCTCTGTTACATTCAGTTGGTAAATGATATCCTCACCGCCATCATAGTTCCCCATACAGGTATCGGAATAGTCATTACCCCTTCCGCAGGTGGTCTGGGACAGATCCTGTGCAGGAAGAGATGCGGGAACATCCAGAGGTAACAAAGCTGCGTCATCACAGTTGTCGCCGGGTGCCATGGAGTTGTAAGGTGCACAGACCGCAGGGTCATTGGACCCATCACAGTAGCCCACATCGGTACAGTCGGTGGTCTGCACCCAATCGAGACAGGTGTCAGCACCGACAGTACATGTCTCGATCCATGCTCCATTGCACCTGGTCAGACCATCACTTGCGCATTCATCCTGGCAGGCAACGCAGACAGCCGGGTCGACGCTGTCATCGCAAGTCTGAGCATTGGCAGCACAGTTGGTATCGAGAACCCAGTCGTTGCAACCGTCTGAATTGTTCAATTGACAAACATTGAGCAAGGTCAAGTCATCACTGCATGCCAGCTCGTCAAGAGTGTCGCACTCGTTGACACAAGTGCCGCCGCAGGACACGATGGAGACATCATCCAAAGCGATATTGGTCACAACGTTGTTTACAGCTCCTATTGTCGAGGCGTGGAAGGTCAACAGGTGGGAAGACGCGTCAGCATAGCTGCTCACATCCACATCCACGAGTACGTAGTCGGCGGCATAAGCATCCGTCTCGGTTCCATTGATGGAAAAAAGCACATCCGAGTCCATCAAGACCTCGAACACTTCCTGGTCCGAGCTGATTGTTGCTGGAATGTGCAGATAGAAGTTCAGGTGGGCCTGGGCACCATTGGCGATTCGGACTCCCTGGCTGACCAGAGCATCCTCAATCTGATCGGTTCCACCCATCCAGACATAGTAAGTCCCGGTACGGGGCAACATGGTTCCACCTGCATTGCCACAATCGGCCTCGGTGCAAATGGGAGTTCCGAAATTAGTGGAGGCCTCATTCCAATCAGCGTTAGGGGTCCCGCCCTCAAAGGATCCATCAGAAACTCTATCCTCACAACTGGAATCATCAACACAGGCAGAAGAGGCATCATCACAAACCTGGGCAAAATCGCAGCTACTGGAGATCACATCGTAGCAGCCGTCAGCCTGCGCTTCACAGGTCTCCACTGCCAGGTTATCGGCACTGCACACAGGGTAATCGGCAGGATCACAATCGTCGGTGCAAGTAGGCTCGCATGTGACCGAATCGGCGTTGCATGAGTAGTTTGCATCACAAGGGGCGCTTAGCACATCATAGCAGCCGTCAGCCTGTATCTCGCAGCTTTCCACCGCGGAGTTATCTGCGCTGCACGCAGGGTAGTCGGCAGGATCACAGTCGTCGGTGCAAGTAGGCTCGCATGTGACCGAATCGGCGTTGCATGAGTAGTTTGCATCACAAGGGGCGCTTAGCACATCATAGCAGCCGTCAGCCTGCATCTCGCAGCTTTCCACTGCAGAGCCATCGGCGCTGCACGCAGGGTAGTCGGCAGGATCACAATCGTCGGTGCAAGTAAGCTCGCATGTGACCGAATCGGCATCGCATGCATAGTTTGCATCGCAGGCTGTGCTCACCACATCATAGCAGCCGTCTGCCTGCATCTGACAGCTTACAACAGCCAGGTTATCTTCGCTGCACACAGGGTAATCATCTGGAGCACAATCATCGTTACACCCGGTGGATTCACAAGTTGCAGTCTCAGGAGCACAGGCCTGCCCGTGCTCACAAGCGGCGGTTACCAGGTCGAAGCAACCATCGGCCTGCCGTTCGCAGGTTTCTACTGCAAGACTGTCAGCACTGCACGCGGGGAAGTTCAGAGGATCACAGTCATCGGTGCAACCAGAAGCTTCACATGCTGTCGTATCAGGATTGCAGGCCTGACCACTATCACAATCGGTAGACACCAGCTCGTAGCAACCGCTCTCGGCCATCACGCATGTGTCGATGGCAAAACCGGAAACCGAGCACGCCGGGTAGTCCGCCGGATCGCATTGGTTCTCGCATTGCAAGACGCACACTGGTTCATCACCCGAGTCGTCGCAATCCATGTTTTCACCGCAGTTGGTGACCACCAGGTCAAAACATCCATCGTCACCCTGTTCGCAAGTCTCTATGGCCGGCACCTCGGTATTGTCGCTGCAAGCAGGATAATCAACGGGATCGCACTCGTTGGTACATGAGCAAACAGGCTCATCACCCGAGTCATCGCAGGCAAGACCGGCATCGCAGGCATTGCTCACAAGGTCGTAACATCCATCTTCCTGCAAAACGCATATCTCTATGGCCGAGCCATCAGAGCTGCAAGCAGGAAAAGCATTGGGATCGCACTCATGTTCACATCCCACAACGCAGCCTGGAGCATCACCGGAAGCGTCACATACCATGCCTGAACCACATGCTTCGGTGGACCACACCAGGCACCCATCAGCATTTGGCGCACAGGTCTCGACAGCGAGATTGTCAGTGGAACACTGGGTCGCTCCAGCAGTCTCGCAGGTGTTTTCAACACCGGAACAGTCTACAGTGCTGCCTGAACACCCTGTAGCACCAATGGCTGCCACAGCTATCAGCACCCCAAACAAATTAAACATTTTTTTCATTTCGTCTCCCTCTCCTTTGATGACTCGTTCATCTAAAAATACCCTAGACATTCTAATGTGGGAGACTCTGCCACATTGTCGACAAACGATCAACGAATTTGAGACCAAAGGAAATCAATGAAAAAACTCAACAAAAATTTTTGAAATTGCAGCATCTTCGCAGGCCCGCGGCAGGCGTAGCCGCCCGTAGCTTCGAGCTTGCCGAGAAGCCAAGGGTAGCCAGCCGTAGACAGGGCCGTACCACACGCTACAGGGTGATTTTCATCATCTGCGGGTGACGCCAAAGGCGTCATGACGACTCAATGAAAAGAAACGACTAGCCCACCACCTGATGATGTAATCAAGGGCAGGAGCGTAAGTTTCGGCCCGTTATCAGCTGTGTTTCCATTATCGCCTTGTTTTTCGGAAGAATTCGCTTCGCGCAGATGCAGGTATGGAACCAGCAATCCCATGCCAGCGCCAAGAACCGCGCCGGCGATGACGTCTGTATAAAAATGTTCGCCGGCTTGCGTGCGGGCCACACCCACCGCTGCAGCCAGCCCCAGAGTACCGATCCACACGGGTATGACCAGAGGGGTATTGGGGTGACGATGCATGAAGGTGAAACTGTATGCCGTTGCCATGGCAAAGGAGCTGGAGGTATGCCCTGATGGAAAGCTCAGGGACGAATCCGGTGCCAGGCGGATTTGGTCATCCACTTGATCGCTGTATACAAACGGCCTGGGTCGTCTGACCACGTATTTGATGAGGTTTGTAGAAGCCAGTGTAAGGCTCAATGTCTCTGCCAACACCATTGTGTCCTTTGCCCAGCCGGACCAGGCGTCAGGAGGATGTGAAATCAAAACGTCCAAGGTACCAAGGACAAAAGGAAGTGCATCGCTGACCCCCAGCCCCACATCGGAAAACACGTCAGCAAATTTCGAGGTATTGCCCACCACCCGTCGATCCATGGAATTTATATCGTTCTTGTCACAGTCCAGCCCACACCAGGGGCGTATGATCTCATGGCCAATGATGTCAGGCAGACCCAGTATTGTAATGGCCCCGATGGTCAAGCCCAAATCCAGTCCCAAGTCCACGTCATAGGGACTTGCATTGACACCATGGAGGCGGGAATCCTGCTTATACCCGGATTGTTCCTTGGCAAAAATATCCTTCGCAGCAAGGAGCCACACGCAAGAAAACACCACGAAAAGAAAGGAGTGTCTCATGGATTTTCCCTACCATACCCTGTCCTGAGAATAAACAAAAACGCCCGTGATTCGTACTCAAGCTTTTTGTACATTGACAACAGCACCTGGCTTCCATAAACCATGAATCGGTCTGTAGCAAGACAGGAGACACGATGCTTGAACTGTTTTTTCTTGGCTCAGGTTCGAGTGGTAATGCCACCATCATCAAATGGAACCGTACCGCCATTCTTTTGGACTGCGGATTCAGCGGAAAGGAGATCGGCAGGCGGGCTGCATCCCTGGGTCTTGATCTCTCCCTGGTCGAATACGTGCTAATAAGCCATGAGCACCAGGACCACGTTCGGGGTCTGGCCGGTATAGCAAGGCAGGAGCAAAGAAAAATCTTTTGCACGGAACAGACTTCCAGAGCCATATACTTCGGCAAGAGACCAAAGGCTGAAAAAATATTTATGGATCCTGGAAACAGGTACGAGCTGGGAGAGATAAATATAAGCTCGTTCAGAACCTCTCACGACGCACGAGACCCGGTGGGCTTCGTCTTTTGCCTCCCTGACGGTACAAGATTAGGGGTGATGACCGACACTGGTTGCGCCAGCAGTGAAGCAAAGGCCGCTTTGAAAAATTGCGAATTTTTGGCCATAGAAGCCAACCACGATGTCACCATGTTGAAAAATGGACCCTATCCCTGGTACCTCAAGCAGCGAATCCTTTCGGATCAAGGGCACATGTCCAATGAAGCCACGGTGGAGCTTCTTGGGGACATCGGCAACGGAAGGCTGAAACACCTCTTTGCCATGCATCTTTCGCGCACAAACAACACTCCAGCCAAGGCCAGGGCAGCACTTCGACATGGCCTGGACGAGTTGGGTCTGGGTGCCGGACTGACAGTCATCGAGCAGCACAAGCCAGAACGCTTTCCCCCCCTGGGACAGATATCACTCCTGTAATCGCCTCAGGCTCTTCCTATTCGATAAATTTATCGAATTGCAGTTAGACAAATTTGTCTAATCATGATATCTTCTTGATATGTTAGAAGAATATACAATTCATAATCTATTCTGGAAAGATGTTTCCGCCTATTTTCACTTGGATCCCCATCTAAGCCAACTGCAGGATCTCAAGTTCGTCCATCCTCTTGACTGGTGGCGGGAAATCCATTGGACGACACCCGGCATATATATTTTGACCGGGGGTAGACAGATAGGAAAGAGTACTTCCACAAAACTGCTTATCAAGCATTTGTTGCAAGAACAGCTATTTAGCCCACAAAATGTATTCTATCTTCCCTGCGACATGATTGATGATTACCATGGACTTGCAAACAAAATTCGTGCTTTTCTGGAAAAAACCACTTCTGAAGTTTTCTTGCTCATACTGGATGAAATCACCTTTGTGCGTGGATGGGATAGGGCCATAAAAGCGCTGGCAGATGAAGGAAAATTTCGAAAGGGATTTTGCATACTGACAGGTTCAGACAGCGTCATCCTGAAGGAGGCATCAGCAAGATTCCCTGGCAGGAGAGGCCATGCAAAAAAAACCGATTTCGAAATCTATCCTCTTTCATTTGCAGAGTATGTCAAACTGACCTCTCCGGAGTTGACAAATACAGAACAGATCAACATGGAAAAACTTTTCCAGGCATTTGACCGCTATCTCGTTTGTGGAGGATACCTCAAAGCAATAAACGATCTTGCCTCAAAAGGTTCACTGGATCATGCTACCGTCCAAACCTTTGAACAGTGGATTAGAGGGGATTTTGAAAAACGAGGTAAAAACACCAGGTATCTCCAAGAAGTCCTGGCAGCTTTGAACGAGACTGTCACTTCGCAGATAACATTTACCCGTCTTGCACAAAGGACAAGCGGAATTTCTACTGATACCCTCATCGACTATTGTAGCATGCTCCAGCGCATGAATATAATAATCATTTTGGAGGCTTTCGATCAAAACAAAATGAGAGGCTTTCCACGGAAAGCCAGAAAAATCCATTTTGCAGATCCCTTTATTGCGGGAGTAGTAAGCACTTGGTTGTATCGCGAAAGATACATTCACAAACTACAGAATAAAGCAGCCTTGGTTGAATCAGTCGTTGCTGCCAACCTGGCAAGACGGTATCCCGTCTATTATATCAAGGCAAATGGCGAGGTGGATCTGGTAGTGGTCAAGGGCCGTGAGTTCGTCCCCGTAGAGGTCAAATGGACAAGCCAGATCAGAAGACGAGACCTGAAGCAAATCAAGAAATACTCCAACTCCCTGATCACAGGAAGGCAGATGAAGCCTGGGCAAATCGAGGGTATACCCACCATTCCACTGCCACAGTTCCTGTTAAGCGCCGATAATTATTTTCGGAAATAGGAAAAATACTTTTGAAGAGCAAAGGCGGCAGATTGCAAGACCGGAATTTAACTTCTTTCTTCGATCACCTGGCTTGCACATGAAAAGAAGTTCAGCACGCATGGTGTCAGCAGCTTGTAATAGACCGTGTTGCCATCTCTACGATCTTCCACCAGTCCATTGGATCTCAACACGGCCAGATGCTTGGACACAGTCGATTGATCCGAACCCACCAACTCGGTCAACTGCCCGACCGAACACTCGCCCAACGACAACCTGTCGATGATCATGAGACGTGATTCGTTGGCCAAGGCCTTGAGCACCCTGGCCTGCTTCTTGAAAACCCGACGTGTTTTTTCATCCATTGTCATGCTTCATATTTATGAGCACTTGGTCATATTGTCAATACTTAACGCCAAACCAAGTCTCCCAAGCCCTGGAATCATATTTTCCAGATCACTTGTGAGATCAGGGAGATGCAAGGAATCGTCCTCAGTCGTGGATTCACCACGCCGAGGCCTCAACTCACCGAAAAAGTTTCCTCAGCATAGCTACAGAGATGGCAAACGGGGTGAGAAACCAGGGATTGAAGGGTACCTTTAATCCTAAGCTGAATGCTCAGACAACAATGCTTTTGCCGCGTCTGCAAACTTCGTGTGCTTTCTGAGATAGAGGGACAAGATACGGTCATCTCCCTCTGGTGTTGTAAAATGCACATCCACGATGCCAATCCCGGCGTGCCATTTTCCCTTTACCTTGATGTCCCTGATTCTGGAAAGGGGTACCTCATGACATTGATCCAGCGCCAAGAGGTTTATCAACCACTTTGCATACCAGTGAGCCTTTATGATCAATCTCTGCTTGGTCAAAGTCACTTCAATGCACCCATATGTGCTTGCCAGTCGTGTCCAGGTGCTTTTCAATGATTGGGCCGATGCATGTTCTTCGTAAAACAAAATCTCGTCTGACACATCATTCGGCATTTTTCTCACCATTTTTTTATAAGGGTTATCAAATATATTATTTTTAACATAAATCGTACGAAACTAAAACAGGCTTTTAGACTCAAGCGGAAAAAGTTCGCGATTATTCTCCCCCTTAGACCTTTTGGCAATTTTATGCCAAAATATCCCAAAAAGCTTGGAGATGACATGCTAAGAGTTTTTCGTTTATCGCTTGTTTTCATGGCAATCATTTTACCAGGGCTTGCTGCCTGCTCCGGCGAAGAAGCGCCTGAATGCTCAAACGATGCCCAATGTCCCAATGGTCGATACTGTCTGAAGGGTAAGTGCATCTTCGATTGTACTTATGACAGTCAATGCCCTGAAGGTTTCCACTGCACCACCAGGGGTAAATGCGAAAGGGGATGTGCCAAGACAAATGGTGGAGTAGAGGCATGCGATGGTGTGGACAACGACTGTGATGGTAGCACCGACGAAGACTTCCCGGACCTCGGCCAGGAGTGTTCAAACGGTCAATGTCCGGCAGGAATCTTCATCTGCTCTGATGACGGAACGCATGTGCTTTGCAATGGGATGATGCCCTCGGAAGATGACAGCACCTGTGACAACATGGATGACGATTGCGACGGGCAGACCGATGAAGATGCACAGCAACGGCCATGTCCCCTCACACAGGGAGTCTGTGAAGGCTCGGTGCAGACATGCAAAAACGGACAATGGACCGAATGTGACTATGGGCCATCGTACAGAAAAGACAAGGATGAAAAGTGCGATCAACAGGACGAAGACTGTGATGGACTTACGGATGAAGATGCCCATGTGGTACCCATTGGAGAGTCAGGCGACCATGCCAATGACGGCGTGGACAATAACTGCAGCGGAGTCGTAGACGAACCGGGCGGAATAATGGTTAAGGCACAAATGCATGATGGCACCTACTTTGCCATAGACGCCTACGAGACTACTGTTTTTGAAAACCCAGATTGCACAGGAACCAGGTTTGGTGAGCATCAGGACGACTATCCAGCAGGCTTTCCAGGGCAGGGAACGCACACCGTAGAACTCTATGCATGCTCCTTGCCGGGAATCATTCCATCCGGTTTCATGAGCTGGTACCGGGCCCAGTGGGCCTGTGAAGCACAGGGCAAGCGGCTGTGCACAGCCGAAGAATTTCAGGCCGCATGTTCCGGTGCGGCTCTGACCGCATATCCATATGGAACCAACTTCATACCGGGAATATGCAACGAGGGCTGGCTCGAACCATCAGAGGTTGCGCCTACCGGATCTTATGAAAGCTGTGTCAATGACTATGGATGTTACGACATGAGTGGAAACCTGAACGAATGGCTGGTAAACGATGGAAAGTTCGGACCTATCAGCGCTCAGGTAGGTGGCGGATCCTATGCATGCCTCATTTGCGATGACGGACTGGATTGCACGACATGTCCCAGGGGCTTGGATCCATTTTTCATAGATCGATCCACCAACTGCAACCCGAACATCGTGAAAGATTTTGAAAACTATCGAAAGGATCTTACTTCCGCAGACTTAGGCACCAGATGCTGCATGGACTTGCAGTGAATTTTTGCCGATACAGCACGCACATCATTTTATGGCAGGCTTACGTTTGAGAAGATCATACAGTGCGCTTTGAAAAGCCGATTCATCCCATTGTCCCCCTTGAGTGGTAGGCAAAGACGACAGGACCAGGGGAAGAAGCTGTGATTCCAGGTCTATTGCAGGCAGAATGCTCGGATCCGATTTCCCGGGAGCCAGCAGGCTCTCACGAAGAGACCAGAAAGGAAGCCACCAGGCTTTTCGTTCGGCCATGGGAAAAACCAGGGAGTGAATTTTTGGGACCAAGGAGTCCTGCTTTCCAGAAGCCAAGGGGGCAAAAAGCAACTCCAGCCTTCCAGGGATGGTGTCCCAGTCCGAGCGCAACCATCCATTCCGATAATAGTCTACGGACCTGTTGAGTTCAGGATGCTCTCGTCTGTCCTTGGTATAGGCAACAGACAGCCGCTCCTTGTACAATACGAGTCCGCCATTTGCCGAGGTCATGGGAAACAGACCCAGCTCGTCCAGTGAACCAAGCCATGCCTGTTCGGAAATATAGGCAGGTCCAGGGTCGATGCCGTCCGGAGCTTCGTTGGATCCTATGACCAGAACAAAAAATCCCTTTTTAGGCTCCCGCCAGACCCTGACAACCTTTGCCGCAATAGAAGAAGCATGTATCCCTTGTCCCATGAGGACAATGGATACATGCAACAGGCGCCTGATATGCGGCTCATCAGGTACATACCTGACTTCCTTGTCCAGCCACATCTTGCGTTTTATCACCTTGGCAGCCGGTGGGCTAAAAGCCTTCTGGCTCGACGGAACCCTCAGGCAAACGTCGCTATCAGCAATGGCAACCAGTCCGAAGGCAAAGTTCGATCTTCTGCCCAGATAAACTCCCTGGAGCAAGCTTCTCTTGCCCATGGCGCTTTTAACTATATGACTGGCATCCGAAGCTGTCCCATCACCAGAATCATCATCCAGTTCCTGCTCCAGCTTCCACCTGACCTGATACTCCATCTGCACAGTGACCGAAAAGCGCAAGGAAGAAGCAAATTTTTCATACCGTAAAAAAATCTCTCCCAGGCTTCCCCTCGGCATGGCCCTTTCAACTGACAGATTTTCATAGAGGCCATCTCTTTGCTCTTCAAGGGACTTCACCTGCAAGAGGCATTTTTGCAGTTTCTCCGATGTCGCTGCTGCCTGTAGTTTCAGTCTCGACAGCGAAGCTGAGCAAAGCGCCAAATCATCAACTGCGGCATCCCTCGACGACTCTGTTTTAGTCTGAAGCATCCACAAGAACCCAGCGGCACCCAAAGCACAAGCCAACAGCGTCCACGCGATCCAAAGAGGTAATCTCAAGCCACCAGCGCTCATGGCCTGGGACCTATCTCTATGCCCTTGAAGGCCTTGTCACCCTCGGACTTGACGAAATCAATGACCTGATACCTGTACGAGCGAAGAATCTTTCTCAGCTTTCCGGTAAGCTGCCCGTGATTCCATGAACTCAAGGCCGTATCCATGGCCTTTTTCAAACGAGTTGCATCGGGTTCACCGGTCAAGGTTCGATCCAGCCATTCGGCACCCTTTTTAGCCGCCCACCCCCCACCCATGGCAGCCAGGCCGGAGAGCAACTCGGTCCAGTCCTGCGGCAGCTGCAACTGGGTCTGGGCAAGCCACCGAGCTCCCCGTCTGGCCAGCTCACCGGCCGCGGCAGATATGGCATCCTTCTGTTCGTCGGTCAGCACGACTCCAGGAAGGCCCTCTTGTATGGCAGCCAGCAATTTTTCCCGGCTGACATCGTCTGCCACGAGCTGCTCGACTGCTATGGACCTGACCGCTGCCTGGACCTTTCCCCTGAGCTTTTCATCGAATTTCATACCCAGATCCCATGCAATGATTTGGGCGAGGCAAGACATCATCTCCCGCCTAGTGTCATCCTCTACCGATTTGGCCCACTGCTTCAGCTCCTTTCGGATACGCGATGGGTCCAGGAGTTTGTCTACCACGCCCTGAGCCTCACGTCGAAAGTCATCATCCCTTCCCACCGAAGCCCAACTTATCTCCTTTTGGTCGCGTATCTCCGAAGCCCGACGAGCCAGGAGCTTTGCAGCTGATTCAACCTCCAGGGCCCGTCTTTTGACAAACCCATCAGACCACTGCCTGAGCTTGGCATCGAGCAAGGCCTGCAGCCTGGAGTCGTAGTCCCTTATGGTGGCGGCTACAGCGTTTTTATGAACGGTCCACGGAACCTCTGGACTGGCAGCAACCCTGCCACTGCCGAAAAGGCCGGAGGCAAACACCACACAAACGAGGATCTTGCCAAAGAAATTTTTTTTCATCATGGATGTTATAATCCTATTGAACAGTGGGAAAGGTCAATTTGGTCTCTATGGGTTCAGAGCTGTAGAAAAATCGTCCAGATCCCATGACGTCCACATGATTGAAATCAAAATGCCGGAAAGTAGCATCCACACCCGTGATACCCTGCTCACTCATGAGCTTGACGAGGGCCCCGGCCGGAGAGGCTTTCACGAGTTTTTTCAAGCCGTCACCGAGATAAGCTGCAAGCAGCTCGGCGTCCGAGGGCCTATATTCCTTCGGAGGTGCTCCAAGGATCATGTTGCCCTCCTGAAAATGTCCCGGTTCCTTTTTGGCCCTGTCGTTCCAGCGGTGAAACTCCGAGAGCAATTTTGCGAGATTCTTCAGTTGAAACCCTGGCAAAGAAGACAATTGCCCGGCGATCTCCGGACGATAATCGGTCACCACATCGGGCGAGGTCTTCGGTCGGTAATCGGGAAATTTTTTCTCAGGCCCAGGCGGGACATGCTCTGTTTTGCCGGGTCGCTCTGCAGGAGCAGGCAGCGTGCCATGAACTTCATGCCTGCTGCAAGCTGACCCAAAGATCACAATTGCACCAACTATTGCAAAAAAGATGGATTTCATGCGAAGAATCATACAACAAAACCAAACAATTTGCCGTAGAACTTTATATACAAGTTCAGAAGATCTAGCAAGGAGCTGAACCATGAAAAAAGCAATCTGGGAAAAAACAATAGTTTTTTTTGCAATCATGATCACCATGGCTCTGACAGCATCTGCATGTTCTCCATCCAGCCGTCTTGAACCCTGTGACACGGATGCTGATTGCCCTGACCTGCAGGCATGCCTTGACGGCTCCTGCTCACAAGTGCAGTGCAAGGATGAATCCGATTGTGATGCGAACCAGTATTGCCGTGACTACAAGTGCGAGGCCCAAGTCAGTTGCATACAGGAATCAGACTGTTTACAGGATGAAATCTGCAGCAAGGGTCTGTGCCAACAGGTTGAATGCAAGAAGGACCAGGATTGTCCTGATGGATACACATGCGTGAACAACGAGTGTGCAGGCTCCGGTTGCAAATCCGATGATGATTGTGATCCAGGACAAATCTGCATCCAGGGCCAGTGTACCACAGGCTGTAAGAGCCAGCGAGACTGCCCGGCTGGTACTATTTGTCTACCCGATGAAGGTGATCATGGAATGTGCGTAGAGTGCATCGAAGACACAGACTGCAGTGATGGCAAAAAGTGTGTAGAGTTTTCCTGCAGAGAGTTTTGCTCCAGTGATCAGGATTGTGCTCAGGGCTTCTGTGACACCCAGAGCAACCTTTGTGTGGAATGTGTCAGCGATGACCAGTGTGAGATGGGATTCATCTGTGAACAACAGTCCTGTCAGCAAGGATGCAGGAAAGACAGAGACTGCCCCAGGGGACAAATCTGTGAATCGGATTTATGCCAGGATGGCTGTCGTCAGGACAGCGACTGTTCAACCGGAAAGATATGTATAGATGGTTCGTGCCAGGATGGTTGTCGTAACGATGAGGACTGCGCTCAGGGCCAAAGCTGCCTGGACAACTCCTGCGTATTCACCTGCACCCATGATGCCGATTGTCTCCAGGGAGAAATCTGCCTGTCAGGATCATGTATTGAAGGTTGCCGAACGGATATTGACTGCAACCAGGGAGTTTGTGACCAGAACACCCACCAGTGTGTAGAGTGTGAAGACAAGGGAGACTGTCCCCTCGGCAACTTGTGCATAGACAATTTTTGCACTCCTGGCTGTGAGGTGGATCGTGATTGTCCTGCCGGGCAAAACTGTGCCCCGCAGATTGGAGAACATGGCACATGTGTAGAGTGCAACATCAATGATGATTGCATTGATCCGGACAAGCCCAGGTGCTTGGATCACCAGTGTGCTCCTGAGTGTTTTGGAAACGAAGACTGCGCGGACAACGCCGTCTGCGTCAATGGTCATTGCCAGGCACCGGCCCAGGAATGTGACTTGCAGATATCACCGGAAGGCCCCCTGGACTTTGGGTCTGTTAGCATAGGCCAGTCAGTTCAGTTGACGGTAACTCTGTCAAATGCCGGTTTATCGGAATGTAACATCTCCCAGGTTGAGCTTATGGAAAATCCGCTGTGGCCATCCCGCATGGAGATAGTCTCACACATTCCATCTTCACTGGTATTGCAGCCAACAGGACAGAGCGGTTCGGTATTTGATGTTGTCATAGAGTTTTCACCTGTGGAGGAAAAAAGCAGCGGTGCGCTGCTGTGGATAACATCTGACGATCCAGACCTGCTCATAGGGGCCGATGAGCAGCTTTGCTCGTGGCCCACGCCGCCACAAGTTGGACAGGCTTGTATAATTGTCCAGGGAGAAGGCGCGAGACAGGAACTGGTTGCAATTCCCCCTCAGGTGGACTTTGGGAAAATAAGGAGCGACTGCGGAGATGTAACAACAAGCGTAACCTTGTACAACATCGGTTCTGATGTTGCCATCAACGACATCAGCCTTGAAAATTCAAACAGTGCCTTCGGGTTGCCAAATCTTCCCTCTTTCCCGATTGAATTACTGAGCGATGGAGACATGGATGTCAGGATAAACTTCAATCCTCAGGGTTCCGGAACCTTCAGCAATACACTGCTGGTGTCCTACGGAACAACGAGTCTCGAGGTGCCCATCTCAGGACAGTCATCCAGCCAGGCGTCTGTAATAGACGAATTTCCAATCCGTAACAATACACCGGTGGACATTCTGTTTGTGGTGGACAACTCCGGTTCCATGGCTGAAATCCAACAAGAACTTGCCGATTATTTCGAATGTTTCTTGGACATCGGCCTTGAAGGGGACTACGATTTTCATATTGGAGTCATCTCTACGGAGATCAACGAAGCCGAGACTGACCTGGGAACCCCCCCCAGGGATGTCATACCTGGCGTGCTGGTTCATCCCGACAGTCGGCCAAAATACCTGACACCGTCCACACCAGACATCTTCGATGCATTCTCAGACAACGTGAACATAGGTGACTGTTGTTCCGACGAGCAGGAAGCAGGCCTGCGGGCATCATACATGGCACTGAGCGAACCTCTGCTTTCAGGGGAAAATTCCGGTTTCCTGCGTGACGACGCACGGCTGAACATCATATACTTCAGCAACGAAGAGGACCAGTCACCTGCATCTGCGGACTTCTACGTAAACTACTTCCATGCGCTGAAAGCAAATGATGATCTGGTTTCTCTCCACACAATCTGCGGTGACTTGCCCAATGGATGTTCTTACAACGGCGTAGACGCAGAAGCAGGCGAGAGATACATAGCTGCGCAGCAGGCAACAGGGGGAAGCTTCCATTCCATCTGTGATATGGGATGTTCCACCATGGAGGCAATAGGTGAAGCATCTTTCAGGCCCATTCAGTCTTTTACCCTTTCCGCAAGGCCTGAACCGTCATCCATCGTTGTCTATGAGGACAACCTCTATATCCCGGAGGCTTCATGCAACAACTGTTCGGATGGATGGACCTATCGTATAGGAGACAACAGCATATTCCTGGGAGACAGCTATATCCCCCCTCCCAACTCGACTCTGCAGGTATCATATACCGCAATTTGCCAGTGATTTTTGGATACTATCAATAGATCCATTCCTCCTCCCGGTCGTATATACTCAGTGACAAAACAAAAACAAACCATAGGCAGCCACGCCTGCCGCGGGCCTACTAAAGATCACTATGGTACGGCCCTGTCTACGGCTAGCTACCCTTGGCTTCTCGACAAGCTCGAAGCTACGGGCAGCCACGCCTGCCGCGGGCCTACTAAAGATCACTGTGGTACGGCCCTGTCTACGGCTAGCTACCCTTGGCTTCTCGGCAAGCTCGAAGCTACGGGCAGCTGCGCCTGCCGCGGGCCTACTAAAGATCACTGTGGTACGGCCCTGTTGACGACGGAAATCGCAAATCTTCCACACTATTGAATCAGGCTTATCTCCTGATAGTTGACTTCAGCCCTGGTCGAGCTGGGGATGACGAGTGCTTTATGGGTTTTGGCCTGTGATAGTTCCTGTTGGAAGAAGGTCTCATGGCTGAGTTGGATTTCTGCTGCTCTCCTGATATGGTCCAGGTCGAGCGCCAGATCATCCTGAATATTGGCTCCTGTGCCATGCGGGCCGTCAGGTAAAACAATTGCCCATCCCGTTCGAACAAGACTGCATTCTTCACGATGGCCAGCACATGTGCATCGGAACCCAGTGAATCATCCACGTGTATCTCGTACAGTCCTGGTTCACAAGAAACTCCCGGAGGCATGTCCGATATTTCCAGGATTGCAGAGGGACTATCGCCCCCTATACCCAGGGAGGCCGTCATTGTGATGCCCTTGAATCTGACAGGTATGGGTTCTCGCCAGGGGCCAGAGTAGGTCAGGTTTATGACGTCTTCTATGGGTTCCACCAACTCCAGGTATCGGGTTCTGTCCTTGACATTTTCAGCCCTGGACCCGGCAGTACCAAAAAGAGCAGGGCAAGACGATGCCGGCCGGACCTTGAAATCGGAGTCTGCACGAGCAGGCACACAAAGGAACAAAGCAGTCAAGAAAGCGGAAACTGTCACAAGATATCGAATCATCTAAAATCTCCTACCACTACTTTGCCGCTGCTGCCTTGGTAGTATGCTTCATGACCAGTGCTTGGGCCACACCAGACGAAAAGACATACAGGCAGGCAACAGCACGAAGAGTTTCCATGGCGACCATCACGGTATAGTTGTCAGCATGGAGTGCAGGCAGCAAGGCGACCACAGCGTCAAATACCAGCCAGGTCAGCACACTGGCGGTCAGCAATCCCCATGGCCAACCCAACAGGCCTCCACGCAAAGCCAGGGCCGTAAGTAAAATGGGTGCGATCATGAAAAGCATGATAACGTCCCCAAGACCGGAAAAAATCCAAATCAGCGAGGTTGTGTTGCCATCCATGAGCAAAGGAATGTTTATAACTATGCTGGGTCCTGCAAAGGCCAGGGCTAAAATTAAAGCGGCCCCCAATACCACGGCCTTTGCTTTTCCGGAACCCGGCAATTGTATTCCTGCAACCTTCCAGGTCGAAGCGAGCATCCACGTTCCTATGACACCCAAAATATTGGCGACTAGTGTAAATCCGCCCTTGTAAATACCTCGCCAGTAGTCATTGACAAAAATATCATAACCCAACAGGGCGTCCCTCAACAGCAACAAGGCCATGGCACTTACGTAAATCAGCCACGCCCTGCGCATGTACTCACCACATTTGAACGAAAACCCGGCGATCAGTCCACCTGCGACGAACAGGGCCTTGGCCGTTTCCATTTCCCAAATTCTAAAAGTCTCCAGAGAGGAACTGTCACGCAACACAAGAGCGACCCCCCAAAAAACCAAGCCCCAAAGCAAGGGGAGAACTGCCAAGGCCTTGAGCTTCATCCCAGAACCTCCTTGCCAATGGATTCGAGCAAGCTTTTAGCCGATGCCTCCCCCAACAGGGTTCTGAGCATTGGACCAAGAGCATCGAGTACGGCAGGAATATCGTCTCGCGTGAGTTCCTCAGGGGTTTTGTTCACAGCCTTTTTGGCAAAAGTACTCACAGCCACCCGTGCTGTGTTTTCACCTAAAAAAGCACTCAGACGCTCCTGCAACTGAGCATGCATGGGTTTTTCCGGCAATTCTAATCTCCTTGCAACAAGGAGGAATAATCCACCCGGTAGGCTGCCTTTGCTCCGGGCGGAACTTCATCCAAAGCAAGGTACTGCAGTCCAGAAAAATCATCCAGAGAATTGCGAACACTCTCCGTGACCAGGATCTCCTCTGGCCCGGCCACATCCTCTCCCAATTTGCTTGCAGCGTTTACCTGAGCTCCAAAAACATCATCATCACCGATTCGAAGCATGGGTCCATAACCCAATCCCAGGCACAACAGCACCTTGTCTTTATCATCCCGATCCTTGTTGAACTTTTTCAGCGTTCGCTGCATGGCGATGGCACATTCCATGGCTTTTGTGACAGACCGGAAAGTAATCAGCATACTGTCGCCTTCCAACTTAAGCAGAATCCCCTCGTGATCATCGATACACGGGATCAGTATCCTCTGGGATTCATAGATGATCTGGAGAAAATGAATGATACCGAATTCGGCCACCCCACGGGAAAACCCGGAGAGATCCGTAAACATCACTGCCAGTTTTTCTCCAAACAAATCCCAAATTTTCTGATCGATCTTCTGCTTGTCAGAACCAGGCTCAAGGCGTTGGGCTATGAGACGCTCCAGGCGATCTATGGATGCATGGGCTCCAACTTGAAAGGCATATGGCATGTCCGCTCCTGGATTTCAGTGTATACCAAACAGGATAGAAGAAACTCCCCCAATGGTCAATTCAAGCGCTTGGCAGGTGCAAGCGTTCGTTATAAATGCCCTAAAGATTCTCCAGAATTTCCGATACTTGGTCCCGCAATTCCGGCAAATCCTCCTTGGTTGTTACCCAAACCATTCCTACATCCACCCCAAAGTAGTGATGGACAAGCTTGTCACGCATTCCAGCGATATCGCTCCACGGTACCGAGC
>JALVPF010000345.1 GCA_027031935.1 Myxococcales bacterium | reverse complement strand
GTCAAAGGATAGCTACCCTACGAAGATTCTATGGTACGGTCCTGCTTAACGACGGTCACCCCCGGCGGTGCTCGCCTACGCTGCGCGCCGGCGGGGGGCCCCCGACCGTCTGCGCGGACCTACGAAAGTTGCTGTTTGCTTTATTCGCATTACTCGATGCTTGTCGTTCGAGGTGAGTCGCGAAACCAAAGATACGCAGAGATCACAAGGGAGCTGGAAATAATAGATGATTTTTCAGATCGCTTGTGAGGTCAAGGAGAGGCAAGAAAACGCCCGGAGGCGTGGGTGTTCCACGTCGAGGACCGTTTTCGCTGCCTCGACGCAGAGATCACAAGGGAGCTGGAAAAAATAGATGATTTTTCAGATCGCTTGTGAGGTCAAGGAGAGGCAAGAAAACGCCCGGAGGCGTGGGTGTTCCACGTCGAGGACCGTTTTCGCTGCCTCGACGCAGAGATCACAAGGGAGCTGGAAAATCACCGGCCTTTTTTGAGTTCTTGCAGTACAAGCTTAGCAATAGCCTTGAGAGTATCGAACACTCCCCAGCCTGTTGCCGCGATAGCCTGGAACTCCGGTACAGCGTCGGTGTTGATCAGCCGGGAGAGTTCCTCCACAGAGGCTGCGTTTGGCAAATCGCGTTTGTTGTACTGAACGACATAAGGAAGCTGCTTGAGGTCGTAGCCCTGCTCGGCCAGGTTCACACGGAGGTTTTCCATGCTCTCCAAGTTGGCCTCCATGCGCTCGATTTGAGAATCGGCCACAAAGACCACCCCGTCGACCCCCTTGAGGATCAACTTTCGGCTGGCATCATAAAAAACCTGTCCAGGAACCGTATACAGATGGAATCTAGTCTTGAAGCCACGAATCTCACCCAGGCTCAGTGGGAGGAAATCGAAGAACAGGGTCCGCTCTGTTTCCGTCGCAAGGGAAATCATCTTGCCCTTGGCTTCGGGATTTGTCTTGGCATAGATGTACTGCAAGTTGGTAGTCTTCCCGCACAAGCCGGGACCATAGTAGACTATCTTGCAGTTGATCTCACGGGAAGAATAATTAATAAAGGACATAGGAGACCTCGGCCGTCCTCAGTCGCTGAAAAGATTGTCAATGTCTTCGTCAGTAATTTCTGCAAACGGCGACCCAGCAGCAGGATCTTCTATCTTTCTGAGCAAATTGTCAAAAATTACGCTCAATTCCTGCGTCGCTCGCTTGACCCTAAGCCTAACCAGGCCCAACGAAGAGCGCGAATCAAAAATTACCACCAGGATGACCCGCCCGGCAACAATGGAAATATGCAGGTTATCCCGCTCCCCTTCATGAAAGAGGATGGAAAACTCCTGCTCTCCTATGAGTTTTGCGAGGCCTCCGGTGGCTGCGATATTACCAGCGGTCAACGAAGCCAGTGAGGTGGTGTCGATATTTTCTGTTTCACCGGCACTAGCTATGAGTTGGCCGTTCTTGTCCACCAGAAAAACCACCTTTGCATTGGCCTCTCGGCACAAACGATCGCAAATGGCGGTGATCTGGTTGAACTCCTCCTCGTACATCACCATCTGGGGACTGACCATTCAATCCTCCCAGCGCCTGCCCACCGGTTCATACCCGTGCACCCCAGCACTGAAGTTGCCCCGGCGGTAAGTTCGCGCGAGCACGGGTAAAGCGTTAATACCAAAAATCGTCTTATCCAGCCACAAAATTAACTCAACCCGGCGGACGGCGAATTCGGAATATAGCCAGCGAATCAAATGGGTGTCAAGCCATTTCCAACAGAAAACTATCAAACGGAAAAAAACCTGTGATATGAGAAAAAAAGATCCAATTTTCAAATCGATCGTCACTATGGCCATTAGAAGCAGTTCCAAATGGAGGAATAATACAATGAAACGTCTGCCAGTCATGCTAGCCGCTCTTTTGGTGCTGGGCATCTCCACACAGGTTTTGGCCACGGGATTGCTGATTCCCACTGACCGATCCCTTCAACCACTGGCCATCAAGTACCATCGGGCAAGGGTAAAGATAAAGGATCGCGTGGCAGTGACACACGTGGACCAGGTGTTCGTGAACAATACCAACAGGGACCTGGAGGCAACGTACATTTTTCCATTGCCCAAGGGTGCCACTGTCTCGGATTTCTACCTGTATGTGAACGGTAAAAAAACCAAGGGTGAAATCCTGGAAAAAAACCGCGCCAGGAACATCTACGAGGGGATAGTAAGACGCATGAGAGATCCAGGACTCATCGAATACCTGGGCCGCGACCTGTTCAAATGTCGCGTCTACCCTGTTCCCAAGAGGGGCGAGCAGCGCATCGAGATAGAGTTCACCCAGGTCATGCCATTTGAGGGCGGCCTGATGAAATACACCTACCCCATGCGAACCGATCGCGCCTCGGCCCGAACCATGCGTGACTTCACCATGTCCATCGATATAGCATCCAAGGTCCCCATCAAGTCCATATATTCTCCCAGCCACGAAATATACCAGCGAAAAAAAGACGATCACCATGCAGTGGCAGGCTTTGAAAAAAACGCAGCTCTCCTCGACAGGGACTTCGAGTTGATCATCACCATGTCTGAAAAGGACATCGGCTTGAATCTGCTTACCCACAGGGACCCCGGGGAGCCGGGATTTTTCATGGTAATGGCCAGCCCCAAGAGTCAGTGGCGAGACACCGAGATATTGGGCAAGAACATCACCTTTGTCATAGACACTTCCGGCTCCATGTCAGGCAAGAAGATGCAGTATGCAAAAAAGGCTCTCCGGTATTGTCTGAAGCAGCTTAGCTCGGATGATCTCTTCAACGTAATCCGATTTTCCACCGACGTGGAGGCGTTCAAAAAGCATCCCGTGGCTGCAAGTAAAGCCAATATTCAAAAAGCCCTGAACTTTACGAACCGCATGGAGGCTGCCGGTGGCACCGCCATAGACGAAGCCCTGACCTTGGCCCTTCGTGGGTACAAGAACGAAAAGATGCCAAACATGGTGGTCTTCCTCACAGACGGGCATCCCACAGTTGGAGAAACAGTACCCAAAAAAATCATCAAGCACACCAAAAAAGCAAACAAGGCCAAGGTTCGACTTTTCGTATTCGGTGTGGGCGAAGAGATAAACACCCACTTGCTAGACAGCATATCGGGACAGAACCAGGGCAGCTCCACATACGTGAAACCGGGTCAGCAGATCGAAAGGGACCTTTCTGCTTTCTACGACAAGGTAAGCCACCCGGTGCTGACGAACCTGGCCCTGGACTTCGGAAAGATTCACGAGTATGACGTTGTACCCAAACGCTTGCCCGACATGTTCAAGGGCAGCCAACTCATCCTGCTAGGTCGTTATCGCAACGACGGCCACACGGCCCTGACCCTCACGGGCACGGCAGGCAACTCAAGAAAAAAATTCGTCTTCGATGGCAAATTTCCCAAAAAAAATGCCTCCAACGACTTTATTCCGAGGCTTTGGGCCACCAGAAAAATCGGTTTCCTGCTGGATCAGATCCGCCTCGGCGGCGAGCAGAGGGAATTGGTAAATGAAGTCATTCGCCTGTCCAAACGCTATGGAATAGTCACCCCGTATACATCGTACCTTGTCACAGAGGATCAACCACACCTTGCTACTCCACGCCCAATGCCTCGTCGCAGACCACCGGTAATCCGAAGGCCATGGGCAGCAAACAAGGCCGCCATGGAAGAGGCCGAAGCGACAGCCGATTCCACAGCGACTCCAGTCCTTGGAGGAGCTCAGGCACAATCCGCTCCCATGATGGAACGACGCCGCAGCGCCCGAAAGGCCAAGGCCTTTGCTTCCGGCAGGGCTGGATTTACAAAAGCCGAAAGCGGCAGGATGGCCGTGGACATGGCGGTTGCGGTCAAGGAGATGAAAAAGGCCGACAGGACAGGTGCGGATGACGACGAAATAAGCGGCATCAGGTACGTGGCAGGAAGAGCTTTCAGATTCCAGGATGGCGCATGGACCGACATGAAGTTCGACCGGTCCAAGATGAAGGTTCTGAAGATCAAGTACATGGGAAAGGCGCACTTCTGGTTGATGAACCACTCGGCTCTGCTGAAAAAGTTCTTCTCCCTGGGTGACAGGGTAATAGTCGTGGTGGGCAAGGATAAGGCCATAGAGATTGGCCCATCAGGTGGTGACGATGTATCCTCCGCAGAGCTAAAACGCTTCGTTCCCTGATTGCCCCCTAATGAATTTGACTTATCTGTAAGTTCCAAGTAGTTCCATGAATCATGCTCCTTCGCTTCTGCCTATATGGATTCCTTAAGAACCAGCAGTA
>JALVPF010000344.1 GCA_027031935.1 Myxococcales bacterium | reverse complement strand
CTCCAAAGGAGTCCCGGAAAGTGATCGATTGATCGATGTTCTTGGAAACAAGCAATGTTCCGTTATTGACCCATGCAATGGCCCCTGAACTTCCCGCTGCCAAATATTTGTTCAGAGAGGCGTTGGCATAGGTGGTATACAGTTCCACCGGCTTGTTATTTACCAAAACATCGTTTTGGGTATCTGACCAGGAGGCGCTCGTATCGCAGTAACTTTCACAGGTATATATTTTTCCACCAGAATTCACCAAGGTACAAAAGGCGTCATCGCACGACACCGACTCCACTTGTCCCATGACGCCCTGATCACCGTTTATCCAGGAAGAACCATTGAATGAATTCAAAAACCTGTCGCTGCAGGTTGCCAGGATGATCGGCTCGTCACCAAAAAACACGGTCATGTCCAGCACATCCCTGGCTGCTGGATTCTGTAGTCTCTCCCATACCCCGTCTGTGCGTTTCATGGTCTCGCCCTGTGTGCCTGCCGCGAAAACATCATTACCCAGTGTCTCGACTGCCATGAGGTCCGCCGAGGTCTTGCGCTGTGAGTAAAACTGCCAGGCCGCACTACCGGATTTGTCTCGGTGGAGCATCAATCCGCCCTTTCCAACTGCCCAGACGTCATTGGGATGCGCTCCAGACAAGGCCTGCACGTTCGTTCCGTCTATCTCCATTGTCCAAGTACCATCACCTACATTCAGGGAATGAATGGAATTGGAGGACACATCATTTTCCACCTCCCAAATATACGTGACGCCACCCTTCTCCAAGCCGAACAAATCAAAAACCGGTCCAAGGGAGTTTTCGAAAATCTTGGTAAAAACAGAGGAATCAGCTTCCTTTTTGAAAATCCTGCCAATATTTGAGTCAAAGCCCGCAAGCCACACTGTCCCATCCCTGGCTGCCCAGATGGCTGTCGGCAAAATAGCTGGGTCGGCAGTCAAGACATTGACAGCGTGACTTTCACCGGATGCATTGAGCACTCTTGTAGCTACCACCGTACCAAGGGTATTATCAACCCCTGCCGCCCAGGTGGTATTCAGGTCGGGACCATGCACCTGGTAGAGGTAAATATTGTCCCCTGCAATTTCAGTGTCCAGCCAATTTCCGTCAGGCTTACGAATCAACCATGCACTTTGTCCAACAGCGTGGAGCTGATCCGGGTGAATACCCCAGATACCATAGATCGCAATACCGCTGAGATCGCTTTCTGCGTGCCAAGTATCCGAGTCAAGACGGTAAACTTGAAAATCCTTTCCACCGACGATCCAGACCAGATCCGAATCCCAGTCTTTACCGGGATAAGCCCACACCCTCACCAACTCGGCGTTCTCAAGGTCCGCGGGAGGTGCCACCCAATGCCAGTTGTCACCATCCCAGTGCAGTATGGTGCCACCGGAGCCCACAGCCCATGCATCCCTGCCGTTTATTACCCATACATCATCCAGGTCGTTTCCCTGGGGCAGGGGATGCTCCCAGCGCCAGGCGTTGTAGCCCCCTGGATACTCGAGCGCGACCTCACAAGACGGATCATTTTCGTCCGTCTTTCCATCGCAGTCGTTGTCAACGTTGCCATTACACAGGCTGCCGCTTTCCACCACACCAGGATTTACTTCAACATCGGAATCATTGCAGTCACCACCACCACTGTTATACGAATGGTAACCATCCTCGTCTACATCACTGCAGGGCAAGTTATCTCCACATCCACCGCAATCCGTGTCAGCGAAATCCACGAATCCGTCACCGTCGTTGTCTATGCCATCGGTACACATCTCCGTGTATGCATCGAGGGGATAGAAGTGGCAAAGTCCGGACTCGCAGATGCCTAATGTTTTGGTGTTAAGATCGTCACAATCGCTGTCTTCATCACAAGACCCGGCAGGGCCCGTGTCAGCTCCGCCGTCGTCGCCCGACGAATCACCATCTCCGGTGTCTCCACCCTGATCAGCGGGGCTATCGCTACCGGAGTCAGTGCCAGCGTCACCTGCGTCTGCTCCATCAAGACCCGCGTCTGCGCCATCCAAGCCCGCGTCCAGGCACGATGGCAAGCAAGTACTCCCACAACAGATGAGGCCATCGCGGCAGACCATGTCGCCCGATGAATTCTCTATGCAGGCTTGCCCTTGTCCTCCCTCGTCAGGCAAAAACATCTCGCATCCACCAGCCAGCACAGATGCAATGAACACCCAGGTAAAAACATTTTTAGCAGCCATCTCAAAATACCCCCGAAAACACCACCGCAGCGCCGACTCCAGAAACAGGCATTGCGGATACCGAGGAACTAGAATCTTCGTCACCTGTATCCAGCAACCAAAGCACCACTCCACCAATCATCAAAGCAGCACCTGCGCCCAAACAGGCCAAGCCAGTACCAGTCCATGTTCTCGACGAATCCCATGCGTCCATCTCGCCATCGGCATATTTTGTCGCCTCATTCTTGCCCAGCACAAGTCCAACCCCGCCAAAGGCAGCCAAACCAAGACCGGACCAGAAGGTCATGTGTCCCCACGTGCTCATGGCGGACATGGGTTTGTCCTGCTTGGCCGAGACTGCCCCCGCAGGCGCTTGGTGATCTGCAAGCTGACTCTTGTCCATGGCCCCTGAGACAGATCGGGGCAACAATACCGCACGACTCTTTTTGAACAGCCTTCGTGCCGTGACAGGCACCATGTCAATGAGTTCTTCTTGACCTCCGGAGATCTTTTCAGACTCCGAGGCGATGACTTTTACCAGTTCAGAGTCTATGAGCTTGATGTTCAGAAGGAATGCGTTTCCAAACTTGGAGATATTGCCCACCACCATCCAACGTACTCCAAGGGCTCCTCCTATCTCGGCCATGCAGTTGACATCGGTGCAACCCACAAACATGGCTTTTTTCTCCTCTACCTTGAGCACCGACCTGATGTCGTTGGCGCCAATTACCCGAAAAGAACCCATGCTCCGAACCGTGTCGGCAAGTAGGTCGCTCAGCGCATCCATCTGTTGCTGTGTGACTCCACCCTTGGTGGCAAACTCCATTATCGCCACCCTGACTTTTTCACCAGCCTTGGCAATACACACCTGGCTGACACACAGGACAATGACCAGGACCGTCACCATTTTGCCCGAACTACCCACGCTCATATTCAGCCCCTTCTCAAAAAATCACCTAAGACGCACCGCAAAACACACAAGCCTTTGTATTCCATGCAGTATATTCAAACATGGAGCACACTTCAACTGCAGCAAAAGACTACTGCCCATTTTAGCCATCGAGCCACTATTGCCACTCTTCAGGGCTCGTCAGAAATAAAAACATTTCCAGGTAGCTCAGCCTTTCTCAAGGACTCCCAAAAGTCCTCCCCGGAGATTTTCGTCCCGGACCTCCCAAGCTCTTTTGCAACAAATTCCAATATGGCTTCCAGCACTTTCGGATCCATGCTCCCCAGTTCCCTGAAATACACGCCCAAGCCATCGACTGTATACATGGGTGGTCGGTTGGGGTCTACAGGTTCAATCCATATTTTTATTGAGCCACCCCTGGGAACATCAAGCTCAAAGCTCGTCCTGTTTTCATCCCTGGTCTCTTCAGCGTGATCTGCCCATATCAGGTTCTCCTCACACCATTGGCACTCGGGACAGTTCCTGTCGCAAGTAGCAATATGTTTCCACGCCTCTGGGGGTTCTGAATAAAACCCGTTGGGATGTGTCAGGGACTCAGCCTGCAGATAGAGCTCTATCCTTCGCATGATCTGTGCTGTGTTCATGTTTCTGCCAGATATTTTTATCTCATTGACCATCCCCTTCAGGTGTTTGAGATGACCGGGAAGAATCTCTTTCTGCGCGAGCAACCAGGGCCTGCTCTTTCTAACCTGAACATTTGCAGGGTCACAGGCAGCGACAAATCGTCCAAGGCTTTCGTAGCGGTCTCCAGCCGAAGGGGGGATGAAATGCCTGCTTTTTGCCTGGCATCCAGGCACACAGTCGTCAAAAGCCACAAGGCTAAGGCTCATACCGGTCTTTGCTAGCGCCTTTATCATCTCAGGCCTGCGATTTATCTCCCTGGAGACCGCAAGATGCGTCGCGCCAGCTTCCTGCCTCCACCACATGGCCTCTATGGGGGTTTGCACATCCGCAAGGCACGATACGCCAACTTCCATCCAGGGCAGCAGTTGCTTGGTCGCTCTGGCTGCACGCATATCGGCAAAGGTGGTCTTCAGTTTGCTCACATGATTTCTGAGATCGTCTACAGTCCTCGCGACTTTTTCAGTATCCACAGCCCAGGCAGGAGCGTTGGCTAAGAGGTTCATGCCCAAGCCGTTTTGTTCACACCACTCGGCAAGGGATCTGAGCTCAGAGGCATACTCCTCAGCAGACTCCTGTCCTTTGAAAGCGCGAGCGCTCAGAGATGTCTCAGGATGAAAGGGCAGGAAAAGATATGCCAGATGAGCTGAGACAGCAGACAGGGCATCCAGCAAATCGGTTTTGTGGTTGTATGGGACAGAAAGTTTCATGCCCTTCACTCCGGACTATTGAAACGCCATGAAAGTTAGAATCAGAATTCACCTCACATGGGATGTAATGAGCAGGGACAGAGAGCGCACCTCAGTGAGAGGGCACCGCCGTCCCCACATTCTCTCCATGACCGTAAGGTCTCCAAGGGACGGATACATTTTTTCACCCAAAATAAAACCAAAGCCCTATTGCGAATAACAGCAGCGCACCCCGAAGTATTCTCTCACCTCATCCGTGTCAGCACATGATTCATACCTGCCATCATAAACCTTGCACCTGAGCACCTTGGTTATATCATAGTAATTAGGCATGGACTCAGAATCACAGTCTAGACAATCACCATTCTGATTGCACAGCTCGCACCTGAACCCGTAGCCGCCAAACACTGCTTTCGTCGGAAAATCCAGATTCCAGACATTGAGCCACTCGGCGAGATTTCCGCTGGCGTCAAACACCTGCCCCGCTGCCGTACATCCATCCAAAGAACCCGTTGGCTGAACCCGCTCCACTCCCGTGAGCGCCGAATGCCAGGCATCGTTGCACAAGCCGTCAATAAACTGTGGACCATAGGGGTACATGGCAGAGCTTGCGTGATTACACGAGATGGACCACTCCTCTGATGCACACAGCCTCTTGCCCTGAGCCTCACAGGCTCTTTTTGCCCTGTACCAACTCAACCATCCGGAGGGGATCACTCCAGGCAGGGAGCAAGAATAAAGCGTAACTCCTCCACCGTCTTGTCCTGGAGTCCACTCCTGGGGATAATCATCGGCACTCTGTCCATAAAACGGTCCTGCGCAATCTTCGTTTGAGCTGACTACCGTCTCATAGGAATCGATCCATACGTTTTCCAAGTTTGGATGGGGCACCATAACCCCGCCCTTTTCATCCACCAAACCGTTACAGTTATTATCCACACCGTCAGTCGATTGATCACCTGACTCTGGCTGCAACACAGGTTGAGCGTCCTCGTCCGTATCCCCGTCACAGTCGTTGTCTTGCTGATCGCAGGAATTATCCAGCCCCTCTGTATAATCCGCCCCGTAGTCACACTCACTGTAACCCTGGTTGCCAAGACAATGCTGCATGGCACCCGCGCACACACCCTGCTGCAAGGAACACAGCCTGTCCACCGCGTCCTCGTCCGTATCCCCGTCACAGTCATCGTCCAGACCATTGCACAAGGAATCATCAGCCGCAGGCTCTGTTCCGTCGCATACTACACCGCTTCCATCTTCCGCACAAACCCACTTGCCCTCGGCGCAGCCCTGATTGGAACAATACTGACCCAACTCCGGCCATTCTTCATCAGTTTGATCGTCGCAGTCGTTATCCACTCCATCACAGGCTTCGATACCTTCGTTCGTCGTTACACATCCACGCTCGCATCTGCCCCTGGTGGTGCAATGAAAGTCCTCGGGGCACTGCTGGTCCATGATGCAGTCATATATGCAGGTACCTGCAGCGCAGTATCTTCCCGACGGACAGTCCGCATCCGTCTTGCAAGCTTCATTCGTGTTGCTCGAACAAGCAGAAAGCAGGGACCCGACAACTGCAAGCGAGATGGCAAGTGACCTAAGCATCAACTGATTCATCTTTACCCTCTGCAAAGCCCGGCTAACTCGAGATTACACCTGGGAAAAGGACCTCAAAATTTCTCACCCACCCCAGGGCATGCCTGCGTATTCTTCAAAAGCCTTGTCGTGCAATCTCTTGAAAAGCTCTTCGTGGGATTTTTCCCACCTGGCCAGGTTCATCAAGGCCTCGTGAGCATCACCGGTAAATTTCTGTGCGGCCATCTCGTAAAACTCCACGAAATCCTTTTCTATGAGATAGGCGGTCCTCAAAACCGCCAGGTCCGGGACCATGGACTCGTTTATGCTCTGCTCCAACAGCTCTTGCTCGGCCATCTTAGAAAATCTGTTATCCTTCTCCGGTTCTACCCCTGACTTGTCCGAACTATTGGCCTCACCGTCCAGGATGCTGATGAGAAACTCAATGTACTCGATATGCTGTTTCTCCTCATCAGCGAGTCTCTTGAAAATGCCCGCAGCAGCAGAGTGGCTCATGCGTTCTGCGTTCCGCTGGAAAAAGTCCCTGCCTTCCCGTTCCCTGGCCAGGGCATATTCGTATATTTTTCTCAGGTCCATTTTCTCCTCCAAGCTCATTCTATGCTTTTTCCTGTTTTGTTTGTTTTATCGCCATCCATTTTCACCAACCTGTCGACCGCTTCCAATACCAAAGGCGTGGTCTGTGGCCCCAGGGACATGCTACGCTCGTAATCGAACTTGGGGTCTTTGTACTGGCGCGGACTGACCATGTAGCCCAGGTGGTCCAGGCCCAGGGTCAAAAGCAAGAGATTCTTGCTGTCAAAGCCTTGCATCTTGAACTTGGCCTTTATCATGCGACCCACCTCAGGGCTTATCTCCCCCGGGATGGTCAGCAGCTTCACCTCACCCAAGTCAACAAGCTCTGCTTCGGTAATTATGGCCCTATCATCCATGGGCCGCGGCTCCAAAAGACCCAATCTGATCACCAAGGCCACCGTGCCACCAGGAGCCAGGGGCAGGACCACCCTGGTTCCAAAGATCCGAATCTCAGGATTCTTCACCACTGTCATGCGGCTGAGCACTGTCTTGATGGTGCCTTCTGCCAACACTCCCCCATGCCTGCGCATGAAGTTTATACGCTGCGGCTCTGGATCATCAGGCGAGTTGGCAGGTTCGAGCATGCCCCCTGCAGGCGCAGAAAAAAACAATGTCACCCCACCGAGCGCTTCGTCTACCGTGCGGCACAACACCCCTGGCCAGTCCGCACTCAACCATCGATTCTTGTCCTGCAAGGCCTCTGCGTGATTACCGAAATTGACAATGGTTCCAATAGTGGAGCCATCTGTGCCCACGGCACTCAAGACCAGGACATCCAGCGGTACATCGTCCGGCTCGCGCACGTTCTGCACGTAACCCGGCGGAATCTTGAACCTGCCTATTTCCAGGGTAGCCGGCCTTGCGCGGTACACAGCCCTCAAGACAGCCTTTGCAACCCGCTTTTCCACCCAGTCCAGGTAATAGCGGTCCACCCCGCAACTGAAGGGCAAAAAACCCAGCACCGGTTCGCCCCACAGGCCCTCCGTGTCTGGGCCATCATGGTTGTGGGTGGATGCGATGATTATGCTCCGCGAAAATTTTTTCGTGATTCTGGAACGTATTCGATCGACCCTATGATGCATGAAGCCGATGAAGTCCAATGACACCAGAGCCACGGCTTGCTTACCCGTATCCAGATAGAGTACCCTGGCGTAGATATCGTCCAGTATACCCTTGGAGTGCTTGCGGTACAGACCGTGTCCTGCGATCCTCACACCCTTTTTAGTGGGAGTCAGCTTTACCTTCGCTGCACCTGCCAACAAGGTGGTGTCCCCGCTTGCCATACGCACCTTTCGATAGGTATCGAACCAGTAACCGGCCAGGGGCCGTTGCACCGGTGGCAAGGGTTTTACCTGCCCTCCACAAGCTGCAAACAAAAACAAACCTAAGGCGAGCATGCAGATCCTGCCCATGATGTTTCCTCCCATTGCCTGTGTGCCAGATCTAAACCTATTCTGCCTACAAAGGCCAGCATGTTTTCACAGATTTCCCTAGATTTCCCACCTATATTGACTGCAGCAGCCCAAGCATGCCAAACTCCTCGACGCTGTGGAAAAAGTTCAACTTCTATCAGAATACCCGGTACGAGCCAGGCATCTTTTTGACCTGATACGCAAACCTGCTTTCCAGGAGGCTCTTGCTTTACGTTCTGGTGCCATGGAAGTCCACGCAGAGGAAATCAGGCGATCCGGTGATTACATGAAGATGAAGATAGAGCGCAGCGATCCCAGGTTGGATAAAAACGGCCATCCAAAGCCGGGAAAGGCCTCTAGTTCCCTGGTAATCCAGCGTTGGGACTTAGATCGCATGGACCAGAAGTGGGAGATGAAGAGCACAGACGGCATGGGCCGCTTGGTTGCAGAGGGTATCGTGCGAATAGACGTCATGGGCCGCGAGGCCTGCCGCATGTCCGAGGAGATTTTCGTAACCGTCAAGATACCCCTGTTTGGCAAGAAGCTCGAACAGCGCATCATCGAAAGAATCCGCAACGAGCATCCTGCCAGGGTAGACTTCATCATGGCTCAGCTCGGATGCCAATAGGCTCAGCTTGTCACAATGACAAAGGGAGGTTCATTTTGAAAATAAAGACCGTCCTATACATGATCTGTTCCATTCTTACGCTGGCCGGTTGCAGTTCCAGCTCCGGCGGCACCGATGCCGGAACAGACGCCGGGCTGCCCGACCACACCTTCATCCACCAGGTCTCAGGCCGCACACAGACCGCCACCGACACGGCTTTTGCACAGGAGCGCCCCAGCCTTTATCGAACCACGGACAAGCTGCCTGACCTGGACGTTCGCACGCTCGTGGTAATGGATGGCGAAGTTTGGGCAGGAACCGCATCGGGTCTTTTCAGGTTCAACCAACAGACGGACAAGTTCGAAAACGTGCCCATGCCAGGAGACGAGCTTGATGTAGTCGATATCGCCAGCAGCAAGCTAGGAGATGGTCGCATGCTCATCGGCCTCGCGCACCACCTGGTGCTGCTCGACGTCCAGGGCGCACAGGACGAATCCATCCAATGCCCTGATACGATCACATCCATTGCCACCGACTCGCAGAAGGTCTGGGTGGGAACGACGTCGGGCCTGTACAGCCTCGAGGACCACTCCCTCGTACAGAGCCCAGGAATGCAGAACTTCGTGGTCGCCGACCTGGAGACAGATGGACAGGCGCTATGGATAGCCACCAACGCAGGTCTCGTGGAGTATTACACAGAGACAAGCAATACCCATGATGCCCAAAAGGGCGCTTTGCCGGACGACGATGTGCGCGCAGTAAGCCTCGTACCGGGAGGTGGAGTGCTGGCAGCCTGTGCCACCGGCGCAGCATACGTGGGAACCTCCAGTGACAGGATCATCACAGCGGGTGTTGGTGCGCTGCCCTATGATGACCTGACATCGGTGGCAGCGCATGGGGACATGATCGCCTTTGGCCACTCCATAGGCGCCACATTCATACGTGGAGATTTCGAACACAAGGACTATTATCACTCCTTGAGATGGATACCAGCAGAGCACGTCACAGCTGTGGCATTCGAAGGTGACTCGCGCAGATGGATTGCCACCGATGGCGGCATCAGCCGCATAGACCTGGTGTCCGACACCCTGGAACAAAAGGCTGCGCTCATGGAAAGCTACAACGATGGTTTCTGGAGGCTGGATTTCGTATCCGATGACGGCCGCAGGGACGATCCCTGGGACCTGTCCGGCACCATTCACAACCACGACCATGACAACGACGGGCTATGGACGCAGATGCAGATAGTGGCATGGTCTTATGCAGCCGGCGCCACGGGTGACGAAAGGTACTGCGAGCTTGCCCGCCGGGCCATGGGAGAGATGATGTGGCAGATAGACATCCCGGCCGTGTCCTTTGAGGAAAAGGGCATGCCCAGGGGATTTGTCACCAGGTCCCTGGTGCGGGACGATGAAGGAGACGTGTTTTCGTCCAAGGCCACCCAAGACAACTGGCACCTGGTACAGGATTGGACAGATGGTCACGACTATTACTGGAAGGACGACACATCTTCGGACGAGACCACAGGGCACTTTTTCGGTTACCCGGTTTTCTATGACATCTGTGCCAAGACAGACCAAGAGCGCGCCACCCTGGCAGAGCACGCAGGAGCCCTGGCGCGATACATCGTGGACGGTGGCTTTTTGCTCATAGACATAGACGGCGAGCAGACCACCTGGGGCCACTGGGACCCGGAGCGGCTGACTTCGGCCCTGGATGGCCTGGACAAATGCATGGAGAACTACGACCTGGATGTCTGCGTTGGTGCCAAGTACGGGGGCGGGTGGCTAAACGCCATAGAGATCCTGGGACACATGCTCGCCGCCTGGCACATGACAGGCGACCCTGTATTCTACGATGCCTACGAAGAACTCCTGGACAAGCGCTACGCAGAGCTTGTGGATTTCAACGACGAGGTCTTTACCGTTACCAAGCGCGCCACTGCAAACCACTCGGACCACGAGCTGGCCATGCTGGCATACCACACCCTCATCAGGTACGAGCCTGACGATGAGCGCAGGCAGCGCTGGATACAGTCCATGCTTGACATGTACGAATACGAAAAGAACGAGCGCAACCCGCTGTGGGTGGCCATAATCGCAAGCGCCATTGGAGATGGATACGACCTGGATGAGGCCTTGCAGACCTTGCGGGAATGGCCCGAAGACTGGCGTGAGTGGCTGGTGGACAACTCCCACCGCATGGACGCGGTCAAGGACGTGCTCGACCGTCACGGCGACAAGCAGTTCAAGACAGTCTTGCCCTATGACGAAATCCGCACCATGAAATGGAATGGCAACCCATACGCCATGACCGACGGGGGTGACGGGAGGTCTGTGCAAGCACCCTGGCCATGGTTGTTACCCTATTGGATGATGAGATATCACGGGGTGATTCAGCCCTGAACGACAAGCGCAAGATCCTACTGTTGTTCCTTTTCCTCTTTTTCCTTGTCTTCGGCTTCCTTGGCACGGGCCACGAACGCGGCCAGCAGTTCCTTGAGGATCTTCTCTTCCGTGGCTTCCTGGTTTTCCTCGTTTACCTCTATGGCGTTGATGCCCGGGAGCCGCTTGGCCTCGCGCACAAATCCCCTGCCCTGCTTGGACACGGTGGCCAGGACAGCCAGGTCGTCCTTTTTCAGCAGCATCTTCGCAGCGGTGGAAAAATTCTTGGACATGGTCTCCAAAGGGCCTATCTCGTGGATCACGTACATGTCCACACCCTGCTTGAAGCCAATGGCGTCGATGAGGGAAGTCTCCAGAGCATCAGTATCGATTATGAACTTGCCTATGCGCTTGCCCCTGCCCTTGCCCTGCACACCCACCTGCGTGTCTTCACCCGTGAGATTGTGAATGAAGATCTCGGACTTTCCCTTCTTGCCGGGCTTTTCAAGCTTGATGAATCCGGCGGCCTTGATGTTCAGAGCCTGCAAGCCGGAGATCTTGTTCACTATTCCTTGCACAAACGGACCTAAGTCCATGTCCGTTGATGAAGTAAGCAGCACTTTGGGCATTGATTTCATGGTGCCTCCAAACGACACATTATTGCTTGTGACACAAGAGATCAAGTCCTGAATGCTCAAAGGCATGCCGTACTTTTAAGGGCGCGACTTCTTTTGAGGGCGCGACTCTCCGGGAACGACAACATCGAGAGTATTGCGAATGAAGCAACCAGCACCTCTCGTAGGCCCGCGGCAGGTGCGCTCGGAGCATTTGCAACAATCAACCTGAAAACATGCGAAAAGGCTTGACACCTTGCAGCCCATAAGTAGAATACCGCTACCTCGTTGGTGCGGGGTGGAGCAGTTGGTAGCTCGTCGGGCTCATAACCCGAAGGTCGCTGGTTCAAATCCGGCCCCCGCTATTGTTTTTACAGGGAATTTTCCGCAAGGAAGATTCCCTGTTTTTCTTTGTGGCCATTTTGTGGCGACAATCCCCTTCGAGTCATGTCAATCGATTTTCCTGAAAATAGGCGTCATCACGTCTTCAGGAGAAACATCCCTGCCGGAAAGCTAGGATGTGAACATGGCAAGACCGGTACGATGCAGGAACAAATGGCGAATTAGATGGACTGATGCACAGGGTATCAGACGAAGCGAAGTGTATAAGGACAAAGCCGATGCGAAGTTCGCACTCCAAAGACACCAGCTTGAGACTGAGGAAGGAAAACGAGGATTGAAGACGCTCAGGCTTCCCGATAAGACCTTCGATGACCTAAGCAACTACTGGCTAAGCAAACGTGCTCCCATAAAACGAAGCTACATGGACGACGTATCCATCATCAACAAGCACCTTCTTCCATTTTTCCGGTCCAGAAAACTCAATACCATCACCCCAG
>JALVPF010000343.1 GCA_027031935.1 Myxococcales bacterium | reverse complement strand
ATACCTGAGAGGGACTCTCACCCTCCTGACCATGCACGCTCACGGTCGCACTAGGGGCGACCGGCCGGTCGCCCCTACACAATTCCCGGTCGCCCCTACACAACACCCGGTCGGTACGTATCAACCCATCGTCCCCATGATGGCCGGTTGTGTCACGATTTCCCCATATTGGTTCAACACTATCCGTTGACAGGGCCGTACCTGGAAATTCTCATGGAATGGGAGAAATACGGGTCAGTAAAGAGCCTTTGCAAACAGTCCGATGACCGCCTCGGCAGACTCGCCAGCTATGGGGACAAAGCGTCCCAGGCCCTTGACGGGGAGCAACAAAATCCTAAAGGAAGCAGGATGAACCCCTCCCACAGAGGCCTTGGCTACTATCCAGTCTCCACCAGTAGGCTCCATCTTCATGGTGCCCACATCCTTGCCCGAGATGGTCTGTATGCTCAAATCAAAATCCACGAACTTACCCTTGATCGTGCCCTTTGCGGGTACATGTGTTTGAAAAATGTATGACAATGCCTTGAGGAATGGACCTGCATCTCCTGAAATCCATCTCAACCTGCCCTTGGATTTCATGGGCATCTTCGTGTCCTTTGCAGGAAACTGGAACGCAAGCTCGAATTTCAGTCCCCCATCCCTATAGCTGATTTCATGCACATTCCAGTTGCCACCCGCTTGCCAGGTCGATCCAACAGGTTTGACCCCCTCCATGGCCAAGGGAGCACGAACCCTCATGTCGACTATATGCGCAGGACTACCATCATGCATGACCTTTGGTCCCGGATTTTTTCTGTCCACCTGGACTATCTTCTGTCCAGTGGAGGCATCCTGTGCAAGTTCAGATGATACGCTTGTCTTGCCTTTCTCAGAATCATCATGGCAAGCCACACCTATGGGCAGCAGCAAGAAAAGCATCAGAAGCGATGTAAAAGCCTTCATGGGAGACTCCTTCAGTTGGGTCTTTTTTGCAGCAACTTCTTGTGATCAATCAGTCTTCTCGTGCCCCACACGATCATCAAAATCGCAAGCACAAGCATCAACACGACAATTCCATCAAACCACCACGGTACGGTCCAGAAGCCCTCGAATCCACCCAGTATTACAAACCCTATCCTCAATCCAAACGCTGCCAATACAAGGCCTATGCCCACCCATAATAAGATCACTGTCTCCCGTCGCTGGTCAGGGCTTAAAAGCTTGTCCATGTCGAACTTGATGTCTGTGGATGAATCATAGTGTTCATAAACCAGGGCATCCGAATCCACTCTCTGCACAGGCACAAGCTCTCCTCCACAGCCTGGACACCTGGTGCGAGCATTAGCCCAGTGCCCATCAGGGAAAACTTCCATGCAGCGAGAGCATCTTTTGTCCATGCGAACCTGGCCTCCTGAATTTTCACCACCGCACCAAGCGGTCAGTTATCCACCAGCTCATGCAAGCGCTCATCCATTTCTCCTATGAGTTTCCTCGCAACCCCATCCGAGATATGCCCATCGACCAAGGCACGTTTCAACGCATCCTTTCTCAACTGAATGACCTGCCGGGTCAGTTCAATCTCTCGCTCTTTCTTGATGCGCTGTTCTATTTCCTCGGCATCAGGTCTCAGGGTCTCTAGTTCGTCCAATTCCTTTGAAAGCTCCGAATGGACCGTGTCAAACACATCCTCGTCCACGGTTCCGTTCGCCTTGCGCTGATCCAGATACCTCAGCGCGTCTTGAACCGAACGGTATTTTCCTCGATACTCCTCCAAGGCAAGCACCCCTGACTTGTCCATTATCAAACCAAACCAGCCAAGGAGCTTTCTCATGCTAAGTCCCTGAACCATGATTGTCAGCACACACACACCGAACACAAGGTCCACCACCAATCCTCGGTGGGGCCAGGTTCTTGGCAATGAGAGAGCCAAGACCATGGCGATACCTCCCCTGAGTCCACCCCAGGAGATGGCAACCAACCTCCCCCACCTCATCTTGCCTTCCCGTCGTTCCAGCCAAGGAATGGTACCAGTGACGAGAATGCTTCTGGCCAGCAGCAGCGCCAGCCAAAGCAGCAAGATGGGCAACCATCTGCCCGCCAAACGTGCCAGATGAATCTCCAGTCCTACCAGGAGGAATATGATGGAGTTGGCCAAAAAAGCAGCATATTCCCAAAAAGTGACGACTGCGATGCGCGTGGTTGGGGACATGCCGTATTTTGCTCCGAAATTGCCAGTGAGCATTCCAGCCACCAGGCAAGCTATTACACCTGAAGCATGAGCCTTGTCGGCCAAAAGAAACGAACCATATGCGGCAACTGTAGTAAGAGTGATCTCAATGAGGTGATCGTCTATCTGTGTGGTCAACCATGACAGACCAAAGCCCACCAAGCCACCTATGAGCAGGGCACCAAAAATCTCCCACCCCAGAAACTGGACAACGAAGCCCGCAGAAAGATCAGAATAGTATGGATGCAGGCCCAATGCGACCAGCACCATGGAAAAGGCCACAACAGCAACTCCATCGTTCAGCAGGCTCTCTCCCTCCATCAAAATTCCCAGCCGTCTGGGCACTCCCATCTCCCTGAACATGGAGATCACAGCCACAGGATCTGTCGCGCTGAGCATGGCAGCCACCAAAAGAGCCACGGTAAACGAAAGGGGTATGCCGAGAAGGGAAAAGATCCCATAAAACATGGAGCCGGCTATGAAAAGGCCGACAATCAAGCCGGGGGCAGCCAAGGTCACAATGGATTTCCAGCTACCCTTGAAGTCATGCAAGTCGAAATGGAATGCAGCCTCATAAACGAGCACCGGAAGCAAGACAAGAAACAGCAGGTCAGGGCTGAGATGCAATCCTATGTCGAAAGATACAGGCATCAGCCTGTCGCTGAGAAGAGACATGGCCATGCCCGTGGCCACCAAGGCAACAGTGTAGGGAAACTGCCATTTACGAGCCACCATTGCCACAAGACTGGCCATGATCAGAAGCAAAATAAATGCCATGGAGACACTCAAAGGCCCAACCTCCTCTTTGCCAACCAAGGGTAAGCTAATTCCAGGCTCTAACCAAGTCAAATGGCAATTAAAACTGTATACGATGAGGCCAATATTGGAAAGAGGACACCACTATGCTAATCTTTCGTGCGTCATGGTATATTGCTGGGTATTCAGGTTGACTTCCATAATGGTTCTCATCTTCGGCATAGCCGGATGCGGAGCATTTGCTGATGCTGCTGCTCCTGATTCCGGTCAGGTCGATTCTCTCACCAAGCTCACGTTTGACACGACACCCTATATCCTGCAAGGCCAACGCAAGGATTTCAGTATTTCCTTTTCCAGACCTCCTGTCTGGGCAGGATACGATGGAGGCAGAGCTTTTCTGACCGCTTTCAGGTTCCTGGATGCCGACGACACGGACAAGGTGCTCTCAGACATACAGTTCATAGCCGAATATGATGGTGACAACACCATAACTGCGACACTTCAGGCGGCATCTGATGCCAATACACAGGTAAGAAGATTTCTCGAGATAGAAGTCGCTTACGAAAGAACCGGCCAGGAACAGCAGCATCACAAGGGAAGCGGAAACTTCTGGGTCTTGCCCAGGACCGGGACTGACACTGTGGCTGATGGCGGTACCGATGGATCGGATGGGGGATCGGAGTGAGGCTTTTGTTTCCAACTTTCCTTGTATTATTCGTATTTTTGTCCATTCCCGTGTGTGCACAGGAGGAATCTTCCGGCCAGGAGGAACTGAAAAAGGGTTTGTCGTGCTATTCCGAACTCGATCTGAAAAACGCTCTCATGCATCTTCGCAAGGCATTGGCTGGACTCTCACCCGACAGCGACCCGGAATACATGCAGCACATGAGAACTGCACGATGGATCATCATGCTCATCTACTTGGCATCTGATGATCTGCTCAACGCGGAAAAGGAACTGAGTACATTGCTCACACTGGATCCTGGCTTTGAATTGCCTCCGGGAGATCTCCCTCCCAAGGTCAGGTATATTTTTCGCCAGGCAAAAGAAAAGATGAAAAAGAAAAACGAGTCATCATCTATAGCCAGCAAAAATCCGGCAGGCGGTACAAATACAGACGACAAGCAGCTCTCCTCAAAAGACCAGCTCTCAAAACAAGCGCCGGGTTCTGCTCCCTTCTACCGTTTGGGAGCGCTGGGCTCAGTGCTTATTCTTTTCGGCGACGACTCCAGGGCAGCGCATAGTGGGCCGGGTATTACGATCGTGTTTGGACTCAAGCTTGCACAGGGAATTTTTACCACAATTGAATTCGATTACTCATACCACCC
>JALVPF010000342.1 GCA_027031935.1 Myxococcales bacterium | reverse complement strand
GAGTAATATGCATCCTGAACACCGTTGCCGTGGTGAGCGTCTATATCCACATATGCCACCCTGAATCCCCTTGCCAGAAATTTGTCGATGGCCAGAACGATGTCATTTACGTAGCAGAAACCTTCAGAGTGGGATCGGCTTGCGTGGTGAAATCCTCCAAGCGGGTTGAACACCACGTTGGCGTTTTCTTCCAGAATCAGACTCGCTCCCTTGCAGGTAGCCGAAGAGTACAAGAGCACATAGTCGAACAATCCCTGGAACACGGGACAGTCGTCTCCTCCCAGGTGGTATTTCAGGTAATCCTCTTTCCACTTCCCGTCATTGGCCTGTTCCAGTGCGTCGATGAAGTCGGGCGCATTGGACTCGATGAGACGCTCCTTGGTGATGAGGCATGGCTCCTCCAGCCTCATCCATGGCTCATCCAGGTATCCTTGCTGCCTGATGATACTGAGAGTCTTTCTCGCTCGACCAGGATTGAAAGGGTGCTCTTCTCCATAGGTAAAATCTCCGAAACGACCCGAATATACAATGATACTGTCTTTGGGGCGCTCCACATCTGCCGGAGGAAAACGGAGAGTGAATGTGGTACTGTCAGAGTCGAAGGTCTTTCTTGCCGTTGGCCATGCTCTGCCCAGCAGAGCTATGGTAGCCGCGTTTTGAGAAATGACCTCGGCATAAACTCCGCTCAAACCTCGAGAGTAAGCGATCTTGTTCAGTCTGTTTGCGAGAAAGGTCCCTATGCCTTTGCCGCGAACTTCCTCGTCCACGACTATGTCGAATTCTCCCATGTTGTTGGCTGGGTTATACATGATCCGGCCTTCAGCAATGATCCTTGGGTTCAGCCTTGGGCCCACCAAGCCAACTATGGCCATGTCCCGGCTGTAGTCTATGGCCGAGAGCTTTTGTGCCATGTCGTTGGACATGGTCTTGATGGTTCCGTGGTAGCGCATTCTTATGGATTCAGGTGAAAGCCTGTAAAACATGCGCTGCAGCCGTCTTGCATCCGATGGTTGAACCGGTCTGAAAAAGACCTCCAGGCCTCCCTTGAAAGTATTGGTCAACTCGTACTGGTGGGGATAGACACAACCATGTTCTGGAGCAAGAGGTTGTTCTGCGCCGACAAAATTGTGCTTGATCGCTTCGTCCATCAACTGTCTTCGAAATTTGGGATGAGCGATGGATATGAGTGCTATGGCCCGTTCTCTGATGCTGAGTCCGTACAGGTTGACCACACCGTATTCGGTGACCACATAGTCGATCTTGGACCGTGTAAATGCCACTCCTCCTCCAAGCGACAGGGGTACGATCCTCGAACTCTTTCCATCCGGGGTGGTGGAAGGTAAGGCCATTATGTTGAATCCACCCTGTGACCTTGTGGCGCCGTCGATAAAGTCCATGCTGGAGGGCAGGGCGCGAATGGCGGAAATCTCCTGGGTGTCGGACCTGGCAAGTCCGGTGAGTTCGATCTCCTGTATGGCGTGAACACATACCATGTTCGGGTTCTGACTGATGACGAATGGATCGTTGACCTTGTCGATGGGGAGTATTTCGAAATAGGGATTCTTGTCCACAGAGTTGTACAGGTCCTTGGACCCCATCACCATGGTGGCAACAGTCTTGCCCCGGTTGATTTTCTTCTTCATGTTATTGACTGCGCGGGAGCGAATCAGACGGAGGATATCGTCTGTGAGGATATCCGTGTGAATCCCGAGATCTTTTTTCGTGTCCATATAGCGCATGGCCGCAGCGCTGATAGGCCCGCGATCGAAATGAAGACACATGCCGTCTTCTATGAGGGAAGCAACGTGGCGTCCTATGGTCAGGGAGACAGGGTCGATTTCCGACGAGTCTACCTCTATCAGCGGTACGCTGCCTTCCACCATCAGGTCGATCTGCTCAGCCGGTAAAAGGGTGTCACCAAGGGTGACCGGAACATATTCGTTGACCTGGGCAATCACGTGCCTTGCATGCTCCAGCACAGCCTTGGTGGCGTCTATGCTCACACCCAGGCTACACAGACCGAAGGAATCAGGAGGAGAGACCTGGATCAAGGCCACATCGATCTGGACTATTCCGTCAGCAATTGCCTGGGGTAGCTCACTGATATTCATGGGAGTGTAATCAGCCCGTCCTCCAGATATGGCCGCGCTCAAGCCTCTCCCTATGTAAAAGGTGTTGTATCTGAAATGCTGTATGAGGTCTGGCTTTGCCAGGGGGGATTCTTCCTGGGCTGCCGTAAGGTGGATTACCTCTATATCCCAGAACGACGATGCTTTCTCGGCCAAGGTCTTTGTAAGCAGGGTAGGCTCTGCTGCGCCTGAATGAACGAACAGGGTCTGGCCGTTTTTTATCACAGACAGAGCCCGTTCAGCCGTAACCACCTTTTCCGCGTATACCGTTTGCCATGGTTTTGGGGGCATGCTCTCTCCTAGCGACTGCGCCATGTTTCAAAGAGGCTATCAAGATGGGAGGAGATTTTCTAGTCTTGAAAATCAAGTGGAGACAGCAGTTGTACCGTTCGTCTTGATAAAATCATAAAAGTGCCAGTATTGCGCCAGGAGAGTAAAGAGCCTCTTTATAAGCTTTGGATTGGTGCGCCATGTGCGTCTTATGCTTCTGAAAAACAGGGATCTTACCTCTGGCTCAGCGTTCAAGGTGAAGTGTTTGAACATTCTTAACAGGTTCGAGATTTGGCGTGGGTCAAACTTTTTTCGTGTGTAAATCCTGGTAAAGAACTGCACCTGGGAAAGCCATGCTGCCAGACGACGGTCCAACTTTTCCGGTTCATAGATTTTCTCGAAAAGTGACCAGTACAGTCTCTCCAACTCTTGTCTGGACATCTTTTTGGGAATGATGTTCGTCGACAGTTGCCATTCGCCACCAAACTCTTCATTGACTATGCGCCCCTGGGCGGAAAGGCGCTCATACAGTGGCGTCTTTCTGGGGGCGTTGAGGAGGCTTATGCCAGCGATAGGGCTGTCGGTAATGTCGATGAAATGGTAGAGGTCATCGAAGACCGACGAGTCGTCATTGTCAAAACCGACAATCAATCCCAGGAACGGAACGATGCCAAAGCGGGAGATTTTCTTGATGCGCTCTATGGGATCTTTGCTCAGGTTCTGGGTCTTGTGAATTTCCTCCAGGCTTTCCCTGCGCACCGTCTCCACTCCGACAAAGAGCACCGAAAATCTTGCATCCGCAAACTTCTTCAGCAGTGCATCGTCATCTGCCACCTGCATGGTGATCTGGGTGGAAAAGGACAGGGGCTTTGTAAGGGTGGAGTTCCACTGAATGAGAGCGTCCAGAAGTTGCCTGGTGAAAGCCGGCTTGCCCAGGAAGTTGTCATCTGAAAAAAACACCGTGTGTGCACCCAGGGCATGGGCCTGCTTGACTTCGGACAAGATCTGCTGGATTGACTTGGTGCGGTATCTCCTCCCCAGGTATTGGATCACCTGGCAAAAATCACAGTTGTTGGGACAGCCACGGCTTGTCTGTACCGTCATGTTCAGATAATCGGATTGTCTTATGAGTGACCAGTCCGGGGCAGGGCTTTGGGTCAGATCTATGGGATCTTTTTGATGATAGACAGCTTGAGCTTTTCCCTGAGACCACTGTCTGAGAAACAGGGGCCATGTGTACTCGGCTTCGCCTATGAAAAGATAATCGGCCAGGCCTTGACAGCGATCCGATTCGATGCTCGCATAGGTTCCGCCCAGGGCGACAGGAATACCTCTTTTCTTGAAAGCCTCACACAACTCATGAATTCTGGGAGCGTGTATGGTGCTTCCTGTTATGGCAACCAGATCACACGGAAAATCCGTATCAATCTCGGTGACGTTTTCGTCAGCCAGCGCGTATTCCACGGAGACGTCATCCGGGGTCAGGGCCATGAGGGTGGCCAAGGCTGCGTTTGGCATGAGGGTCTTGGTGCCGAACAGTTCAGCTGTGCCTTGCATGGACCAGAAATTGACTGGGTGGCGTGGTGCCAGGAGATAGATCCTGCGATATGGACCTGAGCTGCCGTAACGTTTGACTTTTGACCGGGCTATCATAGCCTCCTGAAGTAGCACAAACCCATGCAATATAAAAGAGCATGCCGGTCTAAATCATCCTGAACCAATATTCTTGTTCACCGTTGTAGCCTTGTACTGCTGTTGTTTGGGTTGTATGGACCAACCCTTCGCCAAGACCGGGGCTAGGAACCTTGCTCGTCCTTTCGAATGTATATTGCGCCCACAGGGCAGACTTCTGCGCAGCGGGTGCAGTCGCCGCAGTCCTGTTCCGAAAGGGG
>JALVPF010000341.1 GCA_027031935.1 Myxococcales bacterium | reverse complement strand
TTCACCACGTCGAGCCTCACCTCACCGAAAAAGACTCTGCAGCATAGCCACAGAGATCGCAAGCGAGGTGGGAAATCAGGGATAAACTAAGAAAAATGTTTTTCGTATAGGCTTGTGGCTTCCGCCAAATACCTGTGTACGGTTTGGATATACTCTGAATCTTCGATGCCAAGATAATCATGAACACTCAAATTGCGGTCTTCCAAAAAACCCAACCAAAGTTCCACATTTTGGATGATGTCCAATCGGCCTGCTACCTTGATCACATCCCTAGGGCTATATGCCTCCATTCCATGCCCTTGCACCATTGCCTTGAGACTCTTCCAGGCGTATTCAAAGCTCACCTCGAAACGTCCAGGCTTCAGCTTGCCGAAAAAGATTCTGCAGCATAGCCACAGGACTCCCAAGCGTCGTGGGAGACCAGGGAAAAGGATTCCGTGTTGATCAAAAACTCACAATCTCCTAATCTCCTCCACACAAGGCAACACAAGGAGGCATACAAATGCTTATCTTCCTGGTGGGAATCTTCCTGCTTGCCACGGGATACGTGTTTTATGGAAAGCTTACAGCCACCGCCGTACACCCTGATCCCAGTAGGCCCACACCTGCCATTCGCCTGGCGGACGGAGTGGATTACGTGTCCATGCCCACGTGGCGGGTGTTTCTGGTACAACTGTTGAACATAGCCGGGCTGGGACCTGTATTTGGTCCCATCATGGGGGCTCTTTGGGGACCGCAGGTTTTTTTGTGGATCGTCTTCGGAGCCATACTCGGTGGAGCAGTGCACGACTTCATGGCAGGCGCCATGTCCATTCGCAACGACGGCGCAGGGCTTCCTTCCCTCATTGGTCACTACCTTGGAAACTTTGCCCGCCATGGCGCTACCATTTTCATACTCCTGCTCATGGTCCTTGTGGGTACGGTCTTTGTCAAAGCGCCTGCAGCCTTGATAGTTCATCTGCTGCCGGCAGACATGGTCTTTGGATGGGCCGGTCAAGGGACCACCCAGGCCTTGAACACATCGTTCTATCACGCCACCATATGGCAGTGGATCGTATCGGCCATAGTGTTTGCATATTACCTCATAGCCACCATCCTTCCGGTGGACAAGCTCATAGGACGAGTCTATCCCTTCTTTGCAATCGCCTTGCTGGTAATGGTGATCGGCCTGGCCTGGGCCATGATCTTCGGCGAAATGAACGCACCCGATTTCACACTAGCCAATCTCCACCCCAACCATACACCTGCATGGCCAATCATCTTCATCACCGTATCCTGTGGTGCCATTTCCGGATTTCATGCGACTCAAAGCCCCATGATGGCCAGATGCCTGAGCAACGAAAAATACATGAAACCCGTGTTCTATGGCGCCATGATCGCAGAGGGCTTCATCGCTCTCATCTGGGCTTCAGCGGCTCAGGGTTACTATGGGGGTGTAGCCGGCCTGGCAAAGGCCCTGGGTCCCAACCTCAACAACGCAGCGGTGGTGGTACACACCATCTGCAACCATTCCATGGGTGCTTTTGGCGGATTCCTTGCCGTGCTTGGAGTCATCGTTCTGCCCATCACCTCAGGTGATACTGCATTTCGAGTGGCAAGGCTCATATTGGGCGACTATCTGCATCTGCCCCAGACGAGGATCAGAAACAGGTATATAGTAGCCTTGCCCATGTTCGCCATCTCCATTCTGCTCATGTTCCTGCCTTTTGGGGTGATCTGGCGCTACTTCGGTTGGGCCAACCAAACCCTTGCGGCAGTCGCACTCTGGACAGCGGCGGTGTTTCTGGCAAGGCGTGGAAACAGGTGGTGGTTGGCCGCTTTGCCTGCCACCTTCATGACGGTGATGACCACCACGTTCATATTGGTGGAGCAACGTTCCAAAGGCTGCATAGGGATGGATGACACGACAGGAACCATCATAGGTATCGTCCTTGGCGCCACGGCCCTGGGTGTCTTCCTTTGGTTCAGACCCCGCCTCACGCCGGAATCAGACGATCCTGCCAAGGATTTGGATGCCCCCAGCGAGTTGCAAAAGGAGATAGAAAAGAACACCGATGGCGTAGCCTGTTGAGGTGATTAATGCTATCGTAGTTTTGCCATGCTTCGTTCCATTGTTACATTCTCTTGCATGCTACTGATGGTCACCGGGACCGTGGCTGAAGCATCCACCCTGAGTGGTCTTGTCAGCCGCTCGGACACTGGAACCCCGGTAGATTCCGCCATAATCCTGGTGAGAGGTACGACTCTTCATGTAAGAACAAACTCGGATGGCGTCTATGCCATCCCTGCCATTCCTGCAGGTTCATATGGAATTACCTGCTGGGCCCCAGGGCTCATGGCCAGCTCTACCGCAGCTGTGGATCTCTCACAAGACAATTCCCACGATTTCGATCTCCAACCCCCTGGTGCGGATACCGTATCGGTGACCGGCACCACCACTTGTGATGGTTCACCTTGTTCTGCAATCATGCTGCAAGCCAGGAATGGTAACACGGTGGTATCAACAGCTCTTTCCAAGTCAGATGGCACGTTCAGCCTCAACGGCATCCCTGCAGGTACATATGATTTCAGGGCCATGGCCATAGGATTCCGCGTGGCTACCAGCCCAGGTGTGGCCGTGGATCTTGCAGCCCCACCGACAGTAGCACTGTCTCTCAGTTCTGCAGGTCCGTACAAGCTTTCGGGACACGTGCGCCTCGATGACAACCCCCTGGATCGATCCGGATCCATCATCAGGGTTTTTGGCACCAACCCTGCTGTCTCCGCAACTACCATCGCATCCGGCGAATACGAACTCGACGGGGTTCCTGCAGGCCCTGTTTCCATTGCGGCTTCCCGCCCTGATTACACATGGCATCACAGGCTCGACTTCATCGTGCAGCAAGACTCCTCAGTGGACTTTATCTTGAGAAAAAATGACGGGGGTAACACGGGCAGAACCTTTGTGGTCTCCGGCACAGTAAGTTTTTTGGAGAACGAGGATGCAGATCCCACCGTCGGCACTGGAGTTACGGTGAGTATATGGCAGGAGGATTCTCCGCCCAGGATAAGCACCGTGGGACAAGACGGCACGTACAGGTTTGGAGGTCTAAGGGAAGGGACCTGGCAAATGGGTGCTGCCATGGAGGGATATACGACCGTCACGACCGAGCCTTTTGAGCTATCGGCCAACAAGACTCAAAATTTCACTCTGGAAAAAGATCCTGATTATCAATGGGGTCCTGGCCAAGCGGACGGTGAGCTTGGCTGCCAATGTTCATCCTCTGACAAACCCGGCCCGCTGGTACTTATGCCGATTTTGCTCGGAATGCTTTGGAGGAGACGCCATTGATTCCGGGGGCCATGGATGCAGCGCGCCAGGCGGCCCTTGCGGCTGGCCAAATCATGACAGATGGACTTGGCAAGGCACACCAGGTGGAGCACAAGGGCCTGTATGATCTGGTCACAGAAGTGGACAAGGCCTGCGAACAAGCCATTGTGAAGATCCTCTCCAAAGCTTTGCCTTCTGCCAATATCCTGGCAGAGGAGAGCAATGCAGATGAGGACAAGGATGCAGAGTTGGTGTGGGTGGTAGATCCCCTCGATGGGACCACCAACTTTGCCCATGCTTATCCTGCGTATTGTTGTTCCATTGCCCTGCGACAGAGGGGCAGGACACTTCTGGGTGTGGTTTACGATCCCACGAGAGACGAAATTTTTGAAGCCACCATCGATGGGAAGGCAAGCTGCAATTCAACCCCGATAAAAGTGAGCCAAACAAAAAAGCTCTCCCAATCCATTCTCGCCACTGGTTTTCCTTATGACCGTTGCGACAGTCCCCTTACCAACCTGGACAAGTTCGCAGCCCTTACCATGCGCACCCAGGGAGTTCGCAGGAGCGGTTCAGCTGCACTGGATCTTTGTTACGTAGCGTGCGGAAGACTCGACGGCTTTTGGGAATACAAGCTAAACCCGTGGGATGTATCTGCTGGAGTTCTCCTGGTAAGACAAGCTGGAGGCGTCGTCTCAGCTACCGATGGATCTCCTTTTGGGGACACGGGTGCAGACACCTGTGCCACGAACGGACTTTTGCATGCAGAGCTCATAGGGTCTTTGGCAAAAGCCCTTCCGCAAGGGCCATGTTACGGATGAGCCTTTAGCCACTTTTTTGCCGGAGCAAAATCCGGAGCAATCTCCAGAGCCTTTTCTATGGCTAATTTTGCCTTTGAAGTCTTTCCCTGTTTTTCAAGCAGAAGACCAAGGTTGAAGTATGGACCTGGTTCATTCGGGACAAGTTTAATCAAATGACCCAAGGCATCAAAGGCACATTTGTTGTCCCCTGCTGCGACACAGGCCCTGGCCAGATTGAAAAGCACCTCCGGTTTGCTGCCATCCCTGCTGACAGATTCCTTCAAGACCTTGCTGGCCTTCTTGCTTTGACCAGAGAGCAGGTATGCGTATCCCAAATCCCCCAATAATTCTGCGTTGTTGCTAAAGGCTCTCGCCCTTTCCAGCGCTGCCACAGCCTCGGTGGGTTTACCTGACATGAGCAGGCTCAATCCATATTCATGGTTGAGTTCGGGATGATTGGGTTTAGTCTTCAAGGCGTCCTCATATACCTTGAGCGCCTGCGCGCCATGATGTTCCAGATCAAAGATCATTCCCAGCAGGAGCGCCGCGTCCACATCCGACGAATCCAGCTCAACCGCCTTTTTCAGTAGGACCAATGCCTCATCCAGACGATTGAGACGGGACAATGCAAGTCCCATCTCGCGATAAGCAGCAGCTAGGCTCGGATCCTGTTTCAAGGCTCTGTGGAGAACCCCAATGGCTTTTTCACTTTTTCCCTGGGAGTTATAAGAAATGGCCACCTGTAGCAGTTCTTGAGCACTGAACTCCTTCGCCTGCACCTTTTGCTGTGGCTGACGGTATTTCAGCGACTCATGCTGTCCCCCACATGAGTACATCAAGGCAAGGACCAAAATAATTACAGACCGGACTTTCATCTACGGCGCCTGACTGTAAGGCGAATATTATCGATAAGCCTGGTATCTCCGACCCTGACCGCAACCATCAATACCGCCTGTTTCTCAACTTCGTGAATGCGCTCTAAGGTATTGGGATCGCTTACGGCAACGTACTCTATCTCCATGTCTCTTTGTTCCCTCAACAAGTCGAGCACAACGGCAGATAGTTCTGCGGCATCGTACTCACCGCTATCGCACAGTCGCTTGGCCTTTCTCAATCCGCGATAGATGGCCGTGGCCTGATGGCGTTGAGAGGTGGACAGGTAGGTGTTTCGTGAACTCATGGCCAATCCGTCTTCCTCTCGAATGGTTGGCATTCCGATGACATTGATATCCTGGTTCAGATCCCTGACCATTTGACGAATGGTCACGAGCTGCTGAAAATCCTTCTCGCCAAAAAATGCCATGTCAGGTTGAACTATCTGAAACAACTTTGTCACGACCGTGGTCACACCCCTGAAATGAGACGGCCTGGAAGCACCACAAAAATCACGCGTTACCCCAGTTACCTCCACGAATGTCTGAAAATTTTCCGGATACATCTCCGCCACATCGGGAGCAAACATGTAATCAGCCCCTTCGGAGCGAATCTTCCTTCTGTCCCCTGCAAGATCCCTGGGATACCTGTCGAGGTCTTCATTGACGCCAAACTGTTTCGGATTAACAAAAACAGAGACGACCACAACCGAAGCACGACGTCTTGCCTCACGAATCAGCGAAAGGTGTCCTTCATGTAAAAAGCCCATGGTGGGAACCAGGGCTATCTTGCGGCGCCGCGAACGGAGTTCACGAGCCAGCTTCTTCATGTCTGCAACTTTTCTGATAAGCTTGAAATGGGAAGACGGTTTCACAGGCTTCTTTTTCCCAGATTTTTTCGAAACCCCTGTGGTGGATTTCTTGGTCTTTCCAGCGACCTTGGTGTTGCCAGCGGCCTTCCCGGTCTTTCCGGTAACCTTCTTGGTCTTTCCAGATGATTTCTTAACATTCCGGGTTTTTCTGGAAGTCTTTTTGGAGTTGACGGTTGTCTTCTTTGATTTCTTTTTGCCCTTACGAGTAGTAGCCATACTCGACCCCTAGTCGGGAAATCCCGAAAAGCTGATTATTACAAGCCGTAAATGGGACTTCATACCTTATAACGGTCCAAAAAGTCAATGAAAACCTAGATGGTTGGAGCAATTACCACTTTGCTTCCATCAGAAGATACGCATTATCTATTGTCTGATCTATGGGAACGGTAGGTCCTATGTGCAATCCCTGATAATCCCTTATGAGCTGTAAATATCCGAGTCTTGCAAACAGGTGATCCTTTATCAACTGCTGTATGTAGTAAACTTCCCACGCCCAGCCCTTGGTGCCAAGCCGATTTACGAGCAAATCGGAAGGAGAGTTCCAGTTGATGTGATACTTGGAACCATGATTGACCTCTGCACCAATGCGGACCTTGTAATCTCCGAACCAGGGAAAAGTATATCTGAAGCCGAGATAGAACATGTGTCCGAAGTTCGTGGTTCCATTCCCTTCCTCATACGAAGCCAAACCTGTCTCTACCCTGGTGGTCCCATCATAGGTCCCCACCTGCTGGCCAGTCAGAGGATGCACGATTGGCAAGCTTACAGGCACATCATAGATCATGCGATCCTCCCTGGGCTGGAGAATGCTCAGTGCGTAGGCTGCGAATAAATCCAGCCCGCTGTCTGCGATATTCTTGAATTCCAGGAGGCCGTTTACCATCCAGTATGAGCCCAGATCCTGGCCGGTGGGCTCTGATGGGCTGACCTTCTCTTCCAACCATGGCACGGAGATATCGATATTCCTCGGCCTGAACTGCGGGACACAAACATATCCGATCTGCAGGAGATTGTCTCCGACCTTGGGTATCTTCATCTCGAACAGGGCACCATAGGCATGCATGGGTTTGATCCCCGAGTCCATGAACAAGAACCTGTCATCAGCCAGGCTGAAGTCCATGTGATCCAGAAACGGAATGTAATACATCCTGAAATATGTATTTTCCAGCAAACCCGACAGATGGAAAGTCAACATGACTGCTTCCATCTCCGCCTCCACCATCTGTACACCCCAGGTGGCATTGCGTACGGTATTCTCTTTGAGTTCCGCAGGAGGGCCCTCTGGAGACGACACCCTTCCAATGGTGAGCACCAACCAGTCCCAGATGAACCAGTCAAAATAAGCTCTCTCTATGCGCAAGGTGGGATCCCGCGGATACCGGTTTGTGTGCATGTCCAGGGTTGTCGGTTCATTCTGGAGTTCATTGAAATACTTGAACACACCAATCTGACCATAAAATCTCAAGCTGTCTGTCACATCCCAGGTCATGGTCAATCTGAGCCGATTCAACCACTGACTTCCATACCATTTATCCAGGTTCCTGGGCACCTGGGTATATACTGGCGTGGCCATCACCTGACCAGTGGACGGATCGATCACCGGTTGACCAAAATCATCCACAACAAGCTCAAGGTGATCAGGAATGGTGTCATAGCTCTTGTCTACCAGATGAAAATTGTTTACCACGGCCCTGTATGAGGCTGACCACCTGAGCTTGTCCTTCTTGACCCTCTTGAGAAGCTTGTCCTGAACTCCCAGCATCCCCTCCACATCATCCTCCAGCCCAGAGAGGCGCTCGTCCAGATCCGAAAGTTTTTCCTCCATACCGCTCACATCAACCTTGGGTGCAGCTTGTGGGGCCTGTGTGGTGGAGCGTTCCTTCTTCAGGTCCTCCAGCAGAATTCTCTCAAGCTCCAGCTGATCTCGTCTCAACCTCCTGCCAACTCTCCTGAGTCGGTCTTCAAGGGAACGTCTGGGCTTTTTCTTCTTTTTCTGAATACTCTTTTTTTCTGTCTCCCCTGGATCTTTCCTGGTCTCAGGCCCCGCCCATGTGGCACCTTGAAATGCGAAGAGCGCCATCCAGAAAAACACCATTCCAAGTACCCAGCGTTCATGTCTCATCTCGTCTCCCCTTTTGCCAGAAACTCACTTCACGCCGGCTATTCCAGATTTTTCCTCGTCTGAAAGCTGAGAAACTATATATACCAACACAGATTTCAGTTCTTTCTTTGAAAACAGCTTGCCCAGCTTGGCATGTCTGTTGTGTCTCTTGCGCCTGAAGAAAAACTTCCACTGCCTAGCTGATTTAATGCCCCATTTCAGCTTTGGAGCCTTGCCTCCGTTGTGACAGTGGGTACAGCCCCTCTTGGCCACCTTTTGGCCACTCCAGTTACCCTGTCCGCTGATAAATTCGGGTTCCTTGTGTTCTATGGACGCAAGCACTGCATGTTCCGGCTCCAGCTTGGACTCCGGCCCAGGCTTGGACTCCGGTTCTGGCTTGGGTTCTGACCTTGGTTCTGACCTTGGCTCTGGCTTGGGCTCTGGCTTGGGCTCTGGCTTGGGCTCTGGCTTGGGCTCTGGCTTAGGTTCAGGTTCTTCTTTCGGTTCTGCTTTGGATTCCGCCTTGTGCTCCGGCTCAGCAGTCGCATTTTTCAAAACATCCACTGAAGCCAGTTTTTTGCCATGGGTCTTTTTCCTGTTCTTCTTGCGCCCCGAATGTTTTTTTCTCCGCCCCTTGTGAGAGTCGCTTATTTTGCTTTGTCCAGAGGAGGCACTGACCTGGGGGCCTTCAGGTATATTTTCCGTGTTACCTGCCGCAGCCACAAGCTTCTTGCCGCCGTCTCCGGGTTTTACAAGGGCTACGAGGCTTGCATCCACCAGAAGCTCGACTCCCTTTTTTCCAACAACAGATACCTGATATGGTTTGTAGCCTTCCTTTTGAAGTTTCAGTATGTGTTTTTGTCCTGGCTGGAGATTCAACAATATGCCATTTTGTCCGCAAACGCCCATCTCCTTGCCATCCAGGAAAACCTTGGCACCAAAGTGATCTGCACGAACCATGACCTTTGCACCGGTGTCTGCTTCCGTCGTCTCGTGCGCCGACTTCTCAGGAGAAGAAAAAAACAGTCTGTGCACCAGAAAGGCACCACCCACAAACAGTAAAAAGCCGAGTGCCAGGATGAGATAAGGATTGGACCTGCGTTTGTGTTCCTGAGTGACCACAACAGATCCAGGAGTCGAAATTTGTTCTTGGGTGGAATGCTGAATTCTGAACTGACTGAGGCCGGTGATGGAGTTCTGATCAGCTGCCTTGAAAGAGCCCGTGGTGAGTCCTGGATCAATTTCGGAGTCCACCTTGGAAATCATGGCCTTGGCCTTTTCAATGGCCCGTACTTCAAATTTTCGCCTTTTACGGATTCTGTCCCCCATCACCTTTTCCATCCACTCGGTGACCTTGGAACTCGATGCGATCCCTCCAAAGCTAGCCGCAGCCTTCCTAATGGCTTCGGCGAATTCAGCACCTGTCTGAAATCGCTTATCCCTGTCCTTTTCCAGGGCTTTGATGACCACGCGATCAATGGGCGGTGGGACGAGGGGTGCCAATTTCGAGGGTGGGTCCAAATGCTCGGTCGTCACCCTCCGTAGTACCTCAGCCACAGCCACGTCTTTTTTGAAAATGAAACATCTTTTGCCAGTCAGAAGCTCGTAAAACACAAGTCCCAGGGAGTATAGATCAGCGCGTCCGTCAATGGACTCGTGCTTGAAAAGATCGGGAGAGAGATAGGAAAATTTTCCCTTTATCATGCCTGGTGTGGTCAAATCACTTCGGGCTGTACTTTTTGCAATTCCGAAATCGATCACCTTCAGATAGCCCTGCTTGTCGGTCATGAGGTTGTGAGGACCTATATCCCTGTGAACCAGGTTCAGGGGTTTTCCATCAGGAGTGGTAGCAGTGTGAGCATAGTGCAAGGCATTACAGGCCTCCACCATCCACTTGCAAACGATTGGCAAGGGGATGCTTTTTTTCTGCTTCTTGGAAACCTTGCGGATATAGTCAAGGTTCTCACCATTGACGTATTCCATGACTATGCAGATATCCTTGTTCAGCTTGCTCAGATCGAAGATCTTGACTATATGGGGGTGGCTCAGAGACGCGATGACCGTTGCTTCGCTGATGAACATCTCCCTTGCGTTCTGGTCGTCGAGCCAAAGAGAGTGGATACGCTTGATCACCACCAGCTGCTGAAAGGCCTCCTCACCCAGCTGAATACCCAAAAACACATCAGCCATTCCGCCGGAACCCAGTTTGGCAACGATTCGATAACGGTCCTGCAACGAGTTTATCGTCGATATACCGTTGTGCTCATTGTTTGCCATGGAGTCTACCCCAGAAATAGACCAAGGGCTGAAAACAAAAATTCGGCCATTTCGCGTAACCCGGACATTTGGTGTCACCTGACTCTATTTTGATTGAGATTCAGGAAGATCTTATCACATAAAATGGGAACAAGTTCAAAATTAATTGTTTCCATTCCGGACCAGGTTTTCATTTACCGGGAACTGGATTGTCTGAACAACTTTTCCCCGGTCCTGGTCCCACCTGAATCAGAGAGCTATAGCTCATTGAATTCGACAGCTTAGTCGAACTTATTCAAGAAAATTGGAGAAAACTGGTCAAAATATTGACAGCAGGTGTATAGCATTGTATGGTAACGTCATTCGTTGCTTATGTGGTTTTTCAAGAGGGACGGAGGATTGCCAGGAGGTGGCGCGTGGCTCAGGAACTGAATGAAAGAGAAAAGCAGGAGCGCATGCACCAGGCGGCTCTGCTGAAGATCGCCATGAAGATGAGAAGGGAAAAGCTGAAGGGATTCGAGGAGATATTCTCTGACATTCTAAAGGAAATGCACCTGGATGAAGACGAATTTCGTCGTTATGTCAACAACCATCTCCAGACCCTCATGGCCACTGTAAAAAAACGGGGTTATTGATGCCCCCAAGCCCTGCCATGCTTCAGCCCAACAAGCAGCGCGTCAGAAAGGGCTCCGAACTGCTCAAGACTCAGCTGCTCGGGGCGCACGGTAGGCAGGACCGAGGCCCGGACGAGAGCCTGGTCCAGCAGGTCATCCGAAAGTATCCCCCCAAAGTTGGCTCTGAGACTATTGCGGATCTGTTTTCTCCGCTGGGAAAAAGTTGCTCTGACCACACGTCTGAATAAATCCATGTCCTTTATTTCTACCCTGGGAGCCTGAAGGGGCCTGCACCTTACAACCCTGGATTGAACCCTTGGCCGTGGCAGAAAAGCTTCTGGAGCTACATCGAGTACCGACTCCACATCCGCAAGCATCTGCAGTTGAATGCTCAAAACCCCGTAATCCCGACCCCCAGGTTGAGCCACCATGCGAATGGCCATTTCCCTCTGAACCATGAGCAGCCATCTGTCCAGCAAAGCACCTTGCTCCAGGAGAGAAAAAATGATTTGGGAGGCGATATGATAAGGAAGATTGCCGACTACCACAGGTGGTTTTTGCATGTCTGGGAGTAAGTCATTCCAATTCAGGCGGACAGCGTCTGCCTCCAGGATCTCCACCCTGGAATCAGCAGCAAACTCGCTCCTGAGCACCTTTGCCAAATCCCGGTCACGCTCGACAGCAACCACCCTGCCGGCATCCTTGGCCAGCATCGCGGTCAGCGCACCAAGTCCGGCGCCCAACTCTACCACCACATCATCTGCGTGCAGGTCAGCTGCATCGACGATGTCAGACAACACGCTCAGGTCCACAAGGAAATTCTGACTCCAGGATTTCTTTGGCCTCAGTCCGTGTTTTTTCAAAAGCGACTTGATGTTTAAAGTGTCTGCCATCCCAACCCCGCATTGGCATCCAGGCCAAGGCCATGATCGGTTCCCCGCCCAAGATACACAGCAGCCAAGGCCGCCACCATGGCCGCATTATCAGTGCAGAACTCCACGGGAGGAAATACGACTCGTACACCATCAGCCAGGGCTTTTTTGTTCATCTTTTCTCTCAGTCGCTCGTTGGCACCTACCCCTCCTGAGACCACCACCAGATCCAGTTTTTCCCGTCTTGCGGCCAACAGGGTTTTTCTGACCAGGGTGTCCACCACTGCCTCCTGAAAACTTGCGGTAAAATCGGAAAGAGCCTTTCCCTCTGGAAGCCCGTTTTTTCTTATATGAACCGCAGCAGAGGTTTTCAATCCCGAAAAGCTCGAATCCAGCCGTTTCCCGGGCATGGGTCTTGGAAACCTTATGGTATTGGGGTCTCCCCCTTTTGCTGCCCGCTGAATACTTATACCTCCAGGATACGACAGGCCCAGGAGCTTTGCGACCTTGTCAAAGGCCTCCCCCGCGGCATCGTCCAAAGTCCTTCCCAGAAGCACCAGGTCTCCAACTCCATTGACCCTGAACAGGCTGGTGTGGCCACCGGAAACCACAAGGCCCAAATGGGGATAATACAGGTCATGGTCATCGATGAAAGCAGCCCGCAGGTGAGCCTCAAGGTGATTTACTCCCACAATGGGTTTTTGCAAAGACCAGGAGAGGGTTTTGGCAGCAGTAACTCCCACGAGGAGGGAGCCGATGAGACCCGGGCCCACGGTGACCCCAATGCCGTCCAGATCTTCGAGACAGGCACCTGATGCTTCCATGACCGACTTTATCACCGGTACTATCTTTCGGACATGATCCCTGGACGCAAGCTCTGGCACCACACCACCATAGGGAGCATGAAGCTCGATCTGGGATGATACATTCTGTGCCAGCAAGTCCTCACCACGCATGAGTGCTGCAGCACACTCATCGCATGAGGATTCAATTCCCAGCACCAACATGGTCCGCGTGGAGGTTTTCATACTTAGAGATTCTTCAGAATCTTGCGTACCTCAGCAGCCGATTTGTCCTTTGGATCAAGCTTGAGGTAGTTATGATATGCCCTGCGGGCCTTGGCATTCTGATCCGCTGTCTGATAAATGGTTCCGAGAGTCAGATAAGCGCGACCATTTTTTGGATCGATCTTCAAGGCTTTCCTGGCAGCAATAATGGCCTTGCCGTCATATCCCATTTCAAAATAGGCGTTGGCCAAAGCCACGAGGGCACTGGAGTCCTTGTCGTTCATCTCCGAGGCTTTTTTCAAGACCTTTATGGCCTTTCTGTACTTGCGGGCCTTCATGAATGCCTGGCCATCGGAGAGCAGCTTGGCATATTCCATATCCACACCAGCCTGTGCCGTCGTTTTGGAACCATCATCTGCAGGCTGATTTTCATCACTGGTCTTTTTATCGCCCCCAGACGGCTTGCCTGAATTCGCAAGCTTTTGTCCAGAATCTGCCTTGACTGCTTGATCCCCTGTGGCAGACGACAAAGACCCTGCATCAGACAAGCCCACTCCGGCATCCACAGACAAGGCCTTGGCATGCTTAATTCCTGCATCGGCAGAAGATGCCAGAGCAGTTGTCTTGCCATCCTGATTGGGCTTGGTCTTTGCGGAGACACCCTTGGTCGATCTCGTGCCTCCATCCTGAGTCATTGGTACGGGCGTCAAACCATTGGTCGCCGCATCTCCACCTGATTGTCCGAGGATGGGAACCAATCTCCAAGCCCCATAGCCCACTCCTGCACCGATGATTACAACCAAAAAGAACCAGAGAAATCGATTCGAACGACCCGGAAAATCCACATCGTCATCCACTGGTGGAGCCGCATCAAAAAAGCCCTGTTCCCCCTCTTGATAATCTCTCTGACCATCAGAAGCCTGTGTGTTTTCCTGCTCTTTTGTGTCAGCATCGGATTCAGCTGGCTGCTTCAGTACTATTGCATCCAATACGGGCTCTGCTGTGCCCTTTTGCTCATGCGCCTCCTGTATTCCGTTGGAAGCGGGTCTGGGCCGCATCAAGGTGAGCATGTCTTCAACTATTTCAGAGGCCTTTGCATCAGCAGAGAGATCCGTCTTGTCATGGGAAGCAAGACTGTCAGGCGATTTTTCCTTCTTTCCCTTCTCAGACTCTGTCTTGTTCTCCATCACCACCCAAGAGTCAGCCGAAGACGAGGCCTGAGGGCTGGTATCGTCAGCTGCATTCTCCATACCGGTAAAAGTCGCTTCTTCGCCGGATGATTCAGGGGCTTGACCCTCAGCAGAGACAGCCGCCATTATTTCATGAGTGTAGGGTTTGTCAGGCAAATCCTCCACTATGACCTTCTGCTCCTCGACGGCGGCCTCTGAAGCCGGCTGCTCTTTCTCGCTTGCAGCCTCAGGCTCAAGAATTACGGGCGGAGGATGATCAAGCAAGGAACTCTGCTCGCCCGTGTCCTCCGGTTCCACCGAATCAAATCTGATCTGCTCTTCAGCCTGGGTCTCCATGGGCTCAGAAAGATCCTGCTTGGTCCCAGGGCTCTCTTTCTCATCAACACCAGCCAAACCAGGCGTAAGCTGCACTGACTCCTGTGCTCCGGGTTCCTGCGCCCCGGGTTCCTGCGCTTCGGGTTGCTGGGCTTCGGGTTGCTGGGCTTCGGGTTGCTGGGCTTCGGGTTGCTGGGCTTCGGGTTGCTGGGCTTCGGGTTGCTGTGCCTCGGGTTCCTGCGCTTCGGGTTGCTGGGCTTCGGGTTGCTGTACCTCGGGTTGCTGTACCTCGGGTTGCTGCGCTTCGGGTTCCCGGGCCTCGGGCTCTTTGTGCTGCTCTAGTTCAGGGGATTCATCATCAAGGGGTGGGGGCCTCGAGATCCACTGATCGATGTGGCTTTCCGCTTCGGTGGCCACAGGCTCATCTTGCCTCGTGGAAGGCTCAAAGATGAGACCCTCGAAATACAACTTGGATATAACCCCCAGGGCCTCCAGATCGTCAAAATCACTGTCATCCACCACATCCAACAAGGTTCTTTTGCCATCGAACAGGCGCAGTACTCCGTTTACCTCGTCAGGGATCTCACTCAAGCGATCCGACAACTCCAGGTAATCCACTTCGAACACGGAATCCAGGGGGGGGATCTGCTCCAGCATCCGTCCCCACTCGTCCACTCTCCGCATCCCCTCCATGAGCAGTGCCTGGCTGGATAGAGAAATCTCGTCCGGGTGCTTCATGCTGGGCTTGAAATCGATCTCGAAAGTTCCGTTGTTCCATTGCAAAAGCCGGTATACTGCCTTTTCCCCATGGAGCTTTCCCAGCTCCGCATCTATTACCTTTCCTCCCCTGAAATACACGGTGGCATGCTTTGGAGGTTCCGTGTCAGAATGGAACAGGGCGATTCCCGTCTTTCGGCCGATCTCAATGGTCTGTATGAGATCCACCACACCCATGTCAGCCAGATTTCCAGAAAATCTGACCTTCTGGTCCTTGCGTTCCAGAGACTCCCTCTTCTTTTTCTGCAAGAGAATCTTTACCCTGGTGATTATCTCCTTTATATAGATGGGCTTTGTAAGGTAATCATCCACACCCAGTTCCAGACCACGAACCTTGTCCTCTATGGCCTTCTGGTTGGTAAGGAATATGAATGGAATCTCCTTCAGGATTGGATCGGCCTTCACTTTCTCGCAAAACTCGAATCCATCCATGTTCTGCATCTTTGTATCCGAGATAATCAGATCGGGTTGAGAGATCTTCGCCTTTTCCAGCGCATCTTCCCCGTCAACGGCAGCAGTAATGGAAAACCCGGCCTTACGGAGGCTGACCTCCATGACCCGTAGGGATTTTGGATCCCCGTCCACGATTAAAAGGCTCTGTCTAGGCACATCAAACCCCTTTGTTTTCACGACAGAATACCTAAATTAGCACCTATCAGGTCTACCCTGCATCGCGCCCCATGTCAATATCCTGCCGCGTATAAGGCCTATTTGCAAAAAGCACGGGCATAAAAAGGCCGGACCGTAAAGGGGCCCATCTGGATCTCCTCATGCAGAAATTCACGACGGCTGCAGACGAAATCAACTAGATTCTCCATGGCTTCGGGCATTGCCTGCACCTGCCCCTTGTCCAGAAAAGGCCAGATGAGCTGCTCCATTTTCTCCGCCCTGGATACGAGTTGCTCCTCGTCCCAGTATTTGTCCATGATCCACAAAAGTCGCGAGACAAAAGCCTGCCTCATTTTCGGTATCAACCACAACCTGAGTGTCAATATGGAATAGGTCCTTGCATACTGGCAGTAAGGTTCGCATGCTTGTGTTCGTCCTTGCATGATCTCATCTATTCCCCATGGAATGAAATGCCAGAGTCCGTCTGCTCCTCTTGCCACAAAAAAATTGTTCGCAGCACTTGTATACCCATCATCATCGCCCACAAGGGCCTCGATGGCCCAGAAGGTATAAAAGGAATCCAGATCCATGTACTTTTCCAGCCTGCCGGCTATGGCCGAATCAGAATCCAAAAACAAATCCACGATGGAATCCAGGCTCCGTCGGCATTTTTCCTCGGGTCCGAACTTGTGTTCGAAGGAACGAACCCAGCCAGGACGAAAATCCGACTCTGCCCCCTCTTCCAGGCACAGACTCTCATCACCCAGTTGCCGCTTTATAAATCTCTTATCGACAGATTCGACGTTGACGTAAACACCAAGTGACACGTCGTTGACTGTCACATGCGCAAAGCTGCACCTGGATGCCACTACCCCGGCCTGTCTGAAAAGTTCATACCCGAGACACTGCCGCACAATTGAAGGATCCTGCAGAGAATTGTTCAGGGTGAGTTTTTTCAATCCGGCCAAACGCCGCCCCTTGCTGAACTTGGAAAAATTTATCTTCAACGACGGTCGCTTGTCGTCCAGAGAACCGAACATGCCCTTTTTTCTGATGGCAACATTTTCGAAAACCTGGCCGTCTATGTCCAGTCGAGCAGGGAAATAGGTAAAGGGAGTCGGCCCCGGTTCGGAAAAGCAGCCCTTTCCCCACGGACCCTGTTCGTTGGTCCTGGTCTGTTTTCGCAAGGTATCCCATTGCTGAGGATTCATCTGGATCTTCACGAGCAGTACATGGTCGGGTTCAAAAGGCCAAGCCTCCGAGACAGAGGCGAACACCCCGTTTGGCATGAGAATGAAGACAAGAAGCACAGACAGGCAAAAAATTCTTTCCCTCAGGAATTTCTTCATTTTTCAATCTGTGCAGAAGGAATCCAAAATGCCATCTGGGTTCCCAGGTCTGCCTTGCTCCAGGCCCATATCTGTCCATTCATGGATTCGATGGCAGTATGACAGATTGCCAAGCCCAGTCCAGTTCCTTTTCCCGGAGGTTTCGTGGTAAAAAAAGGATCAAAGATTCGCGAGGCATTTTCCTGACTCATACCGACTCCATCATCCACGACACAAAATACAATCACCGTTTCATTCTCGGGAAGATCCCGTCCATCGTTTGGCGGCATGATCCCATGAAGCGGACCAAGCTCGAAAAATTCCGGTACGGAATCAGAACCATTCCAGAGCATCCTGTCGCCACATCGCCTGAGGCTAAGGGCCCGTATCCACATGTGTCCATCTTTGTCCAGCGCATCCAATGCATTGAGGCAGAGGTTTATCAGAACCTGGCTAACCAGGTCCGGGTCACAGAGTGCAGGGGGCAGATCATCCGGCACCTCAGCCTCGAAGCTTATGATCTTGAACTTTTTTTGTGGCACGAGAAGGCTTCTGACCTGTTGAATCAGGTCATGGGCATTACATGCTTGGGTCTCGCCCCGTCCAGGCCTGGAAAAGGCGAGCAAATCCTGTATTATCTTGTCGATTCTTTCCAGCTCCCGTCCGACCCTCATGAGGACATCACTACGTTCTGTCTCTGAAAAATCTTCGGTGCGAAGCATGTCCACATAACCCATTATGGCTGCCATGGGGTTTCCCACCTCATGGGCCAGTCCGGCAGCAAGCAGACCCACCGATGCCAGTTTTTCCTGTCTGATTAAAGCTTTTTGGGCCTGGGTGAGATTGCGATTGAGATCCTCGAGTTGAGAAATGTGATGTTGCAGCTTGGAGTGATCCTCCTTTATTCTTCTCGCCATCCTGCCCAATCTTACCCCGAGGCGACCGAGTTCACTTCCGTTGTCAGTGCTCATCAAAAGAGAAAGATCTCCCTGCTCGCTGACCTTGTCAGCCACATCGAGAAGCCGCTCTACAGGTCGAACCACCATACGGTACAGAAACAGCCATCCTATGAGAGCCAAGGCGACTGCCACGACCACAGCGTAAACAGAAGCACTAGTGGTGATAAAGGCCACCAGCCTGTCTGTCTGCCCCAGAGAGAACCACGCGCGGAGAAACCATTCGCCATCGGCTACCGAAAGCTCCACGGCAAGTTTTCGTCCATGACCATGGTCGACCACCCTCCACCCATCGCCGCTTGGGCCGCTTTTTTCAGCTGGTATCAATCCATCCCACATGGCACCGGCCGAAATGGCAGGATCAGAGCTTGCGACACATTTTCCGTTTCCATCGATGATTGACAAACTCAACAGTGATGGCATCAGAGATTGCCGTTTCCTTGTCCAGGAGTCAAAGCCCTTGCACAGACGGTCGGATGAGAGATCCTCACACATCTCGTCCAGTTTCTCCCCCCACTGTCTCAACAAAATCCTGGCATCGGACACGCGCTCTGCCACCAGGGCATGACGCGATAGTCGCACGGCTGCCAGCTCGGTCAATCCTGCACACAGCGCGAGCAGGATGATGAGATACACGGCGATCAAGGGTTTCAGACCCATGCCTGCCCGTAACAACTATAACCTCCTGCGTAGGGCCAACCCGCAGTTTCACCTTCCTGCGAGAAGGTCGAAGAACCACTGGCCGAGAAAAAGATATTCGATGGCAGCCAGTGCCAAAAACGGCCCGAAAGGAATTGCAGCACCAAAAAATCCAACGGGCTCCTGTTGCTCATCCTGTTCGTCCGCAGCCACATCCAAATCTTTTTCTGACTTGTCTTCCGCTTCGTCCAGGCCAAACTTCTTTCGTCGCTCCTGGCGAATACGTTCCAGTTCCGTCTCCTCGTCCTCTTCCTCCAGTGGAGGTTGAAGTTCCACACCCAAGACCAACATCACCACCGCTGCTGCAATGCCCTGCAGGGAAGAAAAGAGGACCACGAACAACAACGATTTCCAGCCCAACCATGCGCCTATCATGCCCAGGAGTTTTACATCACCCAGTCCCATGGCCCACTTGCCACGCAAAAGAGCCCATATCAATGTTATGAGAAAGAGGCCACCGCCGCCAATGAGCGCTCCCATCAGGGACTGTTTCCAGTATCCTTCCGGCCCCAGAAAAGACACTGCAATACCGAGGAGAATACCGGGGATGCTGATCTCGTTGGGAATGATCAGGTAATCCAGATCGATAAACGAGCATGCGATGAGAGAAGCTCCAAAAACGAAATACAGAGGCACAGCCAGTGTTGGACCAAATTGCAAGAAAAGGCCAAGGGCAAAAGCTCCCGTGAGCAACTCCACCAGGGGATAACGAAAGGAGATTTTGCCACCGCATTTGCGACACTTTCCGCGTAAAAAGACAAAGCTCAGGATGGGAATGTTGTCGTACCAGGCGATGGAAGCGTCACATCGCGGGCAGCGGGATCTTGGCTTGACAATGGAAAGGTCCGGATCCGGAAGCCTGTAGATCACAACGTTCAAGAAGCTTCCCACCGCCACACCAAACAAAAAGACGAAGCAAGATGTATATATCCAGTGTTGCCACAACCAAACCTGCAAATCAGCAAAACCGTCCAAGACTCCTCCCTTCAGCCCTGCAGACCTGGAATCACGAGTCTATTCAATAGAAAACCCCATTTACCGTCCAAAGGCAAAAAATTCGACCAGGTCCGAGAGGCATCTGGCAACCACAGCAGGCCTGGCACCTGCTCCACGTCCGCTGGTACGAGGAAGGTAAGCCATGCCGACTTGCACGACCCTGGCGTTTTTTCTCTGTGCCCTCAGTATCACCTCTGCCGTAATGAACACCCCCTTAGACTGCAGGTCCAGTCCGGCAAAGAAAGACCTACGCCACATCTGTATGTAGTTGAATTGTCTCACGCTCGATCCACTCAAAAAACGGATCAAGGCGATATAAGTGACGCTCATGAGCTTTCTTGCAAGGCTGTAATCTCTCCTGTCGGAGCGAAGGCCCACCACCAGGTCCGCGCCCTTTCTGGCTTTCCACATTCTCAGAAGGTGCTTGGGCTTGCAAGCCAAGTCGGCCGGGACAAACAGCACCCATTTTCCCCTGGACCAGAACAAGCCAGAATACAGTCCGGCACCAGGCCCCATGTTTTTTTTATGGGACACGAGACGAATGCGGACATCCTGCCTCGATGCCTGCTTGACTATCTCTGCCGTGGAATCCGAAGACCCGTCATCAACCGCAAGGATCTCCCAGTTCCCGGTCAGCGACTGTGCCGCGTTCTTGATTATGGCAAGGTTTTTTTTCAGATTTTCGGCCTCGTTATAAACCGGGATCAATATGGTCAATTCACAGTCCAAAATCACCCTCCCAAGGTGCCACAGGACTACCATCGAGCAAATGCTTGTACCAGGCTATGGTCCATATCAGTCCCTGCTCCAGGTCCACAGCAGGTCCAAAGCCGAGTTCCGTCTCGGCTCTGCTTATGTTGGGTACCCTGAACTGCACTTCAGCTAAAGTTTCCTGCCGTGACCTGATGGTGCTCTTCGATTGAGCCAAGTGCACAATCTTTGAAGCCAACTGCCTGGTGGTAAGGGCAGCATAAGGATTGCCCATGTTGTATATGTTCGAAGCCAAATCACGGGCCAGCAGTATCGCTTCGAGGCCCTTTAGCAAATCGGTGATAAAACACCAGGCGCGCACCTGTTCGCCTCCATTGAATACTTCCAGTGGTTCTGCGGCCAGGGCCCTTTTGACAAATGTCTCCACCGCCCCCCTGCCAAGCTGACCCGGGCCATATACATTGAAAGGCCGTACGATAAAAGCATCCAGCCCATGCTCCGCACCAAAATTCAGAACCATCCTTTCCGCCACCAGCTTGGACGCAGCGTAAATCCAGCGCGGGTCATCATCAGGCAAAGGCCCATGGAACTCATATTCATCATCTCTGTCGGCATTTATCCCGTAGACCTCACTGGTGGATGCCACAACTATCCTTTTTATATTCGGACTCTTCGAACAGGCGTCCAGCAGGGCTTTCGTGCCATCCAGTATGGTCCTGGAAGTCTCTCCTGGATTGGTTCTGACCCGGTCTACCCCTGCCAGAGAAGCCAGGTGGACCACGCAGTTGCAGCCATCCAGGCAGCGCAGGACCAAATCTGCATCCCGCACGTCTCCCACCACCAGCTTCGCTCCGCATGAGTTGGCCCATTGGTTTTGGAAATCCACCCTGTGGCGCAGAGAATCGAGCAAAATCAAGTCCGCCGATTTCCGTAAATGCCAGGCCAAAGACAAGCCTATGAAACCTGCACCGCCGGTTATGAGGATACGGCCCATGTGATCTTTGGAATCAGTGTTCATAATAATTCCGGTTCATGATAATGAAAGCCCAAAATCTGTGCCAGACATCGCACCTATTATCATTTTGTTTGCCCGCAACTAATAGAATATACTCCCTGTGGACATGAGTGCTACAAGCAAAGAAAAAAAAGCATGGCTCTGGGAGATGGCCGCCATCGCCATGGCGCTGCTTGGCTTTGTGGCCCGCTGTCTTCCCTGGAGATTCGTTTTCAGCGAGGGCTCAGTCATAATGCCAGGGGTGGATCCATACTACCACCTGTGGAGAGCAACACATCTGGTCCAATCTTTTCCCCTTGCACCATTGGTGGATCCATACATCTCCTTCCCCAAGGGTGGCTCCATTCCCTGGCCACCGGGCTTCGACCTCATGATAGCATTACCTGGACTATTGGGTGCACCCACAAGTTTCCTGGCTGCATGGGGAGCTGTGCTCATGCCCGCCTTGGGCGCGCTCGGCGTTTGGTTGGTCTGGGTACTTGGAAAAAAGATATTCGACAGGCCCACCGGCCTGCTGGCAGCAGCTTTTACTGCTTTGTCCATTGGATTCATTCATTACTCGAAAATTGGCAGGATCGATCATCATGCCCTGGTAGCTCCCATGTGCCTTGGCATTTGTATATCTTTTCTCAATGCGCTACAGAACAGGGAGCATTCCAGGCTATGGAGCCTTCTTGGCGCGGCTCTTGCCGCAGTGGCCCTGGGGTCATGGATCGTAACCCCTCCCATTTATTTTACCCCGGTGGCCTTGATGCTCATGCTCCATGCCCTCAAGGGTGATGACCACAAAGCATCTACCCCCATCAGGTGGGGCATACTCACTGCGGTCGTATTGTCTGCCCTCGTAGTCTTTTGGGCAGGCAATCCAGGGGACAATTTCTCCCTTTATCGACCGTCCATACTGCATCTGCTCGCATATGCAGGCTTCGCCATTCTGGGGCTAGCGTCACTGAAAGGGAAAAAGTGGCTTGTACTTACGTGTGCTTTTCTGCTCGCTTTTGGCATACTTGTTCTTTTGCTTGTCCCCCAGCTGGCTTCGCCCATTAAAACCGCCATTGAAGTAGCATCAGGAGGCAGCTCGACCTATTCCATGGCCATGGAAAGCAGTTCCCTGCTTTTTCCAAAACACACCTTCAGCTTAATGAGACCGGTGATTCTATATTCCTACCTGGCCTACTTCTGGCCCCTTTTCATAGCTGTTTTTGCCATACGCATGAAATCAGGCCATGACCTGGCACCTGGAAAAATTCTTGTGCTCATTTGGTCAACCATGGGCCTGGGGCTCATGCTGGCGCAAGAGCGTTTCGGAGAATTCGCAGCACCTGCCTTGTTCCTGATAACAGCATGGGCACTGGTGGCAAGCCTGCGGCGCGTCAGGCAAGCACTTGCAAACACAACACGCCTCAGACGCTGGGTCCTTGGAGTTTCCCTGGGTTTGTCCCTTGTTGTGGCCTTGTGGCCCTTACCGAAAGGAATCGTCTTTCTCTATACCCATGATCCGGTAAAATACCAGCGGCAGCTGTGGAAATTCGGTCAAGACCTTCGCCATGTCCTGCCTTCCCCCTTGGACTCCGCAGGACATCCCAAGTGGGGAATGCTGACCGGCTGGATGGAGGCTCACGCCCTGCTGGAATTGACGAAGATCCCGGTATCGGTGAGTTCCTTCGGAACCAGTCGTGCTCTCGAAGGCAACAGCAAATCGTTTTCCCTGATGCTCTCAGAAGATGAGGATACAGTTTTTTCCGGCATGAAAAATATGCACCTTGCCTATATGGTAGTCTCGAACCAAATCAGGCAGGCTCGTTCCATGGCCCTGATTGCCCAAATATCTGAACCGGTGGTCGAGACTGCAACAGGCATTGACCCGAAAGGACGCCTTATAAAAAGAACCGAACCTCTTGCCAGGTACCTCAACAGTGTATCCACAAGGCTATGGTTGGGTGACAGCTCTGCCCGATGGACCGACGGAAGTATACACAAGGGGCTGGGACATTTTCGCCTGGTGCTGGAATCCTCTGCATCCACGCCCGTTCTTGGCGTCAAGGATGCATCCAATGCAACGTTGAAAGCATTCCAGGTCGTACCGGGTGCCAGGCTGGAAGGGGCAGCGACACCTGGTAGTCAAGTGCGATTACGGCTTTTGGTAAAGACAAACACCTCGAGAACTTTTACTTATTCGAGAAAAACCACGGCAGACCAGGACGGAAGGTTTGTCTTCCTCGTGCCCTACCCGACCAATGATGGCCCTTTTCCCTGCAAGGCACAAGGGCCATACAGGATAAAAGCGGACGACCGTGTTGTGCATGTGGAAGTTGATGAACAAGACGTAATCACGCAGAAAGTCATCGATGTCACCAGGATTCAGTGACGAACGCTGCAGGAGCAATGAAAACTGTCGTTAAAAACTTGGATTCAACTCCTTGCCCCTGTACCATGACTCGACATGGAAAAGGATAATAATACAGAAGGTGGAAAAAAAATTGTATCGGTGGTACTGCCTGCCCTGAATGAAGAAAAGGGAATCAAGAAGGTTCTAGACGGGCTCCGAGAAGCGGCAGACCATGTCAAGCAAGAATTCGAAATCATTGACCATGTAGAGATAATAGTCGTAGATGACGGATCCACCGACCGTACGGCGGAGATAGCCGAAGAAGTAAAAGACGTAAGCGTCGTGCGGCAGGCAAAAAATGGTGGTTACGGTCATGCCATAAAAACCGGTTTTTCCAGGGCCCACGGCGACTGGCTGGTGTTTCTGGACGCAGACGGCACTTACCCACCGTCGTTTCTGGTGGATCTCGTTCGTGAGATGATTGAAACTGATGCGGATATTATCCTGGGCTCCCGGCTGAGCGGACAAAAGACAGGCATGCCCATGGTGAGGAAAACCGGAAACCTGTTTTTTGCCCACCTGCTTTCGTGGATTACGGGTAAAAAAATCACTGACACTGCCTCGGGAATGCGCATACTAAAAAAGAGTGCGCTGAGCGAACTGGACAAGCTTCCCGACGGACTCAATTATACTCCTGCCATGAGCACCAGCGCCTTGCATAGAATGCTGGACATACGTGAAATACCCATGCCCTATGACGAGCGGGTTGGTGGCTCCAAGCTCAATCCCATAACAGACGGCTTGAGATTCTTATGGACCATCCTGCGTACAGCACACAGGTACAACCCCATGAAAATGTTTGGGCTGCTGGGCGCGATTTGTCTGGTGGTAGCCATAGTTCTGGGCATAAGTCCCCTTGCCTATTACATCAGGGTTCAGCGGGTGGAAGACTGGGAAATATACCGCCTGACGACGGTCATCGTTCTTGCAGTAGCGGGAATAAACATCATCTTTTTTGGCGTGGTCTCCAATATTATAATGGCTGCAATACACAGGCTTCCTCCCTACAGAAACAGCATCCTGGCCAAACTCCTGTTGAGACCATTCGTGATAAGACACCTGTGGTTTGCGGGGATCATTCTCATGATTGCGGCTCCTGCGCTAAACTACGAAGGACTCTACACCTATTTCACCACGGGAAAAGTCTATCTCCACTGGTCGTACACACTCACCGGCTCCATGTTGTTCCTCCTGGGAATATCGCTCGTATTGTGGGGCAGCCTGGTCAGGGTGGTGGAGGGGGTTCGCCTGAGACTGGAAGAAAAAAAAGCCCAGCACGGGCCATGACCATTTGATCATCAAGGATGTCACATGCACAAAATCCTCAAGGCGCTGGCAAAGACCATGGGTCTGGACAGGGATCAGGAAGCACACTGGGTCTCGGCAAAATATCGAACTCCACACGACCCGGTTTTCAGGGCATACGCAGAGCCCAAGCTGGAGTTGATACAGAAGGTCATGGACTTCAGAGGAAAATCGGTGCTGGATGTGGGATGCGGCCCGGGAAATTTCACATTGCTCCTTTCCGAGTTGGCCGGGAAAGTGACAGGATGTGATTCCTCGGTTCATATGCTAAGCAAGGCAGCAGAACTGCATGGTGTCGAGATCATTCCTGGTGACGCAACCAACCTTCCCTTTGATGATGACTCCTTTGACATATGCTTCGAAGCCAACCTGCTCCACCACACGGACAGGCCTGACAAGGCCTTGGCAGAGATGGCCAGGGTGGCAAGACAAGGCATGGTACTCATAGAGCCGAATATCTCAAACCCCCTGATGCTTGGTTTTTCCCTTCTCGTTCAGGCAGAAAGAGGTGGGCTCAAATTCACCAGGGGCTTTTTGAACTCCCTCGTACAACAGACCGGTGCCCGCGTGATTGCCCATTGGACCACGGGCATGATCTCGCAAAACAACACCCCGGCCTTCATGGTTCCCATATTGAAAATCTTCGACAGGGATCTTCCCTTTGCAGAATACCAGGTCCTGGTTGCCGGACTAAAGGGCCAGGAGTATCCTCCATGAAAAAATCCTCCTGGTTGCAACGCCAGCAGGCGCATTTCGACTCAAAGTCCAGAGAATACTCCCGGATGTACGGTCAGCACACACCCTTTCACGATGCCATGACCAGGCGCTTGTTGGAGTTGGCCGGGGTAAAGGGCGGGATGAAGGTTTTGGACATGGGCTGCGGGGCCGGCAGGACAACCATACCGCTGTTGCAGGCCGGATGTCATGTGACCGGGCTGGAGCTTTCAGCCAGCACCCTGGAGCTGTTGCAGCAAAAGATAAGCACCCTCAATCTACAGGAATCTTTCACTGCGGAACATGGAGCGGCAGAAGACCTGGACAGTGTCAGGGACTATGACCTGATTATGGGAAGAGGCATACTGCATCACCTTCAAGACCCTCAGGCAGTGATCGAGCGTGTACACAGGGCCCTTCGGCCGGGCGGCAAGGCAGTCTTCATGGACCCTAATCCCATGCAAGCAGCTTGGCTTGCATTTATCACCCTGCATCCTGCCTTAAGCTGGCAAATAGAATCCGGGGTTTTACGACACACCCCGTGGAAAAATCGAAGGCTTTTTCGGAAGGCAGGATTTGCCGAGATACACATGAGCTTTTTGGGCCTTGTACCTCCACCCCTATGGACATTCAGGCAGTTTTCCAGCAATGCAGAGGAGTTCCTTGAACATATGCCTGGCATCAACAGGCTGGGTCTCTACATGCTGACCATTGCCCATATTCGTCAATGAAGAGTGACAAAAAGCGTCACTTTTATTTGCTACTCTTCAAACCAAGCGCTAAGCTATTATTAAACTTGTGTTTCTTATTCTGCAAGTATGGCATGGTCATTGCTTATAAAAGCCTGCAGCATGAAGTGAATGACTGAATTGGATAATGAAAAGGATAACAACGTACATCTCTGCACGAGATTGCAGATAACCTGAATTTGAGCCAGCAGGCTCGCAAAGAAAAGGAGGATTCATGATTATCAAATTGCGCAGAAAACTGGGAAGAAGAGGTTTTACCCTCATCGAGCTGATGATCGTCGTGGCCATTATCGGTATCCTGGCTGCAGTGGCCATCCCGGCCTTCATCGACTACATCAGGAAGTCGAAGGCTACAGAAGTAAACGAAAACCTGGACAAATGCTACAAGGGAGCGGTGGACTACTTTGATAAACCCCATGGACTTCAAAATGGAACCACTATTTCCTCCCAGCTTCCAATGCCCATGGGAATGGCCATTTGCCCAGACGTCGCAGGTAGTGGCGGTGGTCTCATGGCTCCCGCAGCTGGATCTCTCTCAGGTGAGTCGGGCTACATTCCCGAGGCCGTATACAATGCTGCAGCCGGTGGTGACTCCTTGATCCTCAGAGACCTGAACTTCATCATCACAGAGGCCACCTATGCATGCTACCAGTACAATACAGCCAATGGTGGCGTTACCATCAACGCGGCCATTGCTTCACCGAACGCCTTCCAGTGTGACGCATGGACAGACATCGATGATGATGATGCACTCTGTCACTGGCAGAAGGGTGCAGGATTCTCTCTGGAGACATCATCCTTCATCGCAGGTCACGTGTGGCACGATGACACCCTGGATGACTGGTAGGATTTGCAAGTCTGTACGACTTTTTGCCTGACCTGTATCTGAAAAGGGACGGGAGCATTGCCTCTCGTCCCTTATTGATCTATATCTTGTTTACCCAATGAACTTAAAAAAGCACCATATCGCATTTGTTCTGGCCATGGGAATTTTCCTGGCGGTACTGGCCTGGTCCAGATTTTTACTGCACCAAGGCGCTGCGGAAAACCGGGCTTCCATGCAGGAAGTCCTTTTGGTTCCTCCAGGAGAAGTGATCCGGCAAATGGACCTGGGCTACCACACTCTGGCCGCAGACCTGATGTTCATCCGGGCCAACCTCTACTACGGAAGTCACATGCTCACAGACGAGCAAACCCCATGGCTTTCGTCGTTTATCGACATACTTCTAAAGGTGGATCCTGATTTCAAGAAAGCATACCTGTGGGGAGCCCTTGCCACAACTTATTACAAGCGAGAGGTGGACTTTGTACCAAAGGAACTTGTGGACAGAGCCAACCGAATACTGGAAAAGGGAATGGCACGTTTTCCTTCCGACTACCGTTTTCCCATGAGGATAGGCTTCAACCTCTATTACGAAGCTGGTGATGCAGAAGACGCCATCGCCTATTTTTCCATGGCAGCATCAAAACCCCATGCCCCCGACTGGCTGAACAAGAAGCTCGTGGATCTCTTTTCAAAGATAAAGAAAAAAGACATGGCCAAGCGAGTTCTCGAGTCCATAGCCATGGGAACCGACGACCCCAACATCTCCAGGACCCTGAAGGAGCGCCTGGTGTATATCATGAGCCCCCGGGAGCGCCAGGCGCTTTTGGACCTGAGGACCGAGTTGATGCAAAGATGGCAGTCCAAGTGGGCATTTATCCCCTTCGATCTCTTTTTACTGGTGAGGACACCATGAACCAGCAAGACCTGGCAATACAGGCTAGAGGCCTTAGCAAAAAGTTCCGGGTGGGAGTAAGGCTCAAGGTTTCTGAAGCCTTGATGGGACTCGATCTCGACGTTCCCAGAGGGGAGGTTTTCGGTTTCCTGGGCCCCAACGGAGCAGGAAAGACCACCACCATCAAGATTCTCGTGGGTCTGCTCAAACCGGACTCCGGACATGCGAAGATTTTCGGCCAAACCCTGCCCCATGTGCACATCAGGAAAAAAATAGCCTACCTGCCGGAATTGCCCGACTTCTACGATTACCTCAGGCCATCCGAGTTCCTTTTCCACTGTGGCAGGCTTTTTGGGATGGATACACCTACATTGAAGCGCAGAGTCCCTGAGCTACTCGAACGGGTTGGACTCGACCCGTCGGAAAAAAGACCCATGAGGAAGTTTTCAAAGGGCATGTTACAACGATGCGGCATCGCCCAGGCCATGCTGCCCGATCCGGATCTCTATATCCTGGATGAGCCCATGGGTGGACTGGACCCCCTGGGTCGCAGGTGGGTCAAGGACCTCATCGGAGAACTCAGCGAGGCCGGAAAAACCGTATTTTTCTCATCTCACGTTTTAGCAGAAGCGCAGGCCGTGTGTCACAGGGTTGCTTTTCTAAACAAGGGCAAGCTCATAGCCCAGGGCACCACCAGGGAGTTTTTGGCCGCAGATGCCGGCACCTGGGAAATACTGGTGCTGGGCGACGAAGCACTGAAGGACAAGGAAATAAAGGCTGCGGTGTCGTCGACTCGGCCTGCCGGACCCGACAGCCTCCTGGCTCTCGCACACGATCAAGCTCCCGAACAGGTGTTGCCCTTGTTGGCCCAAAAAGGCTACAAGCTCATGGGTGTGGAGCGTAGACACGCCTCGCTGGAAGATGTCTTTATCCGCCTGATAAAAAACGATACGGCACAAAACCATACCGGCCAGGGCGAAGAAAAAAAATCACAGGAGCCATGAGTCCATGAGAGCCATCCTTTCAGTAGCAGCAACAGCCTTTCGCGAATCCATCAGGAACAAGACCATGCTGGCCATAGTTCTGCTTGCCGTGGGCTTTATCATATCGGCCCTCTTGCTTGCAGAGCTTGCACTGGATCAGCGCACCAGAGTGATCCTGGATTGGGGCCTGTTCTGCGTATCCGCATTCGGGGTTTTACTTTCAATCCTCATAGGAGTGAGCCAGGTTCAAAAGGAGCTTCGCCGCAAAAACCTCTATGTGATTCTCACAAAACCCATTTACAGATGGCAGTACATTTTTGGAAAATACCTGGGACTTGGGGCGACACTGCTGGTGGAGTTGGGAGTTTTGTCCGCAGCACTGATCGCTCTGCTGGCATTTGAGGGCATCGCACCGTCGCAGTTGTTGTTCCAGTCTCTGGTACTGGCTCTTTTGGAAATACTCCTGGTTGCGGCCATGGCCGTTTTCTTCTCTTCATTTTCATCACCGTATCTCAGCGGTGTGTTCACCTTCTCGATTTTTGTAGTGGGCCGCTCCCTGCCGGTCCTGGAAAAACTCATGGACAAGACTCAAAACGCTGCAGCCTATGCTCTGCTCAAGGTCCTGGTGTGGGGGCTTCCGGATCTTTCCGAGTTCAACAAGGCCACGAGAGTGGTACACAAGCTGCCCATAGGCTGGGACCACGTGGGAATCAGCGCAGCATACGCGTTTGGATATTCCGCTGTGCTCTTGCTCCTGTCTGCCCTGATCTTCTCCAGGCGTGATATCACATAAGCAATCAAGCTCATGGAATCTTGTGGACCAAACAGCAAGGCATCTTGTGAAAAAATAATTTCCATAATTGCCGCTGCTGCTTGTGCCTTTGTGTATGTCATCTACTCCTTCCCTTTCCCTGACTGGCTGGATAGTCCTGAGCTCATAACAGCTTCTGTGCGATTGGGAACCTTTCATCCCCCTGGTTCACCTCTGGCAGTACTGCTTGGTCACGTCATATCTCTTTTACCCTTTGGTCACCCTGGTCAGGGAATGATGTTTTTCTCAGCCATCTGGGCTGCAGCCAGCATCTATGTAATCTCCCGTATCAATCAGCATCTCTGGAGGAATCTCGCACCCGGGGCAAACAGGTGTGGCGAGATGATCGCAGCCCCTGCGATGGCTGTGGTAATTGGACTGTCACCCGGACTTCTATCACAGGCCGTAAGAACCGAGGTCTACACCCTTGGGCTATTGCTGGCCTTACTCGTGCTTTTTCAGGCCATGCGAATTTTCACCACGGAGTCTTTCTCGGAAATAAAAAAAGCAGTATACCAAGCAAGCCTTTATACCGGCATGGGAATAGCGGTCCATCCACTGGTGGCTCTCGTTCCCCTGCCTGTTTTACTTTTCGCCTCTCTGAGATCCAAACTCAGATCAAAGCTCCTTGCTCCAGGCAAGATCGGCAGAGCTTTTCTTCTTTTTCTTTTAGGCGCCACACCCCTTGCCTTTATCGGATTCATGGTACATGGATGGGCAGATGTACGATGGGGAGATCCAACTTCTTTTTCTGGCTGGTTGAATTTCATCTCAGGAGCCACCTTCAGTCACACCTTCTCCGGGGGGCCAACAAGCTTTGCTTCCAACATCTACAATGTTTTTCTCCTACTCATCACAGAAACAGGGTGGCCCCTGCTGATCCTTGGAATGCTGGGTATATACGCACTTCTTCGCAGCAGCATGCATTTGGCTGCGGGTTTACTCATCACCATGGCAGCAGCCTTCGTGCCCCTGCTCATCGAGCGCTCGTTTAGACTGGACAACCCGGACGTAAGCGGCTACGCCCTGCTGGCCTTCGTATCAGTTGGTTTATTCTCGAACATCTCATGGATAATGATAGCTGGAGTCTTACATCCCTTGCGCAAACACGCCTATCTGATAGTCAGTATCCTGTCTGTGCTCATGTGCCTACATACGCTATTGTTCCTTGCACCAAAAGAAAATCGTTCCCAATGCAACTGCTCCGAAACCATGGTCACACGCACTCTCCACGAGTTGCCAAAGGCTTCGGTTGTGCTCTGTGCTGATTTCAACCTGGTTTTCATGTTGGATTACCTTACGAAAGTAAGAAACATTCGTCCAGATGCGACAATCCTGTTTTTACGTGACCTGGACAATTCAGCATTGCGTTCCCGACTATCATCCATACGACCTGATATAGTCAAGCACCTGCCCCCGGATTCAAATTTGACTGCGGCAGGTGTTCTGAAGTTTGCCGAAGCGGTCCCACTGGCCATGGATTTGGGTCCACACTTTCCAGCAGACGAGTCCTTGATGCCAATCAGGCCTTTTGGTCTGCTCTGGCAAATAAAAGCCTTGCAAAACCATACAGATGAAGAAATGCTTTCTTTACAAAAAAGAATATTCAAGAACATCAAGCTGACATGTAACGCATCCAAGGATGCCAGGACAGCAAATGTGCTCGCATGGCACGCATATTTTCAGGCAGTTGCAGCCCAGCACCTAAAGCTACCAGGGCTGGCGAGATACATGCTGGGCATCGCCAGGCAGGCGAATCCACAAGACAAGACCATCTCAGCAGCCTTCCGAATGATCAATAGGTGACTTTTCCATCCACTTCCGGATTGGGATAGCGGTAAATCTTGTGATTATAAGAGTTGGTTCTCAGGTAGACCGGTTTGGTATCCCCATCAACGTCGGCTATGGCCTGTACCGCACACCAAGCTTGTGGGCTGATGGCAGAGAACTCATCAGACCATTTCACTCCAAATGTGTCCATTCCACCTACAGGCCAACCTCCGTATACCATGGGGCTGGTGTTACAATTTCCCGCAGCATCACAGCCGGAAAAAACCTGATAGTGAAAGGATACACCTTCATCAGGTGACCACCCCAACTGTCGCCAACCAGGGGTACAGAACGTCCATTGGACAGTGTTATTGACAGGCAAGGCTCCCACGGGACACTCGGTAAGCGGCGTCGTATAACGCTGAAAACGAGAAAAATATGCCTGTTCAGCTTCCAGAATTCCCTGCAGATTTCCGACAGCCTCGTTCAGGTCAGCCTCCCTGATATAGCCAGAGAAAACCGGAATGGCTATTGCGGCAAGCACACCGACTATGGCCATGGCAATCATCAGTTCCACCAAGGTCATGCCTCGAACTTCCCTTGGCTTGCGAATTGATCTCATGGGCCCTCCTCCAGCAAATGGCCTTCTTTCATCAATAGGTTTCATCTCCCTCTTGGGCAAACACATTCTTGTTGGCAGAACTGATATAGTAGTGTGCAGGTTGACCGTCACAATCCAGATCTCCACAAGCTTCCGCCATGAACCAGGGTTTCATGGCGACAGGCCATGAGGTGCCCACATTGGCTGGTCTTGCCATTCCGCTGTTGAACACTCCAGCTGCATTGTATGGAGATGTTACTGAATACATGTAATATGTAGGCCCATCAGGGTTGAACCCAAGCTCTTTCCACGCGTCGGGCACAGGATTCCAGGTCCTGGCAATATTCCAACTGGTAGCAGCGCATGTGTCATTGCAGTTTCCCCCAGGATAAAACGGTATAGGGGCAGTATAACGCCTGTAATCGCCGAAATAGGCTTCTTCCTTGTCCCGGATTCCCTGCAAGACAGTAAAGGCTTCAGACGCTTTGGAGCGCTGTATGTAACCCGAAAGGACAGGTATTGCCACAGCAGCCAAAACCCCAATGATAGCAACGGTGATCATCAACTCTATGAGTGTAAAACCCTTTTTCGTATTTTTGCGTAAATATGGATACCTGCCGGGCATCACAACCTCCTGAAGAAAAATGACCATAATCAAACGGATTAAGATCAAACATAGTTATGCAGGTTACATGCCATGATAATGAGCAAGCCAAAAACATGGCAAAATGTCTTACAAATAACACAAGATCCCAAAATTCAAGGAGTTAAAGCATTACGGATCATCTATGGAATTAAATACAAATCCGGACAATCAAGCTTTTGCAATGAAATTTTTGCATAGGACGAAAGGTTTTCTTAGCAGTATTGGTCACTCCATGTCCAGCTTTGCGAGCCTGTATCGAAAGGACCTGAAAGATATGCCCAGCAGGTCAGCAGCCCTCTTCTTGACACCCCCGCTAGCCAAAAGAGCCTCCCGTATCCACTTTCGTTCCACAGATGCCAGGATTTCATCCAAATCAACTCCATTTTCGGGAAAAACAACGGGGTCCATCTCTCCTTCAGGCATTTGAAAACCCGCCTTCATGTAATCGACGAACAGGTCTGCGC
>JALVPF010000340.1 GCA_027031935.1 Myxococcales bacterium | reverse complement strand
GTTTCAGTGTGCTTCAGTATTGGGTTTCAATCTCCTATTGTCTTGAAGGCATTCATCACATCAGCAGGAGGTAGACCATCCACATCTTGAGCACATTTGTTTGCGTCGGCTAGATCCCCGTTCTTGTCCAAATTGTGCACCAGGTAGACTGTGCCTCCATCGCACCCGGCTCCAATGAGGTCGTATGTTCCCGTAGCCAGATAATCATCCCAGAATACATTGTTCTCCAGGAAAATGGGGCCTCCCAGGGTTCTATGGATGTAGAACGCCTTGTCGCTATGATGTCCGTCGTTCATGGAGTTGATTTCGTTGTCGTGGAAATAGATATATTGGGTCTGCGCATAACCAATCTTGGCTCCGTAATTTGTTGCGATAACTTTGTTATGACAGCTCTCTATGAACCAGCTATTGGTGGACAAATCCATGCCCATGCGAGACATACCGATGTTTTTGCTGCCGTCAACATAGTTGCCGATGATGAGGCCATTCTTCACGTATCTAGTCACGATACCGTGATGCGAATTCCCACCCACAGTAGCTTCATTGCCGAAATTCTCGCAAATGTTTCCACTAATCTGGAAGTCAGTGGTATACGTTCCGTCAGAGTAAAAAATGATGGACGAACGTAGCGACGCTGTTAAGTGATTTCTCAGGATCCTTATATTGCGACATCCACCGAACACAAGAATACCATGACCTGAGCTGGCATGTACGGTCACTCCTTCTATGGAGATGCTGTCGGAGTTACGAAGCACGAATCCAGAATACTCGTCGCTGAATCCGCCTCCACCATTCACGTTTATGCTTGCTCCCTCACCTACTATTCTCACATTGGATTTTCCATCGATATATACCGCCGAACCTCCGTTGAAGTCACCGGTGAGGGTCAGGGTTCCGCCAGAACCACTCAACGAGCCGATTGCAGCCATGATGTCGCTTGTCGTTCCTCCGTCTAGTTCAACAAAGGCGTTCTCAAACGCAGCAGGGTAACCAAATGGAGTTTGATTCATGTAGCATTGAACCATTTCACCGGTCACCGCACTGTAGAAAGTGTTCTCGCTTCCATCGGTGTCAGCAGCGTCAACGCCACCGTCATCCTGACTCTCGTCTCCGCCGGCGTCTATTCCAGCATCGTCCTGCGTTTTATCTCCACCAGCGTCAACGCCACCATCGTCTTGAGTTTCATCTCCACCGTCATCTATTCCTGTGTCGTCCGGAGTTCCATCTCCACCAGCATCAACAGCACCGTCATACTGAGTTTCACCTCCACCGGCGTCCTGATAGCCGTCTCCTGCCTGTCCGTCTGCATCCATTGAATCACCGGCGTCTTCGCCCATATAAATACTACCGGCATGGCATCCCCACACCAGTGACAATCCCCACAGGAACCCTACAAATACTACAAACTTTTTTTTCATTTTCCACCTCCGCCGCAATCACGGAGCAGACCAGAATGGACGCGAAAGCGCGTCCGTCAGCACCGAAAAGAACGGATCGTCATCCAGGTCGCGGGAAAAGTACCACCAAAAAAGGCCACCCACGTAACGGGGCTGTAGGATATGCATGTTGGCAAAATCAGGGTCAGGGGAATCCATGCCATGATAATATCGCATCGCCATGCGGACCTTACGGGACGAATTCGTGGTCCCGCATTCTCCGAAACCGACAAGGGAGTTGGGGAAAAGTAAAACCAGAGATCCGTATACCGAGGGCCAATCAGGTTGGATGCCGTTGCAGTCGTCCTCGTAGTAGGAAATCCAAACATAATCCAAGTGGGGCACCATTGCAGCCAAGGCGCCTGCCTGGCCGAAAGTCGTCTCGGTCCAATGCAGCATGGCGTGGTCCGGGTCTTCCCAGCAGTTCTCGTCCGTAGATTGACCGCCGTCATATGGCCCGTTGTAGTAAAGAGTGACGGCCAACTGGAATGGACGCTCATCGCTGCGCAGCGTCCATCCGGGGCAGCGAAGCGCAAAATCCTGCCCGGTCGACGTGAACACACGAAACACCGCCAGCAACTTCTCGGCCAGGCTGTCCCCGAGCCACTCACCGTTTACCTCGTTGCCCACCTCCCAAATGTCCACCAAGTGAGCCAGGCCAGCCCTGTACTCGCAGGCACGGCTGGTCAACTCCTGCAGGCTGTAGTCCGATACGTAGAATGAATCCAGGAGTTCGCCCATGATCCGGGCGTGTCCCGACAGACCTGCCAGGATGGGCGCGTATTCGACCGCGCTCCCCCCCCCCTTGGTCTGGTCCATGCTCTCGTCGAAAACCACGCGAACCGTGGGAAGGCCGAAATCGCCCGCAATCCTATCGAGCCTTTCTAGCACGCGTGGCCCAGAAGCGCCTTGCAGAGCCCAGGGGTCCGTAATGGTTACCCCAAGGACAGGGGTGGACCGCTCAGGTTCCCCTGCATCGTGGGTTCCATCCGTCCAGGCATCCGTCACTTGGTCGGAATCCGTCACAGCGGCATCAGCAACTGCAGCGTCACGGTCCTCACGACCATCCCAGACCGCAGCGTCTCGTCCCGAGTCCGACGAAGCGCCGCCGCAGGACGCAAGCAGCAGACAAGCACCGATATTGATTCCGGTCCAAAGCCAGCACCGCATGCTCAAAGACAAAATGGACACTCCGGGCCTCCAGGGTCACGGATCCAGGCGAAGCACAGCACGACCACCTGCGCCGCAAGGCGCGATGTTAGTTTCCATTCTACACACCACTTCCGATGAGAATCTACAAATCAATCGAAATCCTTGTCTACAGTGGACAGCAGATTGGTGGCATATTGACTTTGCTTACTTTGTACCAGAAATTGATAAACACCTGGCAAAACACGAAAATTTCATGCTAGAACCTGGGTCGTGGAAGACAAGAATGACAAGCAAAGATTTCGAATGGCCCAGGTGCTTGCCCTGTCGGCAGGTCACTTTGCCCACGATCTGTACACCTCGCTTTTAGCTCCCTGGCTTCCGCTGATCATCCGCAAGCTGGACCTGAGCCTCTTTCAGGCAGGATCCTTGTCCGTGTTCCTCCAGATCCCTTCCCTGTTGAACCCATGGCTCGGATCCCTGGTAGACCGTGGAGGATACGCGCGGGTGTTGGTCATACTCACCCCTGCCTTGACGGGCATGGCCATGTCCTTTGTCGGAATGGCGCCAAGCTACGGTGTGCTAGTGGTGCTCTTGCTCACGGCGGGCATTTCGGTGGCAGCTCTGCACGTATCGGCACCAGTGGCCATGGCAGAAGCTGCCGGAACGCGCACCGGCCTGGGCATGAGCTTTCACATGCTGGGTGGAGAGTTGGCCCGCACACTGGGTCCCATCGTTGCAGTGCAAGCCGTAAGCTGGTGGGGGCTGGAGGGAAGCTGGAGAGTTTTTCCCGGAGGCCTGATAGCATCTGTCCTTCTTTGGTGGCAACTGGAGAGAGTTCAGCCTAAAGTATCACATAGAAAGCCTGCCAAGCTGCTGGAAGTCTGGCGCAGGATGAGGCGCATGATCCTGGTAATACTGGGCCTCGTTGTAGCAAGGCTTTTTTTGACCTCAACCATCACAACCTTCGTACCTACGTTCCTGTTCGGCGAAGGCGAGAGCCTCTGGATTTCCAACATTGCCCTGTCGGTGTTCGAGATTGCCGCAGCAGCCGGGGTCATGACCTCGGGAGCGCTATCGGACAGGCTGGGACGCAAGAGGGTGATCATCTGGGGTTCGGTGCTGGCACCTCCGCTGATGGCCTTGTTTCTTCTCGTGGATGGCTGGGCCCGCATGGGGGTCTTGCTGACCATGGGCGCTGTGTCCCTGTCTACGACTCCCGTACTCATGGCGCTCATGATCGAAAGCGCAGGACAAGACCGGGCTGCGGCCAACGGGACCTTCACCATGATGAGCTTTGCGTCCAGGTCGCTGGTGGTGCCCGCGGTGGGAGCCTTAGCAGATGCCATAGGGCTTAGAGGCGCTTACTGGATTTGCGCAGGCATTGGTCTTGTGGGAATACCCTTTGCCCTCATGCTGCCGCGAGACAAAACAAAGTAGTTTTACGTGATCAGCTAAGCAATATCATATTCCTTGAGCTTATCGTACAGCGTCCGTACTCCTATACCCAAGCGCTTGGCGGCATTTTTACGATGACCACCACAGGCTTCCAGTGCGTGTATGATCGCTCGTCGTTCGAGTTCCTTCAGAGTTCCATCAACACCGGGCTGTTTGTCCTGACTCGGCGCCAGCAAAAGATCCGAAGGTGTTATTTGCCTGCCTTCTGCCATTATGGCGGCCCGCTCCAGTACGTTTGCCAGCTCACGAACATTACCTGGC
>JALVPF010000339.1 GCA_027031935.1 Myxococcales bacterium | reverse complement strand
GTCGTAAAGAATTTCCTTTTCAATCTTCTCTCCATTGAGGAGAGTTCCGTTACCGGAATTCAGATCTGACACCAGCCAGTTTTCGCCATCAAATTCGATCATGGCATGACGACGGGAACATGCAATATCGGCAAACACCAAATCGTTATCAGGTCCACGACCGAGAGTGAGCTTGTCCATGTTCAGTTCAATCTCGCGGCCCTCATCCTCCCCCTTTTCGACGAGTAAAAATGCTTGCTCAGGTTCAAGGTTTTCCCCATCTTCAAGTTGGTCGTCTTCAAAAATCAGTGTTTTGTCATCAAGAGCTGGTTTGGATAAATTCCCAGCGTCAACAGTGGTTTCACCAATATCAGGCATGACCACCTGTTCATCATTTTTCAACGAAGACCAATTCAGATCACCGGACAGGTCCCTCGAATCATCTTCGCTATCCCATTCTCCCTCCAGATCCTCTGGTGGAAGAATTTCTCTTGTCACATATTCCCTGTCTTCAGAATCTGGTTCAGACTCATTGGTCTGAACACCATCATCGGCCCAATCCGGACGCGGTGCCTGTTCATCTGGATCCACACCAGTGTCAGAAGCATCAGAAAACTCCTGTAAGCCAGGAGTCTCCTCTGAATCGTCTTGCCAGTCAGCAGACTCGGAGACATCCTCCTTATCAAAAATCATCTGAGCACCGGAACTCTGGGTCTCGAGCCTGTCTCTGTCGATGGGATCTTTCTCGGGAAATTCAACCTTATAGGTATCCTCCGACACCTCCTGGAAATCCTCGACGAAGTCTTCTTCATCCAAGCTCTCTTCGTCGGCGCCACCCACATATTCATCCACCTCATACTGTCGCTCAGGCCCATGGGCAAAAGCAGCGAGGGGATCTTCATCTTCTACGCCCTCTCTGCCTTCCTCTTCATTTTTCGGCTTGTCCAGGTCGGATTCAGGGATTTGATCTTCAAAAGCATCGTCAGAGAAATCCAGTTCATCTTGATCTATCTTGACCTCTCCGGTGGATTCCTGGTCCAGAACCTCAATTATGTCGGAATCTGCATCAACTACCTCATTATCATCCATCACCTCATCATCCGCATCAACTACCTCATCATCATCTATATCCGCATCAATTACTTCATCATCATCCATTACCTCATCATCCGCATCTGCTACTTCATCATCCGCGTCATTGATTCGTCTAACATCCTCAACTTCAAGAACTTCAGAGTCGTTCAAGAGCTCAATATCATCAGAGTCCAAAACCTCAAAATCATCTGTATCAATGCTGCTATTCTTACCCAAACCTCAAGCCCTCCAGAGTAAGATTACCATGATCGGCTGCAAAGGTTCCCGCCGACATCAGTTGACTTCCTCTAACGACCCGCCCAGGTTTACAAAAGCCTCCTTGGCAGCCTTGTTTCTAGGATCGTGTTGATTTGGAAACCGAAGCATGAGCAATCGATATACTTCCTTTGCATCCTTGTTCCTGTGATATCTAAAGTACTTTTCTGCCTTGAAAGTTGACTGATGATATATTTTGTCCAATTCTTTATTGATCTTCTTAATCATTTCGGTAGCCTCAATATACTCGTCAGGCTTTTTTTCCATCAGTTCCATAAAATCGCGGGCCTCTTCGTATTTTTCCATGGCATGGTACAGATTGCCAGGTGACACGTCCTTGTTCTTGTATTTTTCGGCAGCATTGGCGAATGCCTCCAAGGCTTTACTTTTGTTCGCTGGCGGTAGTGGTTGTTCGCTAATTTCGCCTACGGCAACCGCCCATTCCTCTTTGGCATTGGGATCGTCCCGATTGATCCTGTTAATAAACTCCACCTTATTGATCTGATTTTCCAACAGATGGTTACGGGGCAAATTCAAGGTTTTGGGTTCTGACCACTGTACTCCAAGAGTCGCAGGTGCATAAACTATATGGACACCATTGAGAAGAATATCTACTTCCTGTTTTTGATCGGTTCCTGCAACCATATATGTCATGGTCGCACGGCCGGATGCATATTTGAATTGGAAGGCGGCTCTATAAAGACAGTTTCTTTTTGCAATTCCCAAACCGTATGACATGGGTTCATCACCAGCCCACTCACCAGGGTTGAGATCCACATCATCGTACCAGCGCAAGCTCTGTACGATTTGTGTTCCCCCAGATGCCAATCCAAAGATAATCAGCAACAACACCACCCCCACGGCGCTAAAGAGCATGATTTTTTTCTTTTTGTCCAGGGAACTCACCCAGAACTTGATCTTTGGAAGCAATCCGCCTTTTTCTTTAGCAGGAGTTTGTATGGATTCAGCACCATCAGCCGTTTCAGGTTTTTTTTTCTTTACCCTTATACCCGAGGATTTGATACTTATGCCACCGGATGCTTTTTCGGCCTTCCCCCTCCTCCTGCCGGATGGCCTCGCAGAGGCACGTCCCCTTGCAGATTGGGCTCTCCTGGCGCTGGGTCTGGCATTACGGCGACGTCCTCTTGTCCCTGCTCTTGCAGAAACTCGTTTTGGCTTTGCACCGCCACCCTTGCTGACCTCGCCGCCTGAACCGGTAGGGCCGTCAAAACGAATTTTCGCCCCTCCTGCCGTTATCATGTCACCCGCCGTGATAACCTCTTCCTTGATTTTTTTACCATTAAGCATGGTGCCATTGGAACTGCCAAGATCCTTGATGATGAAGGCTCCGCCTTTGTCTCGAATACTAAAATGCTGCCGAGAAATACCTGGATCCGGTAACACGATATCATTATCGATTGTACGTCCCAAAGTGATTTGGACACGTTCAAAGGAAAAATCCCGACCCTCCTCAGGGCCTGAAATAATTGTGAGGGAAAAACCCAACTTGCTCCTCCAAGGTCAATCGACTGTCACCAATTGATGATTTCTTCGTAACATTTAGTCAAGCCGCCTTCATTTCCCACCCAAGCATTGGTAATGAACATCAGCAGTCAATTACACACCGCCACCACCATAGATGAACTGAAAGACAATTGGTCCGAACAGGATCAGAAAGACCGTTGGGAAAATACAGGCAATCAAGGGAAATAACATCTTTACTGGAGCTTCATTTGCCAATTTTTCAGCACGCTGTGTGCGTTCAATTCTCAGTTGGGTGGACTGGATTCTCAAGACCTTTCCCAAACTGGTGCCCATACGATCAGCCTGGATCAAGGCGCCAATAAATTGAGAAAGCGCAGGAAGACCAACCCGATCGGACATGGCTCTCAATGCTTCCTGCCGAGTCTTTCCCATCCGCATTTCACGAAGCATCATTGAAAACTCACCAGACAAGGGACCTTGCCTGCCCTTTTTCACAACCGTATCCACCGCTGCCTGGAAATCAAGTCCAGCCTCCACTGATAGAGTCAATAAATCCAAGTTATATGGCAACTCCCGGGTAATCTTGAAATGCCGCTTTACTACTTGATCTCTTAACCAGATTCCGGGAAAGACAAGGCCAAAAAGAGTAAAGGCGGCTAGCCAGCTATAGCCGATTTCAATGTGCATGCTGTTTCGTAAAAAGTGAAGAAGCATCCAGCCGAAAAGAAAGAACCCCACAGTGCTCAATTCCTGTAAGGCCATAAACTCCTCGGGTGTAAGCCCATCCAAGCCACCAGCGTTGGTAATGCGCTTGGTAATGGAACGTTCATACCTTGGCCAAATGAACTTTCTGTTAATCACAGCCATGCGCCTCAGCATGATCTTTCGCATAGCCTTCAGGGTTGATCTCTCTTCAAGCTCCTTGGCTTCCATCAGAAAACGCCTAAGGATGGCCTCCCAAAGTCCATAAACCAGGAAGAACACCCCGCCCAAGACTGCAAGGAATGCAAGTAAAGTCAGAATTCCACCAAAAAAATCACCCATCGGGTTCAACCTCGCTGTCAAACGTTAATGTTGACAATCTTGCGAATGAGCATGATTCCACCAAACTCCATCAGTATGATGATACACACCAGGATGTAGCCGAACCAATGATCAAACATGGGTTTCATCAAATCTGGCCTCATGTAGTTGAGAACAAAGCCTAAAGCTATGGGTAAGGCTGCCACGATCCATCCCTGAAGCTTGCCCTGCGATGTAAGTGCTTTTATTTTTCCTTCAAGGCGAAATCGCTCTCTGATGGTTGCGGCAATGGTGTCAAACATCTCGGCCATATTCCCACCAAGTTGCCTCGATATGACCGTGGAGGTAACCACCAGATCCAAATCCTCACACTGAACTCGCTCTGCCATGTTATGCAAGGCTTCATCCAGATGCACACCCAGCTTGACTTCTCTTACAAACAGTGAATACTCCTGACCGAGTGGTGCC
>JALVPF010000338.1:10204-33451 GCA_027031935.1 Myxococcales bacterium | reverse complement strand
GAACATGAGTTCGGGAGTTGGTCTGTCAGGATAGACCACCGCCGAGGCGCCAACAGAAAAAGGGAAATAGTTTGAGTTGCCGAGCCCGTAGGCAAAAAACAACCTGGCCGCGGAGAGGGTTATATCGTTTTCATCGATCTTCAACACACCCTTGGCAAAGTTTTCCGCACAAACCACCATGTCATACTGCGAATGAATTGTCCCCTTTGGAAAGCCTGTTGAGCCGGAAGAATATAGCCAGAAGCCCACATCGTCTTTAGTGGTGTCCGCGGTCTTGGCCATGGAAGGAGCACGTTTGTACTTTTGCTTGAACGGGATCAGAGGCCCCTTGCCCTCCTGAACCACGATCATGTCACGCAGGTACGGCAGATCTCCTTCTATCTTGTGAATAATGGGTACCAGAGATTCGCTGACGATGAGGACCTTGGCCCTGGAATCATTCAGAAAGTACTCGTAGTCATCAGGGGTGAGCATGGTGGAACAAGGCACTGGCACAGCACCGATGGACATGGCTCCCCAAAAGCACGCATAGAACTCGGGTGTATCGAGCAGAAGCAAAAGAACCCTGTCTTCAATATGAACACCCAGGTCCCGCAAGGCATTTGCGGTCTTGTTCACCATCTTCTGTACATCGTTGTATGTGTATTGGCGATCACCAAAATACAACGCCGTCTTGTGTCCCCTTGCCTGACGGATGTTTCTGTGGATGAAGTAATCCACCGCGTTGAACTTTTCAACCTGTCCCGAGTCGTTGATGCTCATGTCTCGCACTCTCCCACCGAGTATTTGTCTCTTAACAATCTGTGAATGATCTTTCCGGTAGCGGTCCTGGGCATGTCTTTTTCATCGATGAAGTCATATGTCTTCGGACACTTGAATCCTGCCAGGCTCTCTTTGCAATGAGCCTTGAGTTCTTCATCGGTAGCCTCAGCCCCCTGCTTCAAGATCACCACTGCCTTTATGGCCTCTCCCCATTTCTCGTCCGGAACACCTATGACGGCCGCGTCCATCACAGCCGGATGGGAACACAAAACGTTTTCCACCTCCGAGGGATATACATTTTCTCCGCCTGTTATGATCATGTTGTTCTTGCGGTCCACCAGATAGTAATACCCGTCTTCGTCCCTGTATCCCATGTCACCTGCGGAAAACCATTTTCCCTCGAAAGCCTCCTTGGTCTTTTCCGGGTCCTTGTAGTAGCCATCGAACATCATGGGCCCCCTGGAAAAGAGTTCTCCTATCTCACCATCTGCAACGGGTTTTCTGTTTTCATCCAGAATCTTTATAAAATCCGTCCCAAGGCTCTCTTTGCCTATGGAACACTGCTTGGAAAGTTGCTCATCAGGCATGAGGGTACTGACTATGCCAGCTTCCGTAGAACCATATCCCTCATACAGTTCCACTCCCTCGAACCACTTCATTATCTCCTTCTTGTGCTCCATGCGTGCCGGCGCCGATGAACAAAGGAGCTTTTTGACGGAACTGACATCAAAATCCCTCCTCTTGTCCGGTGGAACCGAAAGCAGGAGCGCGTAATGGGTGGGCACCAGGGAGATGAAATTCACCTTGGCCCTGTCAATTATCTCCAATATCTCCAAGGGCTTGAACCCCCTGGCGGGATGGACGTAGATACACCCACCTATGTAGGTAAAATTGAAGCTGAAATAGGTAGTGTTGACATGGCACAGAGGCATGACGTTGAGCACCATGTCACCGGGACGAAAATCGAAATCAATGGCGTTGATGAGATAAAAGGCCACGTATGACTCATGGGATCTGAGCACTCCTTTGGGCTTTCCGGTGGTGCCGGATGTATATAGCAAGACCCAGGTATCAGATGGTTTTACTTCCACCTGTGGCTCCTTGGATCCATCACCCTGCAGGAGATCTTCATAGGGACGATAGCCATCTTTTTTCTCACCAACACAAAAATACATCCCTGGATCGATATCGTTCAGTTGGTCCTTTATGCCATCTACCGTCTCGCAAAACTCGTCGTGTACCACGAACAACCTGCTCTCCGCATGTGAGGCTATATAGGAAATCTCCGGCCCCACCAGGCGAAAATTTATGGGATTTACGATGAAACCGCATTTTGCTGCTGCCAGGTATATCTCCACAAACTCGATGCAGTTTTCCAGAAGAACGGAGATTTTGTCTCCCTTCTTCAGTCCCGTGGACATCAGACCTTCGGCCAGTTGATTTACCCGTTTGTTTGTCTCGGCAAAGGTAAAAGTCCTGCGGCTATCCATCAGGCAGGCCCTGTCAGGATATTTCCCTGCATTGAGCTTGAGCATGTGTCCAAGGTTCAACCAATCGGCCATGGTTCTCCTCCTGTCCTCAGGGTTTTTCCAACCTGATACGTGCATCCACCACCACCGTGGTTTCTTGCCCCGATGGATAGGCCATCACCGGATTGAGATCCAACTCCGATATCCTTGCGTTCTGTGACAGCAGTAAAGACACCCTGACCAGGAGATCCACCAAGGCACCACGATCTACTCCTGCCTGTCCCCTGACACCGTCCAGCAAGGCAGTGGAATGAATGCCACCGAGCATCTGTTCCGCTTCTGGCTTGCTCACAGGCGCCATCTTGAAGACCACGTCTTTGAGAACCTCGGCGTGTATTCCTCCAAGGCCGAACATTATCATCTTGTGTGCACCCATGGCCCTGGTGCCGCCGATGATCACCTCGAGCCCCTTGGAAAGCTGCTTCTGCACAACGAACCCAAGGTCGGAAAAGCCCGAGAGTTTCTCCTTCATGGTATGGAAAGCCTCTTCCAATGCAGCCTCGTCTGCGAGATTCAATGCTACTCCTCCCGAGTCCGTCTTGTGTACCAGCTCGGGGCTGTCACCTTTAAGGACAAGTGGGTATCCCAACTCGGACGCTGCCTGCCTCACATCTTCCCAGTCAGCACAAAAACGCTGTTGGGGAGCAGAAATACCATAGTGCTCCAAAAGGCCGTAGACATCCTTGGCACTGAGAAAACCATCGGCACCTGTCTTCGCTTCATCTAGCAACTTGCCCACGGCTTTTGCATCGACTTCCAATTCAGGCACATCAGCCCTGGGCCGATCCCTCAACATGCGAAAGCGGTTCATGTTGGCCAAAACCCTGGCCGCCGTCTCCGGGAAGTAATACACGGGAACACCTGCAGCCCTTACCCGCTCAATGGTCTCGCGCCACTCCGGCTTTTCGTCAGGATTGGTCATGGCCACGGCAATTATGGGTTTTGCACAAGACGCGGCCTTTTGCTCTATGGCGGCAGCAATACTCGAGGTGTCTACGAAAAACGGGGTCATGAAACAGACCACGGCGGCGTCGATGCCGGGATCGTCTATGAGGGTTTGCAGGGACAAACCAAAATCTTCCCCTGAGGCAGTGGCCATCATGTCTATGGGGTTTGCTATGGAAGCTATGGCCTGGAGCTTGTCCTTCAATACCTGCTTGGATTCAGGACTCAGATCCGGAACCTTCATTCCTGCCTTTACCGCCTCATCGGTTACTATGATGGCAGGAGAACCGGCGTTGGTCACCATGCCCACGGAGTTTCCACGTGGCACGCTCTGGCCGTTGAACGCAGCGGCCGTCTCGCAAAGCTCACTCAGGGACGAGAACCTCAGCACTCCACACTTGTCGAACAACACATCCGAGGTGGTGTCCTGTGCCATGAGTCCGCCCGTATGAGAGCTGACCGCCTTGGCACCTTCAGGTGTAGAGCCGGACTTTAGCGCGAGCACGGGTTTGTTCTCCGCCACCGGGGCGACCTTTTCCAAAAACTCGTCAGGATCCCTGAAGCTCTCCACATGCAGGACTATCACGTGGGTCTGCTCATCCTGACCGTAATACTCGATGATCTCCGGGATCGAGATGTCGCAGGCGTTTCCGTTGGATGCATAAAAACGCTGTCCGATCCCGTTCATTCCGAAATAGTTATTGATCACCTCGGCCACACCACCACCCTGAGCCACCACCGATACGTGTCCAGGGTTCATCTTTGCAAATGTAAAATTGGAATACAGGCTGACGCTGGGGTCCGAGTTCATCACCCCCTGGCAATTCGGGCCGAACAAGCGTATACCCAGATCCTTGCCCATGGCCACGATGCGATCTTCCAGTTCCTGTCCTTCCGGGCCGATCTCCCTGAATCCCGAAGCATTGATGATGGCAACCTTTACGCCTTTTTCTGCGCAGTCTTCCAGGACCTTGGGCACCAGGGTGTTCCTGACGATTATGTGCACCAGGTCTATGGGATCAGGCACATCCAGGATGGACTTGTAAGCCTTGTGGTCAAGCACCTCATCCACCTTGGGGTGTACAGGGTGCACAGGGTGGGGATATCCGTACCTCAGCAGGTTTGCCATCACCCTGTTTCCAATGGTCAGGGGTTTTGCAGATGCACCTATGATGGCGATGCCTTTCGGGAAAAACAGGGCGTCCAAGTCAGCCATCCTTGCTCTCCTTGCCATGTGCCCCTGCGGCGAACAATGCGGCGCCCATGGCGCCGGTGTGTTGAGGGAAAGGCGGCACCTTCACGTCCGCACCCAGGGTCTGTTGAAGAATCTTGCGCATGATAGGGTGATGAGCCACCACTCCGCCGGTGGCGATCACCTGCCCGGTAAACACATGCGCCTCTAACACTCTCTTGGCCACCGACACCAATGCTGCACGAGCCAGGTCCTCTGCTTTTACCCCTTCGCGAATCTTTCCAAGGATCTCGGTCATGGCAAACACTGTACAGTAAGAGCCGATACTCACCGATTCATCGGTTGCAGCTTCAGCCAACTCGTTGACCTGGTGTACAGGTACCTTCAGCCTCAAGGCCATCTCCTCGATAAAAGACCCGGTACCAGCCGCGCACTTTCGATTCATGGAAAAGCTGATGCGCTTTCCATTCCCGTCTATCTCTATGACCTTGTTGTCCTGACCGCCGATATCCACAACTGTTATGGCCATGGGGAAATAGTGATAGGCCCCACGCGCGTGACAATCGATCTCCGTGCGTCTGCGGGTGGCAAAGGCCACGTTTGTTCTCCCGTACCCGGTGGACACCACAGCCTTTACATCGGACTCACTGGCTCCGGCTTCCTCCAATGCCTGGCCGAATGCTTTTCTGGCTGCGCCTTCGAAATCGGCAGCTGAATAAGCGTGTCCCCTTCCCGCCACATTCAGGTTCTCGTCTATACACACAGCCTTTGTGGCCGATGATCCCACATCGATTCCAGCAAAAAGGTCCATGCCTATCCCTCCGTGAGTTGCTCCACGAAGGCCTCGATGTTGGTCTTTGCCTGCTCTTCCGAGTAACAGCGAAGGTCGTTCAAGTCCCCATTTATCACCAGGTGGGGAATTTTCGTGCGCTCGGTCAGGCGCTGGGGCATCCCGTAACGGTTGTTGGTGTTGTTGGGACAGGTCTTTGCGTCGTGATACACGACCCCATCAACCTTGAAGTCCTCGCACATCTCCGCGATGTAATCCTCCTTGACAGGATCTGAACGAACTATGAACAGCTCGGTGTATGCCCTGGCCATGGACTCGAAGGGCTCATCAGGATCCAACTGGTTGAAGATCCAAGAGTTGCAATAGGTGGATGCCACCACACAGGTATTCAGCTCGAAAAACTGCTCACTCAGGGCTCGTATCTTGCCCCACACAGGCATGCCCTCCCAATACAGACGGACCTTCTCACCTGGCACAGCAGCCACGCCCTCATCTATTCTCTGCTGAAGCTCGGCCAGCAACTGCTCGTAATAATCCACGGCGATCCGTGTTCCGCGAAGCACCACGGCAGGCCCCATGTGAATCTGACCATCGAAGAAAGTCAGGGGCGAGGGTACATGGGAGCCGGTACGAAGAACCTTCTCCCAGAGTTCGGAACATTTCCGGCTGAGCCTGACGGATTCCCTGAACTGATCCATGTCCAGTTTCTTTCCGGCTATTGGTTCCAAGTCCTCGGCCAACTTGCGAATCTGCCCCGAGATGGAGTCTATGTGCTCCCTGGTTACTTCCCCTATGTTCCTGTGAGTCTGGATTCCAAGCACAGGAACATTCCAGTGTTTGCCATACCACATGAACCAGTCCTGCACGTCACGGCACTGGTTGGTATTGTATACGAGCACATCTGGCTTGGGCACGGACTCTATGCCATAGGCCGCGGTCAAGGGGGTGTATCCCTGCATGTATGCGCCCACGTCCGCGGTAAGATACGAACAGATATCCGGGGAATAACCAGCCGCATTCGCATATGGTATATACTCGGTGGCCTTTCTGGTGGCTCCGAGTATGGCCGCATGATTTTCGGGGTAGTAGACTTCGAACCCGAATCCCTGCAATAGTTCGGCTGGCCCAACACTGGTACACCAGGCCACACGCTTGGATGGATCCTTGGATGCAGCATCAATACCCAGAAAATGGTCTGCCATGATTTTCTTCATGGTCTTGGCTGATGCGATTCTAGCTGGTATTCTCTGTGGCTCGCTCATAAAAAGCACCTCCTGTGGGTGTATGTATTCCACCCAAAGACCCTCATGTCAATGCTCAAAGGGTCTCAAAGGGTCCATTGCAGCAATAGCCAAATGAAAATATCATTGAAAATCGTCTAGCAGCCAAGAAAGAACATGAATCTTATACTGGAGAAATGGAATGAGTTTACCGGTAAAAAAGACTAGCGAGTACCCGGCTATAATCGACTTATGCATGGGCGAGGACACGATAACGGCCGTCCTCAGCGATGGTGTCAGCTCTCTCTTTTTATTATCATGCCGCAGGTCACTCCAGTGCCACCACAGATACCCGCTGCACCAAGTTCCTTGCCCAATCGCTTGAGGGCATAATAGAGGGTGATCAGTATCCTGGAGCCCGAAGAGCCCACAGGGTGGCCCAGCGCGATGGCGCCTCCGCCCACGTTCAGCTTTTCTGTATCCAGGCCAAGCTGCTTTACGTTGCTGAGCACCTGTGAAGAGAATGCCTCGTTGATCTCCAGAAGGTCCATGTCATCCAACTTCAAGCCTGCCATATCCAGCGCCTTTGGTATGGACACGCCAGGTCCTTCACCCATGAGGTGGTTTTCCACTGCTGTAGAAGCATAGCCAATTATCGAAAACAGTATTTCCGCTCCCAGCGACCTGGCGTGCTCCCGGGTGGTCAGCAGCAAAGCAGATGCTCCGTCGGACATGCCGCAGGCGTTTCCCGCCGTTACGCTTCCGCCCTCTTTGAAAGCCGGCCGCAACTTGGCCAGCTTTTCCATGGACGAACCCCGCCTTATGGTCTCATCCTTGTCAAAGACAAACTCTGCCTGTTTTTTCCTGGCAGGTACAGTGACAGGAACGATCTCTTCGTCAAACCATCCCTCATCCTGTGCATGGGCCGCTTTCTGGTGGGATTCCAGCGCGAACCTGTCCTGCTGTTCCCTGCTTATGCCATATTTTTCAGCCAGATTTTCAGCGGTCATGCCCATGCCCTGGCCGGTAGTTGGATCTATGTTGTCGCTCCATCCATCTACGATCTTCTTGTCCCCTATCTTGAAGGGTTCGAAACGGGCATCCATGATGAAAAACGGAATCCGGCTCATGCTCTCCATTCCACCGGCAGCAACGATCTTTGCTTCCTCCAGCATCAGCTGCTGTGCCCCGAAAATAGTGCTTTTCATGCCGGAAGGACAGGCCATATTGATGGTGGATGATGGCACATAAAAAGGAATTCCCGATCTTACGGCGACGGTGCGTGCCGGGTTGGTCCTTACCCCGGCCTGACGGCAATTTCCGAAGAAAACCTCCTCGATCTGTTCACCGGAGACACCAGCCCTTTCCATGGCACCCTTGAGCGCTACGGCACCAACATCATAAGCAGGCATGTCCTTTAGAGAACCGCCAAAAGATCCTGAAGGAGTTCTGGCCGCGCCAATACATACAACATCGGATAACTTCATGATCACCTCTTTTCGTGTTTTCCATTATCATTTGGCTGCCATTTGGTCACGGGTTGTAACACGGCCAAAGCCACAAGGTCAACGAGCGTACCTGATTTCCCACCTCGCTTGCGATCTCTGTGTCGATGCTGCGGAATCTGTCCTCGACGTGGTGAATCCACAACTGCGGACGATTCCTTACATCTCCGTGACCTCACAAGCGATCTGGGAAATCTGATTTCAGAGGGTGGGAGATTTTGGATTTCAGGAGGTGGAAGGTTTGAAGGTGGGAGATGGAGGCGTTGACATGACACCATGAAAAATGCTTTGTTTGCTCCAGGGAAAACCTGGGCCACAGAGGCATGAAACACAGAGAGGTATAAACATGGCTGGAGAAAAAATCGCTGTCGTAGGCGCCGGCCCGGTGGGTGGCATACTTAGCGCACACCTTTTGGACGCAGGGCTGGATGTAACGATAATAGACATCTACGCTCCACACATGGACAAAATCCGCACCGATGGACTCGTCATAGAAGGAGCCAGAGACCTGAAGGTCCCGGTACCAAAATCATTCCTCAGCCTGCAGGAGGCAGCAGAACAAAAGGCTGAATTCGACTATGTCTATGTCTGCGTCAAAGCCACGGTGGTAAAATTCATCGCAAAGGATATACCTGCGGTTCTCAGCGACAGGGGCCTTGCCGTCAGCTTTCAAAATGGCCTGGATACGGAACAGGGGCTTGTAGATGTTCTGGGTCCCGAACGTACTCTGCGAGGTGCTGTCAATTATGCAGGCAACCTGCTGGACTTAGGCAGAATACGCATGACCTTTTTCAACCCGCCCAACCATATTGGTGCAGCGGTAAAAACCTCCACAGAGGCACAGGACAAGGCCAAGGACTTGTGCGACCTGATGAGCAGCGCCAAACTGGAGACCGAGTTTTCCCCGGACGTACAACACCACGTATGGGAAAAGGCCATCCGCAATGCCGGACTGATGCCCGTGTCCGCCCTGACTGGTCAAAACATGGCACAGATCATGGCATCTGCGCGTTCGGTACACCTGGTGAGAAAGTTACTGGCAGAGGAGATAGAAATTGCCAAGGCGGTTGGATATGAATTTCCCGAAAATTTCTTTGACGAGACCCTGGAATATTACAAGAAGGCGGGCACACATGTCCCTTCCATGAGAGGTGACGTCCTGGAAGGTCGCCAGACCGAAATTGAATTCCTGAACCACCGTATAGCCGAGTATGGAGAAAAGCACGGTGTCGACTGTCCGTATAACAGGGCCATCGCAAACCTCGTTTTATGTGTGGACGAAGTTGCAGCGCTAAACAAAAAAAGCTGATTCATCCAGGAGGATAAAATGAGCATGATCTCGTGGCAAATGGTTGAACAAAACAAACCTCTGGTCAAGAAAGAATCTGAAGTGATGGATCCGGGTCCTGGAGAAGTCAGGATAAAGGTTGCCGGTTGTGGTGTCTGTCACACGGACCTGGGATTCCTGTATGATGGTGTTCGAACCAAATCCGCGCTGCCTCTTACCCTGGGCCATGAAATCTCCGGGGTCGTGGAAGCCTGCGGTAATGGAGCAGAGTCATGGCAATCCAAAGCCGTAATCATTCCGGCGGTGATGCCCTGTGGTGAATGCGACCTTTGCAAACGGGGCAAGGGGAACATCTGCCGGGCTCAGAAAATGCCCGGAAACGACATACAGGGAGGATTTGCCACACACATAGTGGTGCCTGCCGCACAACTGTGCGAGGTTCCCGGAGGCAGCGCAGAAGGCATCATAGGAGCCAGCGGAGTCACGCTGGCAGAGATGAGCATCATAGCAGACGCAGTCACCACCCCTTACCAGGCTATCGTTGAAGCCGGTGGTATCAACCCGGATGATACGGCCATATACGTTGGCGTTGGTGGAGTAGGTGGTTTTGGAGCTTTGCTGGCCAAGGCCATGGGCGCTGCAGTGATCGCCATAGACATCGACCAGGCAAAGCTGGACAGATTGGCTCCACATGTGGACAAGGTTTTCAACTCTGCTGAGATGCCATTCAAGGAGCTTCGCAAAGCGGTCACGGGATGGGTCAAGGAACAGGGACGCCGTCTGACCGAATGGAAAATTTTCGAGACTTCAGGTACTGCACCTGGCCAGAAGACGGCCTTTGGGCTGCTGACCTTCGGTGCTCATCTTGGAGTGGTGGGCTTTACCATGGCAGCACCCGAGCTTAGACTCTCGAATCTCATGGCATTCCACGCAACAGCCAAAGGCAACTGGGGATGTCTGCCAGAGTACTATCCCCCGGTGGTAAAGCTGGTGCTTGAAGGAAAAATCCCTCTAGCCGAATTCGTAAAGACATTCCCTCTGGAACAGATCAACGAGGTCTTCGAGCTGGCCCATGAGAGAAAAATCCTCCAGCGCCCTGTCATGGTCCCTGGAAATCAATAGCCTCAACACAATGGAACAGTTTTAAAATAGCGAGGAGAACGAACATGGAACTCAAAAATCACGATCTGGTGGAAGAAATACCCTCTGACGGAATGGTGCTGTTCGAAAAAAAGCCGGTCAAGGATCTGGATGGAAAACCTGTGGATGGTCTTTACAACGCGTGGATCACCCTGAACAATCCCAAGCAGTTCAATTCCTACACCACAGCCATGATCAAGCAGGTTATTCTCAATTTCCGCAGGGCATCCAACTCAAGGGACGTCGTATGCACAGTGTTCACCGGAACCGGTGACAAGGCATTTTGCACGGGTGGCAACACCAAGGAATATGCTGAATATTACGCTGGCCGCCCTGAGGAATACCGGCAGTACATGAGACTGTTCAACGACATGGTCACCTCCATCCTGCATTGCGACAAGCCTGTCATCTGCAGGGTAAACGGAATGCGTATTGCGGGCGGTCAGGAGATAGGCATGGCCTGTGATTTCACAATAGCTTCAGACCTGGCAAATTTTGGCCAGGCAGGCCCTCGACACGGCTCCGTTGCGGATGGAGGCTCCACGGATTTTCTTCCCTTGTTTGTGGGAGTGGAGTTGGGAATGCAGTCTTGTACCCTTTGTGAGCCATGGTCGTCTTACAAGTCAGAGAGGGTTGGACTCATCAACGAAGCGGTTCCGGTTCTCAAGGTCGACGGCAAGACCATACGCAACCCCATGGTGATCACGGACAAGTGGCTGGACGACGGAAAGATCGTCTACGGGGAATTCAAGACAGGCGATGAAGCAAAACAGGCAAAGCAGATCCTCAAGTCCGGTCAAATCGACCTGACACCCCTGGACGATGCGGTCGAAGCCCTGTCGGCAAAGCTGCTCCACACCTTCCCGGGTTGTATCACCAAGAGCGTGGAATCGGTTCGAAAGCACAAGCTCTTGCACTGGGACAAAAACCGTGAGACCAACAGGGCGTGGTTGGGCCTGAACATGATGACAGAAGGTCGCGCAGGCTTCAGGGCGTTCAACGAGGGAAACAGGGAAGTCGGTCGCGAGGTGGACTTTGTCAAACTGAGAAAGAAGCTGGCAAAGGACCCTGCCTGGACCGATGAGCTGACAGAGTCAGTCATGCCCTGGAACAAGGACTGAGGTCAGCCATGTCTGAAGCGCCAAGCACGAAAAAGACGAGAATATCCCTGGAGCATGATGGACAGGTTCTACACGTGGTTTTGGCTTCTCCCCCGGGGAATATCCTGGACGCCGAGACCATGGGCGAAATCGTCACGGCCTTGGACTTCCACCAATCCAACAAGGATATAAAAGCAGTGGTTTTCGAGGGAGAGGGCAAACATTTCTGTTTCGGCGCCAGTGTAGAGGAACATCAAAAAGAACGCGCAGCCGGGATGATCTCTTCGTTCCACGGCCTGTTCAAAAAACTCCTGTCTTTTGGTGCACCTCTCATTTCCCTGGTTCGCGGCCAATGTCTTGGTGGCGGCATGGAGCTTGCCAGCTTCTGCAATTTCATTATAGCCGAGCCCAACGCAAAGTTCGCACAACCGGAGATTCAGCTGGCCGTCTTGCCGCCTGTGGCCGCAGTCATACTGCCCGGCATCATTGGACAACTTCGGGCAGACGACCTGGTGCTCACCGGAAGGACCATTGACGCACAGACGGCACAGCAATGGGGTCTCGTTCATCAGCTTGCAGAAGATGGCAGCGCAGCCTTAGATGAGTTTTTGAAAAAGCATATACTTCCCAAAAGTGCAGAATCCCTCAGGCACGCAAATCGCGCGGTACGCAGGGAATGGTTCGAAGACCTGTCCAAAAAACTCGACCGCATGGAGCGGGCCTATGTTGACGATCTCATGAACACCACCGATGCCAACGAGGGCATCGAGGCCTTTTTACAAAAAAGAAAACCTCAGTGGCAAAACCACTGAACTAAACTCTCCAAGGAGTCTACAATGGCGTTTTCCAAAGTATTCATTCCCTACGGTGCTTACTGGTCCAGCCCATTCTCGAAGTGGCAGGGAAGCCTGGCCAACGAACACGCTGTGGAGTTGGCTGCAAAAACCGGAAGAAAGTTTTTCGAACTCCGAAAAATTGATCCCATGAAACTGGACAACCTGTATTTCGGCATCACCATACCCCAAACATCGGTCTTCTACGGTGGACCATGGGTGGCTGCCATGCTGGGCAACCCGGACATAACAGGCCCCATGATCGGCCAGGCATGTATTACCGGCATTACCGTGACGAAGTTGGCGGCCCAGGATATAGAAAACGGGCTCACCTCGGCCACTTTGGCCATTACCGCAGACAGATGCTCCAACGGACCGCACATGGTTTTTGCGTCACAGGCCAAACCGGGTGCTACGCCCAACAGTGAGGACTGGGTGTGGGACAATTTCGGTTACGATCCGTGGGCAAAAAATTCCATGTTGCAGACCGCAGAAAACGTTGCGGCAGAACACGGGGTGACCAAAGAGCAGATGGATGAGGTGACAGCACGGCGGTACGAACAATACGCCATGTCACTGGACGATGACCGGGCTTTCCAGCGCAGGTATATGGTCCCGGCAGAGGTAGGCAAGGGAAAGAGGGCAAAACTCATAGAAGGTGATGAGGGAATTTTTCCCACCACCCTCGAAGGCCTGCAAAAACTCAAACCGGTTCTCCCGGAAGGCCAGGTAAGCTATGGCTCCCAGACCCATCCTGCAGACGGCAACGCCGGGATCATAGTCACCACCCAGGAAGTTGCAGCCGAAATGTCCCAGGACAAGAACATCACCATACAGGTGCTCGGCTTTGGTACTGCCAGGACAAAGAAGGGCTTCATGGCTGCCGCCATGGTACCCGCGGCAAGAGCAGCACTGGAGCATGCAGGTCTAAAGCCTTCCGACATGAAGGCTGTAAAAACCCATAACCCCTTTGCCGTCAACGACATTGTTCTGGCCAAGGAACTGGAACTGGACCTGGACAACATGAACAACTACGGCTGCTCACTGGTGTTTGGACATCCGCAGGGCCCTACCGCCATGCGCACGGTTGTGGAACTCATCGAAGAGTTGGTTACCAAGGGCGGAGGCTATGGAATGTTCTCGGGTTGTGCAGCAGGCGATACGGCAGCAGGCTTGATAATCAAGGTATCGGGGAAATAAGAATTCATGGGCTCAGGGACACAGGACAACACAGCCCCCATTTGTGTCTATGAAGAGATTTTTCCAGGCGATACCAACGCATATGGCACGGCTTTTGGAGGTAAAATTCTCTCCCTGATGGACAGGGCAGCTGGACTTGCCGCTTCGAGATATGCAAGATGCGATTTTGTAACAGCATCCCTCGATGCGCTGGATTTCAAGGCTCCCGTCAGGCAGGGAGAGATCGCTGAAGTACAAGCCCAGGTGGTCTACACCTCGACACACACTTGCGGAATCAAGGTGAGTGTGTTTGCCGTGGACAAGACTCAGTGGGAGCAGAGGCAGTGCTGCGAAGGGGTTTTCTTCATGGTCGCAAAGGCCCCTGAAGACAAGGCAAAACCAGTACCAAGACTGGAACCAAAGAGCCCTTCGGAAGAAAAGACATGGGAACATGTACAGCGCATTCACAAGCAGATGCTGGAGAGAAGAACACGAAAAGATTGATATCCGGGAGAACTCAAATGGAGAGTATCAAAGGAAAAACAGCCATCGTGACGGGCGGCAGCCTTGGAATAGGCACAGCCATTGCCCTGGACCTGGCCCGTTATGGAGCCAACGTTGCCATCAATTACAGAAAGCACGATGATGAAGCCAAGTCCGTGGTCAAACGCTGCGAGGACATGGGCGTCAAGGCCATGGCCGTGCAGGCTGACGTATCGTCTTTCGATGACGCCCAGAAGATGGTCGATGCAGTCGTAAAGGAACTGGGCGGACTGCACATTTTGGTGAACAACGCCGGCATCAACTGGGATGGCGTAATCTGGAAGATGACCGAGGAGCAATGGGACAGGGTGATCAATATAAACCTCAAGGGTTATTTCAATTACGTGCGAGCTTGTGTTCCCATAATGAGAGAGCAAGAGTACGGAAAAATCGTCAACGTGACTTCCATCAATGGGCTCAGGGGAAAATTTGGTCAATCCAACTACACGGCGTCCAAAGGAGGCATCATCGCCTTCACCAAGAGCCTGGCCCGGGAGTTGGGAAGAAAAAACATCAACGCAAATGCAGTGGCCCCCGGACTCATAGAGACAGAGATGGTGGCCAAGATGGATGAGAAGGCAAAACAGCTCTCCCTGAACGAGATAGTCCTAGGCAGACTCGGCAAACCGGAAGAAGTTGCACACGTTGTATGCTTCCTGGCCTCCGACCTCTCAAGACACATCACGGGACAGGTTATAAACGTGGATGGCGGGCAGTTGATGTAGTCTCACCCTGATTTTTCACCTCATTTACGATCGTTTCAAAGTACCATCAACGTTTTAGCGCAGATGGGCAGTTGGGATGCCGCTTTAGCAAGTTCTTCAGATGCTGCTGTCTGCGAACTGCCGGCTGTTTGAGAAGATGTGCAATAAGCTTAGGGGGAGTTGAAGGAAAACGAGCCAGGCTCTGGATCAAGATAACGGAGTTGTAAGTTCTTCTGCACAGCAAGAGCGTCGTCTTTTGATCCAGGGGCAAGCCCAGAAGCTGATTCAGGCACCTGCCTTCTGTGTTGAAAATCAGGGCGGCCTTGGCCTCGCCTTCACCGCGTTGAAATTTTTGTCTCAGGATCTCCCTCGCAATTCTGCGCGCCCTCTCCGTGCACTCCCGACCTAGGGTCGACTTGAAGATCTGTATCAAGGGCAAGGGAGAAAACATCCTCCTGAGCACCGAGTCAGGAGCCTGAAGATTTCTCAGCAACATCCTGAACACTGTCTGATCACGCATCAATTGAGTCCTTCTCGACAGGGCCTCCAGCCCCGAGGCCGTATGGTGGTGTTCTGCGATGAGCCTTGCCTGCTGAGATCCTATGGAGTGGTTTGACAGCACTCCGTTTATGACGCCAGGGTCAGGGTCAAAACACAGGGCAGAAAGCACGGGATCCGATGCCTTTGCGGCAAGCTTCACCCTCACGTCCCTATCCAGTTTTTTCAGCTCTGTCTCAAAAAGCTTCCTGTACCTTACAGGACTCGATGCAGGTTCGGTTGAACCCTGCTCCTTGTGTTCATCTGCGTTTTTTTCAGGACCTGGCAGGACAACGCCCTGATCCACCAAGTCCTGAAGTATGGAGATGACATTTTGTTCACTCAAGCCGGTTTCCTGACTGAGGTCGGCAACGGTTCGACTGCCATCGAGATCCGAAAGAAGCCTGTATGCAGAAGGGTCCAGGAGAAGGTCATCATCAGAGGCTCGAGGATTTTTTTCAGGTATCCAGTCCTGTTTGTCCAGGTCTTGACGATCACCCATCTATCCGCCTCCGTGGATATTGTCCTCAGTGGCGGAAATTATAGTCCAGACCGAGATGTATAACCAGTCTTATGCCCTTTATGCCCAAATCTTCCAGGTTCAGGCTGTAAGCCCGTGCCTGCCCCGTGCCCGGCGGAACATGAAGAATGAAATCCATGGTCTCTGTCACCCTACCTGTGCCTGCACACAAGGCACAACCCAGACCACTACATATGGGACAGTCCCTGACCAGTGGTATGGCTAAGGGAATGTCTGCACCCTCGATCATCTCCCATGGATTCAGCAGCACCTCCAGGTGGTAATCTCTGACAGAATGCCGGTTTCGTTTTTTCCTGTGTTTCAGCAAGGTATGACCTAGTGCCGCTTGTGTTCTCACACGCACGGGCTCACACTCGCTGTCGGACTGTGCCAAAGTTCGATCATAATCTGCCTTTTTTACGGGGTCAGACAGGACCTCGTAGGCTTCGGATATTTCCAGAAAACGGCCGCAATCTGCCCGGTGTTCAGCTGCCCCCTCATGACAGGAGAACATGGCATCAGGATGGAACTCCTTGACCAGTTTTCTATAAGCCCGTTTTATCTGCTCGGCGTTCGCACCACGATCCAGGCCAAGCACAAGATAAAAATCTCTTGCCACCGCACATGCTCCCGCTTAGTCCAGCCCTGATGTACAACGAGGCGGCGTGCATGGAAATCCCGCATCACCGCCTCGCAAGTTACCAGACCATCTCCGGATCAGCTTACCTGAATCTTGCGGGGTTTGTGTTCCTCCGCCTTTGGAAGGGTCAGGGTCAATACACCATCCTTCATGGTGGCGTTGATTTTCGCCTGATCCACGCGTTCACCGAGGGTGAACCTGCGTTGAAATCCACCAATGTCGTACTCACGCCAGATGAGTTTTCTGTTCTCCGAAATGGGCTCTACCTCGGCGGTAAGGGTCAAAACATCGTCCCTGACGTCTATGTCCAGGTTTTCAGGCCTGACCCCCGGCAGGTCAGCATAAAGGGTGATCGCATCATCACTTTCGGTAATATCAACTTCAGGCACATACCACACGCCGGCCCGTGTAGGTTCACCTGCCCGGGTATCAACCTCCTTCTTCTGGTTGACTTCGAGCTCTCTGCGTTCCTTTGCAGTCATGGTATCACCTCCTTTTTTAAATCTCCTACACTATTGAATCAGATTTCCCGGATCGCTTGTGAGGTCACGGAGATGCAAGGAATCGTCCGCAGTCGTAGATTCACCACGTTGAGGACAGATTCCGCAGCATCGACACAGAGATCGCAAGCGAGATGGGAAATCATGGTCCTTGCCAGTCACTTGGTATTGATCTTGATCTTGCGCATTTTTGCCTGTTCAGCTCTAGGTAACACGACCTCCAGCACTCCATTGGAAAAATGCGCCATGACCTTGTTGGCATCCACCAGGTCGGGCAAATCGAACGCTCTTCTGAACTCGCCAGACTTGCGTTCCCTTCTGTGATAAGTCTCGGACTCCCCAACCGGTTCTATGGTTCTGTTGCCGCTGATGGTAAGGGTCTTTCCCGCAACGCTGATGTCAATATCCTCTGACTTGATCCCGGGCAACTCCGCCCGGGCGATGAAACTCTCCCCATCGTCATAGATGTTCATGGCAGGAAAAACTCCACTACCCATTGGGGATGAACTCCAAGCGGCTGACCACAGCCTGTTCATTTCCCTCTGCATCTGTTCCATCCTGCTGACAAAATCATCGTCCCCAAACAATCGCAAAAGTGCCATGGAAAACCTCCTTTCTCCCCTTATAATCTGGAGTTATGACCGCCATCGGTCATAGGAAAACATGGGCATTGAATTGAAAATGTCAAGACCCCAAGCGCATGCTGGAATCGGTCAGGAAAAATTCCTATTTCTTGATAACCAGATAGATCTGCGCCCCTCCGCGCTGGAGCCTCATCAACACACTCGTGCTCTTCTTGTCAGGCCCCACCGCCCTGTTGAATTCTGCCAAGTTCCTGATCCTCTTCCTGTTGACTTCCAGAATGACATCATTGGGCTGCACCATACCCGCAGTGGGACCGGCAGGATCCACATCAATCACCACCAAGCCCCTTATATCCTCATCGATTCCCATTCTTCTGGCCCGCTCAGGGGTCAAGGGGGCCACCTTCAGGCCCAGGGCCTGCTGACTTGCACTCTCGGCCTGCCCCGAAGAGTTGCCAACAGCCAAGGCTTCTCCCTGCTCCCTCTCTCCCAACTTGGCCTTCAATGTCAGGCGCTTTCCGTCTCTCAGGATATTTATGTTGACCCTGGTTCCAGGAGAAATGGTGGCTATCTTGCTCGTAAGCTGCCTGCTGGAGGTCAGGCTCTGGCCGTTGAGCGCCAGAATGATGTCGCCAGATTTGAATCCAGCCTTGTCGGCAGGTCCATCGGAAAACACCTGCGCCACCAGGACTCCGCTCTTGGCCTTGACTCCAAACTTGTCAGCCAGTTCCTTTGACAGGTCCTGTATACCAACCCCAAGCCAACCCCTGGTAACCTTTCCGGACACACGTAGTTGAGGGAGAAGATCCTTTGCAAGATTTATGGGAACCGCAAAGCCAATGCCGGATCCCTGAGCCACTATGGCCGTGTTGATTCCAATCACACGACCTGCCGAATCGAACAGGGGACCACCGGAATTTCCGGGATTGATGGCAGCATCGGTCTGCAAGAAGTCATCGTAAGGTCCATGACCGATTTGACGATCCTTTGCGCTGATTATGCCAGCGGTGACAGTGTGGCCAAGCCCGAAAGGGTTACCTATGGCGATAACCCAGTCACCCACCTCCAGGCCATCGGAGTCACCCAGATAGGTAAAAGGCAATTTTTGCTTGGCATCTATCTTCAAAAGAGCAACATCTGTCTTGGAATCAGACCCCACCACCTTGGCATCGAAAGTACTGTCGTCAGCAAGGCGCACCTTGATCTCCGTGGCCTTGTCCACTACGTGATGATTGGTCAAAACATAACCATCAGGGCTTATAATGAAGCCCGATCCCAAAGACGCTCTCTTCATCTCCCTCTGAGGCATCTGGTTGAAGAAAAAACTGAAAGGGTCCTTTCTGCCCATGAACCTCTGCATCCTCGGGTCCATGGAGTTGCCTCTGCCAAAGACACCTGGTTTTATTATCTGCGTGGTATACACGTTGACCACCGCGGGCTTGAGTCTCTTGACCAAGTCCTTGAGAGATGGAAGAGGATGATAGTCACTGGGCAACAGTGGCTTCATGTCAGCAGGTGCATCCTTCCACACGTGCCCCTGCTGACCGGCGACACCGCTAGAGGGAATTCCCACACCCACACATGCCACGGTCAACATAACGAGACTCAACCAAGGCAACAATCTTTTTTGTCGGATGGAACTCATTGTTTTCAATAATGATATCATGGCACTACCTCCCTGGACCATCAGCCGCAAAGACAACTCACCCCTCTGTTTCGTTGTGTATCTCCCCTATTTCAACCGCCCTGCATCCTTGAACAAATCTGTAAGGCGTTTTGTTCCAATGTCAAGACAAGGTCAAGACCAGGATTTCCCACCTCGCTTGCGATCTCTATGTCGATGCTTCGGAATCTGTCCTCGACGTGGTGAATCCACGACTGCGGACGATTCCTTGCATCTCCGTGACCTCACAAGCGATCTGGAAAATCTGATTCAATAATGTGGGAGATTTAGGAAGATGGCTCTTGAGCAATTTCAAAAATATTGAAACCAGGTACGACAGAAATATCTACCTGTTGTACCTCAAACTGTTGGGTTCCACAGGGCACTCTTCGGCGATGTGCATATTGCTTGCAATCCTCCCCTTGGCCCTCAGTTCGAAAAGTTTTGGTACAAGCTCGTCACGCACGTCATTAGGCCTCAAGGGAATCACGAATATCCTGGTACCGCCTTCGAAACCGGCCGGATTGCTTAAACGCCATTTTATCAGAACATGAAATGGTATCCGATCGAGACAATCCCTCGGCTGGTAATACCACTCCTCGTTGCAGGAGATTGCCGGTCCCATGGCCGCATGAGCAGCATGCACCAGGTCTGAGACGGCTCTCAGTTCTTCCCACGTGTGCTCGTAAGGACGCAAGTGCTCTGATTTGGAATAAATGGCGAGGGTAGGATTACGATGTCCAAAATCCGAAAACAGGACGGCATGATCGTTTTCGGCTATGATCAGATTGTTGTACGATGCGTAATTGACTACCCAAGCGTTATAGAAATTGGGATCTGACCTGCTGGCATGCACCTCCCTGCTGATGGACGTTCCCCAATCGTCCAAGCCCACCAACTGCTTGTGTAAATGATCAAAGGAGGCTCCTGCAGGACGCAGCCAGTTTTGAAAGGTCACCACGTATCTCACATACCTGTTGCATTCATGAATGTCCCTGATGGCGTCAGCGGTAAACCTGAAATACTCGTTGTGTTCATCAGGAGACATCATGCCCGAAGAATACAGATGGTGGACATCGCCCTCTTCAGAACCCTCCAGATAATGACGAGAGCCCACGATCAACTGATGGCAGCCGAGAAAAAAGCTGTCAGCCTCCCTGAGCAGTTCTTCATCGGTCAACTCGGGCGTGTCATGACCCGCTCTTTTCAGAGACTCGAACTTTCTGCGCATGAGTTCCAGCAGATGTTCCCGGCCGGCAGGGTCCCGCTTGTATGCTGCAGCCCAATCTCTCTGTCGAGCAAGTCCTCGGTAATCATAGTTCCTCCGCCAGTAATCCAGAGTGACGATCTCGAACAGATTCGTCATGCGTCTGAACGAATAGTTGCTGTCGCGAACCTTGTCGGGATACAGGTGGCAAATAGTCCTGAATCCATCCCCCTCCTTGACCCTGCGCTCTATCTCGGGGGGAGTCAACAGAAGCTGCGAAGGACAAAACGCACAATAATCTTCAGGCTCGTGAAGTTCTTCATGAGTGGTATTTACAAGTTGCGCTTCGCGTATGGGCCGCCCCGAACGCCCAGGCACCCACCAGGCGGTACGGCCGCTGAGGGGGTTTGTCATCTTCATTGTGCCATCCGGCATCTCGTGTATGGGACTCTGGTGCGAAGATCCGTTCATGACGCCTCCTGATGAAACACATGCAGTGAAATATATACAAAGGATACAGACTCAGAGCACAAGGTTCAATAGATGTCAGACAGGTAAAAGACTATTTTTTTGCTTTCAGCAAGCGTACATAATTGCCAAACCAGTGACGTTCTTCGAACTCCACAAAGCCATGCTCCCGAAAGATTTCCTTCCAGTCCCTTTCGATAAAGTCAAAAGCGTACTTGCACTCCACCGCCTTGAAGGGCACCCGGTAGACCAACGGCATCCTGGCAAGGGAGAACTCTGCAAAATCCAGGAGACAGAACACTCCGCCCGGCTTGAGGTTTTCAAAAATATTTTCTATGACCCTCAACCTTACCTCATGGGGAAAACCGTGCAGAACAAAGCTCATCCAGGCCTTGTCAAACTTGTTTTCTAGGGAAAACTTCACATCTGCACGCGCCCTGCGAAACTCCACATTGGGTAAATCCCGGCAGTTTTCCAGATACTGCTTTTCCATGATCTCCGAAATATCTATTCCCAGAACATGTCCGTTAGGACCAAGATGCTCATGCATGAGCCTCGTGTTTCTCCCAGTGCCACAGCCCAGATCCAGTATCCAGTCATCAGGTTCTATACCCATGCCAGCGATCGCAGATCTGATAAACTTGGGATACATGCCAAAGGATATGATGTTCATGATGGTGTCATAGTGCCGGGCGATAGCTCCTTGCACTTCCACTCCGGAATCAGGATAGATCTTGCTCATATTGTCACCTCTTGAAGATTTACAGGCCTACAAGATAAGCATATATGCAAAATTGTCCATATACCTTTTGAACTGTGTAATACTCCATCGCCATGTAGTAGACTAAGATGCGTGGAGGAAAAACACATGGAAGATTTTTCCAGGAGGAAATTCGTCCTTTCCGGCCTGGGCGCCCTGGGCATTGGTTCGTTGAGCGCCTGTGCATCTGGACTCAAGGCATCCAAACCCTTTGGCTGGACCGAGCAGGAGCGACTACAGTTGGCAAAGGGCGACAAGAGCTTTGAAATACTCGTCAGGGGCGCAAATGTCCTGCGACGAAGAGCGAGACCGGTACCGGACGGGCTCGACCTGAAAAAGGTATCTGCCCGTATGGCTCGCGCCATGACCAAAGCTGGAGGAGTGGGCCTGGCAGGTCCCCAGGTTGGGCTCTCGCTCAGGATCGCCACTTTGATGCTGGACTACAAGACAAAACACCCGCGTATAATCTTTGTCAGAAACCCGGTGATTGTCGAAAGATCGGACGATTGCCAGGAAGGATACGAAGGATGCCTGAGCATCCCTGGCGTGGGGGGCAGGGTAAGGCGCAACAAGTGGATCAAAATCCAGCACAGCACCGAACAGGGAGAGTTGATCCACACAGAGGCAGAGGGTGCCAACGCAGTGCTTTGGCAACATGAACTGGATCACCTGGAAGGAATCCTGTACGTGGACAAGCTCTTGGGTGAACTCATGCCCATGGAGAAAGTCAGGGAGCTTAGAAAACTCGAAGATGAAAAGCGCGATATTCCACCACAGGAAATAAGCTTTTTCATGGAAGGCTCCATGTGGGTGCCGGCACCAAGGGCCCCGATGGATCTGCCAAGAATAGCAGGGCCGTACTTTTGGGGTCGCGACTAATCTCGAACGACAAAGATTAGAGTAATGCGAATAAACAAACAGCACCTTTCGTAGGCCCGCGGCAGGCGTAGCTGCCCGTAGCTTCGAGCTTGCCGAGAAGCCAAGGGTAGCTAGCCGTTGACAGGGCCGTAATTTTGAATCCTTCGCAGGCTCTTACAGGACAAACTTGACCGTCACAGGCACCCAGCCAGCCACATATGGATATGGCTCCGCCATGTGCAATACCTTTTCCGCAACTTCCTCGAGACAAGAAGGCCCAGACGAGTTCACCACTCGCTTGACCTCCGTATACCCATGAGGGCTAATTCTAAACCTCATCCTCACCACACCCTCTTCAAAGCGACAGCCACCAGAGGTGTGGTGAACCAAAGGTGTCACCTCGTCTATGCGGGCCTGGATTATCTGAACCAGCGGCCTGGTGTCACCCCCGGGGTCCAGGTCAAATTTGTCATCATCTCCCTCTTGTGCGCTGGAGTCAGATTGCATGCCAGGCTCGGGCAGGTGTACTTTGGCTACATCCTGGTGTGGCGCAGAAGGAGGTAGAAACTCCAGATCCGATCTCTGAGATTGGGCAAAGGGTAATGGCCTGGATGCAAGGCTCTTGGAAATTTTCACACTGTATTCGACGCTGGGTTCAGCACTGACAGTGCTTTGTGAATCCATGGACCTCTTGGAATTTCTGGAATGTTTCAGGATCAAACTGTGCCTTGCATCGGCGATATGCTCATTGCGCACAATCACCTCGCCACCCTTTCCCGG
>JALVPF010000338.1:0-10194 GCA_027031935.1 Myxococcales bacterium | reverse complement strand
TTGGGATTCAGGTATGGAGGCAGAATGGAAAAAAGAAAGCACAGCCAGCGCCAAAGTCCAGACGTGGACGTTTATAGAAGCAAAAAGTGAAATCCAGAAACGCATGGCTACGCCAATACAAATAATTTCAGTTTGTTCTGCAGGCCATGGCCAGAGCCGAAAGGGCCTCTGCGTTCACTTCTGATATGACCTGTCCCACAAATGGTTCAGGCATGTAGTCGTTGTAAACGGCATATGAGCCCTTCTTGAGCATGGTCGATTTCAGCCAGTCTATGCCCTTGGCGGATGCGGCCCTTTGTGACGGAGTCCCATCCACGAGAGCCAAGACAGCGTATGCACTGGGCTGGGTCTCGTTCGAAAGCCAGGCGCCGTTGGACTGCTGAGCCTTTTGAAGGTCACGCCTGAGGCCTTCGATGGTGGAACGATAGTGACCAGCGTCCAGTTCGGACAATGCCGCAGCAAGGGCTGCACCGGACAGATACGAAAAGCGGGCATCTTCCTTTATGCGGTACCAGCCGCCCATACGTCCTATGACCGCATCGGCCATCTGATATGCATAGTTCCTGGCCGAGACAGCGGACGCAGCCCTTATTCCCAAGGCCACGTCGAAGCCCAGTAGAGATGGTGAGTTTTTTCGACCAGAAGCTATTCGCTCGACCTCGCTTGCTCCGTCAGGCGAGCGTTTCCTGATTACCTCGAAAGCTGAAGCCGCCACCTGACTATAAACGCTTGCGCCTGTGAGTTTTCCCAGACGGGCCAGGAACTCTATATCCGTCTTGTAGGGCAGGTTTTTTGTAGACCACTTGTCCTTTTCTGCCACCAGGCCATCAGCATACCTCTTGGCAGCCTCCAGGTATTTTTCATTCCCGGTCGCAGAATATGCCGAGAGCAGGGCCTGGCCGGCAAGCCCTGCCACGTTCCTGGATATGGGTCCCTTGTCCACCTGCCACGACCAACCGACAGCTCCTCGCTCAGCGGGTTTTTGTACCGCCACCAGAAAGTCTGCGGCACGAGACATGGCCTTACACACGTCCTGCTTGAAACCAGCCTCGTACTGGGATGCAACCCTGGAAGACCCGGCATGACTGACCTGCCAGATAAAAGAAAACGCGATTATTGCAGCAACCTTGTTCATGACGACCTCCCATTCCAAACTCAGGGATCTTTCAATATAACAACTATTTTGTAAATGCGCTATGGGTGGATTCTGATCCTGCCAAGTCTTGATACCGCCAGTAAAAAAAACAATAGAACCCAAAGGCCTGCATGGTGAGAACCATGGAGAGGTCCACCACACGAGCAACCATCACCGGTAAGTTCACAGTCGTCATCCGGGATGCACAGCCCGTTGAAGCAAGTCCTGCAGCCACCACAAACCGTTCCATTGGGTACAACATCGTGCATGCAGCCAGCCTGAACCGAGCAGGAATCTTCAGTGCAGGGATCTGCGTCATCACACACGCTCTCGTCATCCGGCATACACGCGCCACTGTGGCAACTCGCCGAACCGCACTGTCCACCACCACATGGGGTACCATCCGCTACAGGCGAATTGATACAAGCGGATACGGGATCACATGAATCAGAAGTACAGTCGTTGCCATCATCACATGTCAATGCTTGTCCAGATACACAGACTCCTGCCGAGCATGTCTCCTGTCCATTGCACAGGTTTCCATCCGGGCATGCGGTACCGTCTAACACTGGCTCATGAACACAGCCCATATCTGGCTCACATCCATCCATGGTGCAAACGTTGGAGTCATCACAGTTCAGTGCCTGACCCGCCTGACAGGTTTGGGCCGAACATGTCTCCTGCCCGTTGCACAGATTTCCATCAGAGCAACTGCTTCCATCAGGAGCTGGCATGCACACTCCCTCACTACCGGCGAGATTACACGTCATGCACAACTCCGAGCAGTCGCTCTCACAGCAGACCCCATCAGCACAATACCCCGAAAGACAATCTTCTGGATCGGAACAGACAGACCCATTGGTCCCGCCTACGAAATCGACGATGAACGATTCGAACTCGTCCACCTTGGTGCTGCATCCGAAGTAAAGACAGTTCTGATCACCGTATGACGTAACCCCTGCCACATATTCCTTGCCGCTCCTCAACACAAAGGCAGGCCCCCCGCTGTCACCGTGACAAGTACCACCAGTGGACTGAGAAGAGCAGATGGTGTTGGGAGAAGCGCCATATCCAGGCCCCACAGTGCAACCGGCAGGAGATGTACAAACCCAGTCAAGGGCGTGATCTATAGTCAGCCGGACACCTACGGATCCCGTCTCTGTCTGCCCGAATCCCACGTATTCCAGATTTTTATTCACGTCGGAACTATCTATCCCCAGCGAATGGGGCAGAAAAGGGATGGGGTCCACCCCGGCCGGCGGGGCTGACGAAAGTCGCAGCAGGGCCAGGTCGTTTACGATGTTGTAGCTGTCATATTGAGGATGGACCCTGACCTCAGAGACCCCACGAGCAATTCCAGCGTTGGCATCTGTTCCGAAAAGCACTGTGAAATCCGATGGCTGGTATCCATATGCACAGTGACCTGCCGTCAGGACCACGTCGTGAGTGATGAGAGTACCGGAACAAAGATAGTCGCCAAAGAGTATGGCTACCACTGAATCGTGTTCATAGTCGGGCGAGCCGTTGATGATGGGAAAATGGTGTACACCCAGGTTTAGATCAGTATCCGGGTTGCATGCAAGATTTCCCATCATCAGCAACACTGAAAAGGTCACTGAACAAAATAGACCTGATCGACCCATGCACACTCCTTCACGACTGGTCATTATACACTAAAATTCTGCTTCATTCACCCAAACAACAAGATGTGCTAGGATGGTAGACTATGAAAAAGACAAAATACCTTTCAATTGTTCTAGGTTTTTTCATTATAACTTCATGCGAATTCGACCCACCAGGTGGCCTCAGAGAAACTCCTTCAGGTGACGGTCCAATGGTGGTGTTCGATCTTGATGCAAAACCTCTTCCTGAGATCCCCTTTCCCAATGACGTGGCCACGAGGCCTGATGCCACATCACCCACAGGCATTCGAATCAACGCGTCACAGATTGCTCCAACCTGGCTCGAAAAGGACACCAGGGTCAAGATCGATCACATGGACGGATTTGGAACCATGGAACCCATTTCTGTCAGATTCGACGCCCCTCTGGACATTCCAAACCTCATCAAGAGGCACGCGGACAATCTGGATTTTTCGGACGATGCGGTCTTCCTGGTGGATATTACCCCAAGCAGTCCAAGTTTTGGACAAGCCGTACTTCTGGACATGGGCAGGGGAAACTTTCCCCTTACTCTGCAGAGTACCAACAGATATTTTGATGCGGACCCAAGGGGCCGTGCCACCAACGTGCTCTTCGATACCATTGAAGAGGATCGCAACCACAACGGAATCATGGACGCTGGCGAGGACACGGACGACGATGGAGTCCTGGATCACCCCAACGTCTGGCCGCCGGATGCAGATCCCGTAGATGGTCTCATGACCTTCTACGAATCGGAGACAAACACTCTGATACTCAGGCCAGTGGTACCACTGAGGGAAAGGACCACCTATGCGGTGGTGCTGACCGACAGGCTCATTGGCAAGGACGGCAATCCAGTGCGCTCGCCCTTTGCGTGGGTCAATCACCTCAACCAGACTCATGATCTCGAAAACCTGCTGGACGTTTTTGCCTCCTGGAAAACCATGGGAATTGATATGGATGCCCAACAGATTGCCTTTGCCTGGTCATTTACGACCCAGAGCATAAGCGCAGATCTGATCGCCATCAGGGAAGGATACAATGGCACAGGACCTCTTGCATGGCTGGCTGATGAGTATCCTCCCCTGGTAAAGGTCTCGCAGGCAAAGGATAATGAAAAGGATGCAGATCCTTACATACTCGAGACCGAAGCGCTGATGAACGTGTTCGAGATGGTAGGCCCGTCCCTGCTTGGTGACAACATGCAGATGGTGGAGCCAATCGTCGGCACCTTCGATAACGTCGATTACTTTGCCCAGGGATCGTTTTCCAGCGCTGATTTCCTTAGAACTTCAAAGGATGGGCTGGATCCGAAGAGGATGCACAGCGAAAATTTCTCCATCGATCTCGAAAGCGGTACCGCGCTACAGGAGCCCACCACAATACGATTCGTAGCAGCCATACCAAAGACAACAGAACTTCATCACCCTCCCTTTCCCGTGGTCATCTACTGCCATTCCTATAGTTCCATGCGCGCTGAGGCCATGGGCTTTGCCGGCTACATGGCAAAGCACGGAATTGCGACAGTGGGAATCGATGCGTGGGGCCACGGCCTGCCCGTCGATGATAGCCTCTCGGACATCATAGTCACAACTGGCGCATCTTTCGGGTTCAAGAAATTTGCCATGGACTTGCTCAATGGTAGAGCCAGGGATGTGGATGGAGACGGATCAGCCGACTCTGGGGCTGATTACTGGACGGCATATGCCTTTCACACCAGGGACGTGGTACGACAAAGCATCTCTGACCACTTCCAACTCGTCAGGATTCTGAGGTCATTTGATGGAAAACACGTGTGGGACCTGGATCAAAACCACGACGGCGAGTTGGACCTGGCCGGCGACTTCAACGGTGATGGGGTCGTTGACCTGGGAGGTCCCAACGTTCCCTATTACGCATGGGGACAGAGCGGAGGGGGAATACACTCCGCCGTGCTGGGTCCTCTGGAACCAGCCATTATAGCCACTGCCCCCACCGCCGGAGGTGGCGGAATGTCGGATGTGGGCCTCAGGACCATGTTGGGCAATGTCAGAACCGCAGTGATGCTCAGGGTCATGGGACCACTTGTGGTGGGGCTGCCTTCGGGAAACAGCATTCACATTTTTGTCCAGGCAGTGCTGGGAACACAAAGCCGTGAGCTTGAAATAGGCAGCATTGAAGGCCTTAGACCTGGTGACCTGGTGGTGGTTACCAACGAGACCAAGGATGAGCAATACGCGGCTCACGTGCAGGCAGACTTGACATTTCGCATTTCTGTAAAGTCAGACAGGGGTGACAAGTTTTCGCTTGCCTTTTACACGCCGGATGGCGATCTCATAAAGGAATTTACCAAATACGAATCCGATGTGTTTTTCTACAAGAACCATACACCCACATTCAAGGCAGGCGACGCATTGACCATACCCGTGGAGGGATTTGGTTTGGCCAGGTGCACACCAGACCTTCGGCGCATGGTGGGACTGTTCCAGATGGTGCTGGAACCTGCGGACCCTGCAAACTATGCGCCCCACTACTTTTTGGATCCCCTGGACATTCAGCCGGAAGGTCCCACGGAGACGAACATCCTGGAGATCTCCACCCTGGGCGATCAATCGGTCCCCATACAGACACAGGCCACCATTGGGAGATCGGCTGGTGTCATACCTTACCTGGAACTGGACCCGAGATATGACATGACCCCCAACGACTGGCTCATAGCCAATCATGTATACGAAGGCCTGGCATACATAGGAAGATTTCCGCCCCCGGACGCAGTGTTCGATCCGGACAACCTGGATGACAGCACCGATGGATTCGACGCACCCGAACCGCCCCCCGGGGACGAACTCAGAAGCACCGTGGATACAGCCACAGGCCAATCGGGGATAAGATTTGCATACATGAGGCCAGGAGGTCAACACGGGGTATTTCCCACGGGGCTGGAATCAGACTTCGATGTGTTTTCCTATTTTGGCAACCTGGTGGCTTATTACTTCGCCTCCAAAGGCCAAACCATCATAGACAACAAGTGCCTGGAGGACGCATCCTGTCCGGCCCCATAAGGAACACGAGAGATTCAGCGATCAGGTTTTCCGATTTTCTCTGTACCACTTGATGAGCCAATTGCTTGAAGGGTCATGGGAGAGTTCAGGTTCAGACTCGCTGGAGATCTCTTCGAGGACCTTTCCTGCCAGCACCTTGCCCAGCTGAACGCCCCATTGGTCGAAACTGTAGATGTCCCAAATCACCCCCTGGCAGAAGATCTTGTGTTCATAAGCCGCGATCAGCGCACCCAGGGAAAATGGAGTAAGCTCCTTGGATACCAAGGTGTTTGTCGGCCTGTTCCCCTCGAAGGTCCTGAAAGGGACATCTTTGGAATCCACACCCTCGGCAAGCACCTCTTCTTGTGTTTTTCCGAAAGCCAGGGCTTCGGTCTGTGCCATCAGGTTAGCCATCAGCTTGTCATGGTGGTCACCCAATGGATTTTGAGATCTTGCAAAGCCAATGAAATCAGCTGGGATCAACCTGGTACCCTGATGGATCAGCTGGTAAAACGCATGTTGTCCGTTGGTGCCTGGCTCGCCCCAAATAACGGGTCCGGTGCTGTATGTGACCCTCTTGCCGGACTTGTTTATGCTTTTTCCATTGGACTCCATATCAGCCTGCTGAAGATATGCAGGCAGCCTCTGCAGATATTGCTCATAAGGCAAAACCGCATGAGTCTCGGCACCAAAAAAGTTTATATACCAGATACCCAAAAGAGCCATGGTCATGGGGATATTCTTTTCCATGGGAGCCTTACGGAAATGCTCATCCATGGCGTGAAAACCATCTAGCATTTCGAAAAAACGCTCTGGGCCTATGGACACCATCAAGCCAAGTCCTATGGCAGAGCAAAGAGAATAGCGTCCTCCAACCCAATCCCAGAACCTGAACATGTTCTTCCGGGCATCGATTCCAAACTCTGCCACACGATCTGCAGCAGTGGACAGGGCAACGAAATGCCTGGCCACCGCAGCGGTATCCTTCAAGGAATCCAGCAACCACCGTCTGGCAGAACGTGCGTTGGTGAGTGTCTCCTGTGTTGTAAAGGTCTTTGAAGCGATCACAAACAAGGTCTCTTCCGGGTTCAGATCGCGAACGTTTTCAGCAAGCGCAGTGGCATCGATATTGGAGACGAACCTCACTCGTAAATCTCTCTGGGCGTATGCACCCAGGGCCTTGGTAGCCATGGCCGGTCCCAGGTCCGAGCCGCCAATGCCGACATTGATGACATTTCTGATGGGTTTTCCCGTATGGCCCCACCACTGCCCTGCTCTTATCTTGCGGGAAAACTCGGCCATCTTATGGAGCACCTCGCGAACCTCTGGCATCACATCCTTGCCATCCACATACATGGGCTCGTCCGAGGTGTTCCTCAAGGCCACATGGAATACCGCCCTGTCTTCTGTGCCGTTGATGTGTTCACCTGCAAACATGGCATCGCGCGCCTGCTCTACGCCACAGGTTTTGGCCAGTTGGTGCAAGAGTTCCATGGTCTTCTGGTTTATCCTGTTTTTTGAATAATCAAGCACCCAGCCCGCTGCCTCCAGGCGAAACTTCTCTGCTCGACCCTTGTCTTCTTTAAAAAGGTCTCTGAGGTGCAATTCTCGCATGGACTCAAAATGCTCCTGCAAGACTCTCCACTGTGAAAGCTCGTTACGCATGAAGGCCTCTCCATAAAAATGACATTTCGATTCAAAGGGAATGCTTATGAAAAATCAGAACAGGATCGCAGCACCAAGGTTTGCGGTAAAAAGCAAGTCTCCCAACTCGATGTATGCCATATTGGAATCGCTATTGCCTTGGCTGCTTCCCGACAGAGGAAACAGGAAGAAGGAATCGAAGTTAAGGTAAAAAATCTCGTTGAGTTTTATTAGTGCACCGACCCCGGCCAGGGGGCCTGCGGTGGAGTCCCCGTAAGTCTTTCCGCTATTGAAAGCAACCGCAGCACCTGCGGATACGTATGGCTGAAAGACCTTGTCAGTAAAAAACCTGTATTTCAGTTGGACGCCAAAAGAGACGAAAAAGGTGAGACCTTCGTCGGTCAAGCTCCGCCCCTTGTCTGCCAGAATAAAGGGCGATATACCCACCCTGTCAAAAAAGAACTCACCAGACACTTTCCAGATGACGCTTGTAGACCTGGAAAACGAATCGGTCGCGCCGGCACCGAAACCGGTGGAGACACCTATATCATACCTCTTGAATCTTCTTTTGGGAGCATTGTTCATCTGGTGCTCTCGTAGGTTAAGGTTCTTTTCTTCACCCCCGGCAGGTGGCACTACAGCATGTTCATTTTTGGCAGCTTCATCTGGAGCATGCCTGACTGGAGGTGGGGGCTTGGGCATGGACCTGTTCATCTCTCCTTCGTGGGCATCCATGGGATGAGGAGCCACACCCTTTGGCACCTGGGGTCCTTTTCTAATCTTGTCTGAAGAATCATTACTTTGAGAATCGACCTTTTTTACATCCTTTTCTTCCTTCTTAACAGCTTTTGTATCGCCGGTTTTTGATGGATCCTCTGCAGGAGAGCTTTTTTTCGAATCAGAGCCCCAGGTCTCGAAAGCCTTGTCATCATCCTTCTTGGCTTTCGTCCCCTTGGAATCCCCAGGAGGACTTTTGCTCTGGTCCGAAGCCTTGACCTCATCACCGGTCTGCTGTGCCAAGGCTCTGGGTGAAAAACACAAAAAGGACAACGCGCTCAAAGCGTATATAAATGTCATCATGCAAGTTTTCATATCAACCTCCACTTTTGCCTTGGCGATCATCAAAACCTGAACGCCAGGCCGCCTGTGAACACTGCCCCACCAACACCCAGCATGTGAGTCTCACCACCAAAGGTCAGCGTATAGGTAGCATCTAGCACTATTGCCATCTGAGCAAAGGGGTTGATATAGGCGCCTACACCCAGCGTGGGTCCAACCGCACCATCATCACCAAACACGTGCGCCGACACCCCTGCGATCACCAGGAGTTCAAACACACCAGGCCCAAACGGACTGTACTTCAAGTTGAGGCCTGTGCCTGAATAATTCCACTGGGAACTAATCATGACATCATCAGCATAATCCGAAAGACCCTTGTAAAGTCTCGCCTTTGAAACCATGACATAGGGAGAGAGGATCAGGTGAGGATTGTGCAGCCTGATATCCACCTCCAGGTTCCACAACAGTCCTGACATCTTGGAAAAATTATCGATGCCTGCAATGCCGAAGGAGTTGTTGATGGAAAAGACATAGTCGGCCTCTTTCACACCGTCCTCCGCATGTGCAGATGCCGCCAAAAAAAGCGCAAACATGATAGCAGTCAGTCGTGTCACTTCAGAGCCTCCTTTGCATCAGGCGTAAATGAAACACATCCAGGCATGCTCATCCAAACCTGCGTTTTCCAATAAGAGAGAATAACAGGAGCATCATGATCATAATTCCACTTTCGTCATGGGATGACTCTGCACTGCATCCGCAAGAACCCGTGACCTCAACATGCGATCCCTGATCCTGTGCAGATCCTGCATCCTCATCAGGCCCGCTGCCTCCATCAGAAGCATCCACGCTTGCGTCCTGCGTGCCAGCGTCCTGTGTGCCAGCGTCCTGTGTGCCCGCGTCCTGTGTGCCTGCGTCCTGTGTGCCCGCGTCCTGTGTGCCCGCGTCCTGTGTGCCTGCGTCCTGAGTGCCTGCATCCTGAGTGCCTGCGTCTGAAATTCCTCCGTCCGGCTCCTGGCATTGACCGTCAGGACAAAACTCGAATGCCCCCAAATCGAATACACCGCCCTGGGCAATCCGGGAGACAGAACCCAAATGCGGAACATACTGCATGATCGGGCTGTAATCATCTACGATGCTCGGGTCCAGGTCTCCTGCAGCATCGATACAAGGCGAGTCCTGGGCAAGAGAGTATTGCCCGGATGCAAAGTTTTCGAACCCTGGCGCATCACCCATGATGTTGGAACCATCGTCGTCTATGGTGCCATCGATGCCCGAATGACCATCCACCCAGCCGGCACTGATCCAGTTGGACCGCAGACTGAGCTGCCCTGATTCATCCAGCATGGCCAGATACCCATCACCTGCTGTGGCATAGATTATATTGTTGCGACAGTCAGCCGACTCGTCGTTGGTGGACAAGCGAAACAGGGTAGTGTTTCCGGAGCGGGTCGAAATCACCGTGTTGTAATGAAAATAGAGGGTCCCCTTTCTGTAGTCGTCGGTGGTACCCGAATCTCCACCGTAATGGACGATCTGCGAGTTGCCGGCCCCGTCAGGTTCCACCAGTATATTTCCATACACGTATGTCTGATGATACAGGGGGCTTTCCACAAGGTCGTGGCTGTCTTCTGCGTCCACCAGATCGAGTTGCCTGTTGCCCGATTCTATCCAGTTGTAGCGGACCACCAGTCCG
>JALVPF010000337.1 GCA_027031935.1 Myxococcales bacterium | reverse complement strand
GTGGACATTGCAGAAAAATTGTGATCCTGTCTGAACTGCCCCACAATCTGACCCATTTTGTCGTCACCTACGATACTCTGAAGCATCCTCAGGACCCAGGCTCCCTTGACATAATAGACAACAGGCGCCAGATGAGATGTATCCTCAGGGACGACAGCATGATCGTCACCCCCCATGACGAGCCAGTTGAGATAGGGAGTAACCTCCCATATCCAGATCTTGGTTCCATGCTCCTCGTCTTCCATCTTTCTGACCGCATTGCACCCGGCCCAATCAGCCATGCCCTCTATGAGCCATACGTCCTTCATATCAGCAAGAAACACGTCGTTTCCCCACCACGTATGAGACAGCTCGTGCGCCAGGTAAAAATCACGCTCTGCAAAGGACCCTGTACCATCATCATCCCATATGTAGTTGGGCACGATCACGAGACCGGGAGTTGCAAAGCCGTTGGTAAATCGCTCGTCCACTCCTGCAAATTTTATTGCCTCGACAGAAGGCTGTCCGAACAAGGACACGTAATAGTCACAGGCTTTTTCAAGACCTGCGGTGTAAGTTCCAGGGACAATGGGATAACCGTCTATACTCTCACCCGGCCTGCCGTATATCTGGAGTGTAGCATCACCACACTTTCCTTCGACCTTGTCGTATTTGGCCAAGGCCAGGCCCACATTTCCAATAAAGGGAAAATCAAGACGCCATGTGTCCGTACTCGTTCCATCCTGGTTATCCACGCTGTCGGTAAGCTCACCGCTCATCACCAGGGTCTGATCCGTGGGGTAGGTCACATGGAACACCGCTTGTGGGATCTTGCCGGAGGCCTGCAGCATTGGCCAATAGTTGTACCCAAATGTAAAAAAGGTGGAGTCCCTGGATATGAGGTTGGCCAACACCGTGCCTCCACCTTCAGGAAAAAGCTCCTGCACCTGCTCCACTTTTTCATCGCTCCACTGAATCTCGACGGTCCATGTCTGCCCCTGGGGTATCTCCTCTTCGGCCACTACCTCCAGGACACCATCTTCGAATGACCAGAGGGCAGCTGGAGGATCTGAACTGGCAAGCTCGGCATGGTTTGCCGACAGACTGAAATGAAGCGCGCCTGTGGGCTCTTGTGTCAAGACATGAATCACGGCAGAACCGTTTATGGTGCCGGCCTTGGGATCTATGGTCAGGTTTATTTCTGCTGCGCTGACCCCTGGGGGCACAGGGGCGTCAAGGGAAGCTTGCCGCGTACTGTCATCACCCAGCAGCCAGTGGGTCGCAGGAAAGAACTCGGGGCTCCAGGTGCTTCGACCCCACGAGGGATGAACCATCAGCGCCTTGCAGTCTGCGACCCTTGGAAGGGTATCACGCAAGAGCAGGTAATCAGGATCCAGCGTGACTTCAGTGTCATCACTACTACCGCAAGCAAGCACAAACACGATGACAAAGCCCAACAACAAAACCTTTCTCATTGCAATATCCTCCAGCAATCGAAACCATGCTCCAAAAAGAATACCATATACCAAAAACTTCGGCATACAATGACCAAGGGTCTATCATCATGGAAACATTTTCCAAAGGAACAATTGCAATGAAAAAAATCGTGCTTCTGGGTGCACTAAAACGAGCCTTACGTTTTGAGTGGTATTTTTCCAGGCAATTTGATCGCCTCGATCGTTTCCTCTCGGGTATTGCCCTCTCAGCCCTGGATCCAGACCACTGGACGAAGCTAACATCACATATCTATTCTGCCCGAGGAGACTACCAGAGAGACGGCCTCTTCAGTTGGGAGAAAAAATGGTTCGACAAAGATCTCCCACCTGCCCCATGTCGTATTTTGATTGGGGGTGCAGGAACAGGGCGGGAAGTAATCGCGCTGATGGATCTCGGGTATGAAGTCGTGGCCTTTGATCCTGCTTCATCATTCGTGAAAAAAACACAAGACCTTCAACAAAAAAGGGCTTGCCTGGCATTCGAACAAGGTACATACAAGGACATGGCAGATGAAAGCTCAGAAACAGCTGCCAGACTCAACACTACCATACAATCCCATGCTCCATACGACGCTGTTGTGTTTGGCTGGGGAAGTTATACCCATATAGCTTCGGAAACTGTTCGAATCGACGTGTTGAAAAAATGCCTTCATCTGGCCCCAGGGGCTCCTGTGCTGCTGAGCTTCTGGATGAGAGGAGACGATACCGAGCGAGCTCGTACCAGGGCATGGAAAGCTGGCTGGAGACTGGGACAATTGTTTGTCGGACAAAAAAACCCTAGGGCCGAAGATCCAGGAGACGATATCTCAGGCAGAGCCGGATATGGACATTTCTTTTCCAGACGTGAGATTGAGCGCATTGCCAAAGAGGCTGGGTATAAAATAGCGAGACAAGCCCCTGGGCCTTATTCCGGGGTGTTTCCCCACACCACTCTTATACCTGAATCAGGTTCATAGGTTCTTCTGAAAAACAAGGCTTCCTCTTTGCCCCGGCATCCGGCGCCAATCATCGGCCCGATCCATCATAGAGAATCCAACTGCATCCCTGTCTATTTCCACACGAATACAGCACACGCCCCAGTCCCTGGACCGACTCACAGCTTGAGACAACAGGGCCTCTACCACGGGTACAGCCAGAAACACCCATCGCAACCACAAGGAACTTGCCACAGCGATTGGGTCACCATTGCTGGCGGATGTGGATTTCATAAGCACCAGGCTGCCAATACATTTCTTGGCAAAATACACATTGATCAGGCAGGCTTTATTACCGGCGAGGGCCTTTTCCACAGAAGCAAGATGTTGTGAGTCCATGGCACCTGACCATGAGATCATGGCAGCAGCCACTTGCCTTGCATCGCTTGTGGTACGCACATCCAAGATATTCTTCATATAGCCAGGCATCAGTCCTGCCAGGCCAGCGCGGGCTTTTTTCAAAACACGAGAGAGCAAGGGGGTTTTCCTGATGACGCGCTCGACCCTTGCCGTAATCGAATGAAAAGCACCAGACCAGGCTGGTTCCACTTGGCTCCACAGGCCGTCTCTACACACCATGGACACGGTCCCTATCAACCTAGAAAAGGGGATGGGCCCATCTGCCTCGCTTGCCTTATCCCCTGCCGCCCAAAAAACACCGTCTCCCACCTTTGTCACTCTATGGGCAAACAAGCGATCATTGGATCTGAACACAGCGATACTTCCTGTTTTCAGGGACCCGGAAAATAGCTCTACCTTAAGCCTGTCGCCAGGGCTGAGAACAGGCTCCATGCAATGGCCTGCTGCCACAAGCTCCTCTGAGCTTGCATGATTCGCATCTAGCATGACCACCACAGGAGGATCGCCTGGCAAGATAACGAAGGGAGGCTTTTTTGCGCCGTCAGGCGCCATGCCTTTTCTCCTGCCTGTCCAGCAAGGTCTGGATCTCGGGTAGAAACTCCGGCCTGTATAGCTCCTCGTACACCATCAGCCTGCCTGCAATGTTCTTTCTCAGCTGCCTGTCTGCAGCAATAACATTGCGCACTTGCTCCACCAGCTCAGGCTTTGTCAAAATTGAGGTACACAGGCTGCAGCGGGTATCCCTGGTCCTGGGAATCTTCCTGCCCAGCAATTTCACAAGGCCACCCGGGCCCAAGGCAGCAACAGCACCGAGGAGATAGCTTCTCGATGCCCTCTGCAGGATCACATCCAGTGATTCTTTCAGCACATTACCCAAGACCAGTGGGGGCCCGTTGAAAGAGAACAATCGAGGCGAACAACAGGCAAGCACCTTTCCGTCCGGTGTCACCATGGGCTCCATGGCACCCTTGCAATGGCCCAGCTCCGGCTTTGACGTCAGGTCTTTTTTCAAGCCCTCAGCAGGCCCCACCCGCTCCAGGTCAAAACTTGAATGGGGCTTTTCCTGGCCATACATCACACCTGTTGCCTCGAGTTTTGATACCAGGGATAGGGAACGCCTGCCCACGGCTTTTATGTGTACAGCCAAACCGATCTCCCTGGCTGACTCCAGGACATGCCTTATCTGCTCCACCTCCAGCCTGGGCCTGTGGTAATCATCCAGGCTAACGGCCAGGCCCACCAAACCCAGGTCCAGGGATCTTTTCAGGGTCCCCCTTATATCCCCTGCCTCACGAGCCCACAGCCCATTGGTGACAACAGTGGCCACCCGACCGGAGGTCTTTATGGCCCTGAGGACAGCCATGAACCTGCGCATATGGTCAAAAGGCTCACCCCCTGTTAGACCGACTATCTTCAGATTTTTGGGGGCGGTATCCAGGGCTCTTTCGAGCACCCTTCGTTCAAATCGGCTGGACCTTCTCTTGTCTGCAGGGATGAAACAATGCCTGCACCTGGCCTTGCATTGCCAGCTGGGAGAATAGATGAAATATCTATAAGAGAACAAGGGCCGATCTGAATAAGGCGAAAGATCCATCGAGTACCTCAAAGCAACTTTGCAACGTCGCTGTTTTTGCGAAAGAGCACCTTTGATACAGGGATATCATTGACCAGATCCATCAGGACCAGGGAGGTGGCTGCTGGATCCAGGCCCTTTCCCCTGGGCAGGATCACGTTTTTCGAAAGCTCGTACAGGGCAGGCTTTTTTTCCATGGGACGAATCTCGTCCCTGTGGCTTTTTTCCAAAAGCCCCACCATCTTCAAGCGCCCCTCCATGTTCACACCTGGGAGCCCCTCGTTGTCCACCATGGGAAGCCCATAAGCCATCCAGCCCTTTTGGGTATGCCGCACGGCGACCCTGTCTTCATGCAGCAGGTCAAGGGAAGAGTTCCTTGCAATGGTGGACTTTCCTGCGCCGGATTCTCCAGCAAAAATATAGATGTTTTTATCTCTTGCTATGGCAGAAGCGTGCATGAGAAGGCCATTGTGTAATGGCAGCACAGCGGCCATGAGATAGCCCAGGGCTGCCGAGACAGCCTCCTGGTGCACAATCCTCAGATTTACCCTTAGCGTTTTTCCATCGAAACCGAGAAACTCTATGAGATCCCGGCGCTCGTCAAAGGACAATCCCTCAGTAGGCAGACTCCTCGCAAACTTGCTTCCAGTAACAAGCTCCATGAACAGTCTGAATATTGGTCTCTTCTCCGAGATGAAAGAATCGAGGAGAAAGCTTGCAGGCTCCTCCAGGGCTTTGTGGCATTTGACCGAGAAAGGTATATCACAGGCAAAAAAGTTGAAGTTCAAAGATGAGACCCCATGGGGACTAAAATGTAGCTAGCGTCTGCTTCGCCGGGGGGCCTCTCGCTCCGGCCCATAGAAGATGGCAGCGGCTGGCGTACTGAAAGTGTTAGACATAAATAAGACCTTTTTAGAGTCAACTGATGGCCTTTTGTACTTTCTTTTCGGCTGCTGTTTTTGAACTTTCATCTTCATCCTCCAGAATCAATGTATCACATACACCATTCCCGTGCCACCTTCCAGGCTTGTGATCACCAGGTCAGGCAATCCATCCTTGTCAAAATCACCGGAAGTTACTCCGATGCCAAAGTAGTCACCTCCGGTCAACACGGAACCTGGAACATCGAAAAATGGGGTTTGTGCTTTATTCAGATAAAGCAAGGCCCTGTTTCCACTTGTTGAATTGGTGCCCACAAGTACATCGTTCCATCCATCCAGGTTGATGTCTCCACCGCTAAGAGCCCAACCAAAATTCATGGCAGGCGATTGCGTCAATCGGGCAGTCCAGGCTGTGTCTATGACCACTGAAGGAGAGGTGCCATCAATGCCCTGGAACAGGTATGCGTAGTTGTGATAAGCATCCCCCACGATGAGATCATTTCTGGAGTCGTTGGAGAAATCCAATCCTCCCACTGAACTCATGCCAAACCCGGCTTTAAATGTCCCATCGTCATAGGCAGCACCATAGCTTATGGTGTCTATGGCATCGGTGGCAGGATCCACGTCCCTGCCGCTTATGGCGGAGATGGTGGCACCGTCGAAGGTATAGACCTTGTTTACAGCAGAAGCCACCAGGGCAAAATCATCATGGCCGTCTCCGTCCATGTCACCCAGGGTGGTGGCTCCATGTCTGTAACCGAACCAGTCGCCTGAAGCTACACCCAAAATACCCACGTCAGCATCGGCAACGCTGGACACGCTGGCCCAGTCAGCACGGCTCCTGCCAAAGAAGATATAGCCCCGCCCGTTGGAGTCCATCAAAGGGGCACCAACGAAGAGATCTGCATAGTGGGTAGGCGAGTCATTGGTGATATCCCCTATGATCTCGGCAGCGCGGCCAAACTGCCCTGTGCCAGCACCATCTATGGTCATGGACTGCGCAGCAGTCAGGGGAGCTCCATCCTGGCCCCAGAATATGGTTACCCGTCCCTGGCCGCCGTTATAATAAAAGCCCGTAACCACCAGGTCGTTTATGCCGTCTCCGTCCAGGTCACCAGCACTCACATCCCAACCAAAGACCTCCACCTGTCCTGTGTTCAACTCCTGGGGGGAGCTCAGATCAATGGGATCGCCTCCGTAAAACACGAACACTGAACCCTGGTTGCCATTGAGAGTTGGTGCTGAGACCACAAAATCAGGGTAGGTGTCGTTGTTCACATCACCTACGTTCCAGGCATTGAAACCAAAATTGCCTCCAGGCCCGGTGTAGGAATCGGTGGTCCAGTTGTTGTCCAGGGGCACATCAGCAGAGGGCACAGGCCCCATGTTACCCACCTCGTCCTGGGCCCGCACGGCAAAATGATAGGTGTGCAGGGGTGGCAGCCACTGCAGGCTCGGGCTGTTGCTGGTACCGGAATAGACCTCGCTTGCAGCATCCCAGGCAGCCTGGTCCGAAATGGCCGCGTCTGCCCACCTGACCAGGTAAGCTGCCGGGGTCCCCGTGGCACCATCGTCACCCACCGCACTCCAGCTCATGTCCACATCAGCATGGCGCGAGTGAACCAGAGAGGCAGCCGCGTCTGTCACCTCGTCGGGTGCAACCACGTCGGCTTCCACGGTCATGGCCAGGGTGGCTGTGTTGCCCGCATAGTCCTGGGCGATGACGTTTATATTGTGAGTCTGATCATGGGCCAGGGACTGATTTGCATAGAGCACATCCTGCGAGCTTGAGGTTATACTCGTGGGCCCCGCGATGATTCCGCCCTCTTCCATGCGAAGCTGTCCCGGGTAGGTTGCGTCTCCACCGTCCGTAACACGAAACTGCATGTCCATTTCGCAAGGTGCACCGGCAAGCTTGTCAGCCAGGATATCCGTGCCATTCACGTAGGGATTGCCCGAGTTGGCAACGCAGGTGACGCTGTCGGCCCCAGGAGCAAGCCTGGTTATGGTGGGAGCATAGAGATCCACCAGTTCCACAGTAAAGCCCGTATAGGTATCATTGGACGCCTGATCGATGATATGAGCCTCCACGTCCCGCCCGGCATCTCCATCGGCGAAAGTTACATCCGTAAAGGTGCTGCAGCCGCTCGCGTCCAGGCTCTGGTCTGAACCATACTGAACACCGTCCACGAAGAGCTTGACCGTACAGCAATTGGAGCAATCGCTGGAACAGACGGTCACGTCAATCTGCAGACCATTGGCAGGGTTTGCGTCCTTGTCGTCTGCAGCATTGAAGATCTCGTTACCAGAATAATTGTTTATGGATATGGCACAACCGGTAACATCCACCGTCACATTGGTAATACTCAAGGTATTGGAGACATTGCCTGCCTGGTCATCCACGGTCAGGGACAAATCCTGTGTACCCGTCTGCAGGTTGCAGGTAAAAGAGGTGGTCCCTGATGCGTCCGTTGCCTGCTGACATCTCTCACCACCAAGGGTGGAGACCACCGTGATACGTTGTCCTGCAAAGTACTCGCTAGTGGTGCAGGTAAAGGGTACGTCCAGCACGTTGTATGCCGAGCCCGAAGTGGGCTGAGAGCATGAGATGGTGGGAAGAATGGTGTCCACCGTGACATCCACGGTATTGCTCGTTGTACGGTTTCCACAGGAATCATCCACGGATGCGACCAGGGAATGTGCCCCCTGATCCAACTGTATGCCCAGACATGCGACCCCGCCGGATACGGCGGTACCTACTGCATCCACACCATCGATGGTAAAGGTAACGATCTGTCCATCCTCTGCATCGGTGGACACACAGAAGTTGGTGTCCAAGTCCTGGGTGCCCGGATTGTCGTCATCGGACAGGTTGAGCACACCTGCCAAGGGACTGGTAATGGTAATGGTGGGATCCGTGCTGTCCGCCCTGATGGAAAACTGAGCTTCCGGGTCTGCCACCACCGGGGTATCGCTCCTGATATTCAAGTTCCCCATGAGGTCTGAAAACACCAGGGTGAGATCGTAGTCACCGTCAGCAAGAGCCGTAGTTATGGTGACTGAGTTTCCTGATATGGTCCCGGAGGCCAGGGCGGTTCCGGGCGGCCAGTCCCTGCGGAGGGTCGCCGTCTGTCCATCCAGGGAGTTGCCCGCATCGGACACGGTGCAGGTGACGACCATGGACCCCTCTGACGCGTCTATACAGCCATTGGAATCAGCGTCTGACGACACGATACAATTTTCCACGGTGGGAGAGATCCCGTCCACATGAACCAGCACGGGAGCCGAAAAAGTCCCCTGGTCGGGGAGATTTTCGGAATAGGCGATTAGAATGTCGTCCCCTTCTGCCATGTCGACACAGGCGATGGGGGTGGTCACTCCCGTAACGCTCCCCACCCAGGCTTCCGTACCGAAACCGGCCCTGGTACAAAGGTCTGAAGACATGGGATCAGCCGCTGGACAAGTGCCGTGACATACACACAAGACCAGGAGATCTCCTGCCGTGGTGTTTGCGGTCTCCACGTTTACCTGCACCTGAACTCCAGGATCTGCGCACATGTCTCCCAGAAGATTGATGTCGTCGTTATCCTCTGGCCTGGTGATGGTCACGTTGGGCATGAGCAGGTTTATGGGTACAGTGACCGAATCCTGGCTTGAGTTGCCGGCAGGATCAGAGGTAGTGCTTCTAATCTGTACGGTAGCAAGATCCTGGCCCTGGGGCAGCAGCTCGTAATCGACGAAAGTATATCCGTTGTTTGCTTCTCCTGCGGTGAGAGTATGGCAGACCTGGTTGTTCCAGCCACCTGCGTCGATATTTCGCTCGACACAGACTTCATCTCCAGCCTCTGCATCGGTGAACAAGACCGTTACATCATGCTGAAAGCCAGGGAGCGCAACATTGGAATCTGCCGAAAGGCCCATGGGGATAAGATCATCCGGATCGTCTATGATCCCGTCCGGGGCTATTCGATCCACGGTCACCATGACAGATGTGGCCTGCCCCGTGTTGCCGGCACAGTCAGCCACCTGGGCGTCTAAAGTGTAATCGCCCTGGTCCAGGGTCACTATGGCGTCGAAGGCATCTGAACCGTTCCAGGTGGGGCCTGATACCAGGCCGTCATGTCCGGTCAGCTCCAGGGTTCCATCTTCACCGGACGATACCGTCACCGCGATCTGGAAGCCTGGTGTGCCAGGATCCGCATCCACAGAAGCCATGTTGAAAACAGCTCCATCCGTTGGCTGGGCGAAGGACACCGTCGGCGCGGTCGTGTCGTACCTTGTGACCACGCCCTGGGATGTGGACGTAAGTGGAACGGAATTGGTAACGCTGGCCCATATCTGCCAATCCCCTTCAGAGGGAATGGGCTCGGATGCGCCGCAATTTCCAGATGCATCTACCAGGTCCGTGGCATACCGCAGAGGATTCTGGGCGTTACATTCCGGAACCGTGTTATCACCTGTGTAGAGGCGTCTGCAGAAATAACACACATCACCCTGTGCCGTGTTACCTGTAGCGGCAATCACCTGAACATCAGGGTTGGCTCCACATGAATCAGGAGCGGGGGAGGTGAGCGCGATGGTGGGAGCAGAAGGATTGCCAACGAAAATCGTTTGTTGCAAGGATGCCGTCCCACAGGCGTTTTGAGCATCGATGGTCAGGGTTCCGTTGCCGTTGGAATAAACCACGTTCCAGCAAAAGGAATTTCCAGTAATCACATCGGCGGGCCGCGGGCCATCCTGGCCACCGCTGAGCACCGTAAGGGTGACGTCCTGCGCAGATGCTATCTCTGTGATGTCTGCACAGACCTGGGCAGCACCCGCGTTGGGAATCACGGTGGGAGGGGGATCCTCGGGTACAGGGGTGGTATAGGCGATCACCGGAGCGCCGGTGCATGGGATTACAGAGACATCCACTGGATCGGAACTTGCGGAGTTTCCGTCCTGGGGATCTGTTCCGCAGGCACCATCCCAAACGGTTGCGGTCAGAGATACGGGGTCTCCTGGTAAGAGGGTCACAGGCACTGTCGCACCACCACCATTGACCGTCCCCTGAAAAGAGCTGGTATTTGTGCCATCACTGACATCGATGACCACGGCAACTCCATCCGGTGCACCTGTGGTCTCCACCACCACGTCTGTCATCAGCTCCTGGAATGTTGTGCCGACCACAGGGCTTACGATGCTGACAGCAGGAGGTTCACTGTCTACACACACCGTGTTAGTGAAAGAGGTCTCTCCGGATTCCAGTTGGCACTGAAGATTGACTTCAGAGCCTTCGGGAATGGTGACCTCGCCAGACCAGGCGTTTGCGGAAATGACTGCGCCCTGCGGCTGCATATCCAGGCCAAGGATGGTAAAGCCAGAGCCGTCAGGGACGTTCTCCGTTACGATCTGCATCTGGTACTGCAAGCCATCCGAAGGGTCGCCATTGTCGTCCTGCTCTGTGAGCAGGCTCGCTCCATCAGCAGGTTCAACTATTTCACATGTGAGTTGTTCTGTCTGACAGTTGACCGTATGTATCAAGCTGGAGACCTGGTCTCCACACGCATTTACACAAACAACATCAATCGTATAGGTGCGGGACTGCAAACAGGTCAGGTACTGGAATTCAAAATCGCTGCCAGGAAAAAACACGGATGGTGTCAATGGTCCGTCATCGGCCATCACAACCTGTCCATCCATCTCCACCCAACAGTTAGCGGCGTCAGCAATACCCATGGTCGTTCCTGAGACCGGAAACTGTATACCTGCCTGATCGGGATCCTGGTCGGCATCATCCCTGATGGTAAGTCCATCAGCTGGTGCTTCCAGGTTTACTTCCACCTCGGTAGCACACACGGACCACACGTTGGTCATGGACCGACCGGACGAAGCTCCACTGACCTCTGCGTAGGCGTCGACCGTGCCATCGGGAACCGTAAGCAAGACCTCTGCCTGTCCATCCACAAAGGTCCCCGCATCAAAAGCCTCGCCATTTACATACACGGTGACTGCGCTGCCATCAGCACAGACAAATGCTCCGGCATGATCCGTCTCCACGGTTGCCGTTATCTGCAAACCTTCCGCGCCGTCTTCATCGTCGGAAATTTTCAGTGTCGCTCCATCCGCAGGGATCAACCTTACAGCACAACCACCAGTGTCAACGGTGACACCTATCTGCGCGGTAACATCCGAACCATCCTGTCCTTTGGTGCGGGCGGTCAACACGTTGGCACCCTCTGCCAGGTCCACTGCGTCGAAAGACACCGAAGCATTGGCGAGCACTCCCTCCACGGGAGGCCTGTCTGCCACGCTCAAGGAAATGGTCTCGCCGTCGTTGACACCCTTGCAAACCAAAGAGACATCGTACTGGAAGCCATCCGAGGCTGATGCATCATCTGATGCAGTCAATGTTGCACCGTCAGAAGGAGATTCGAATCTGCATGCAGGCACACCTGTTTCAACCACTATGGTCTTGCACTCATTCAGCGAAACCATTCGAGGTTCGCATCCTGTACTGCCATCTTCGTCAGTGCTAATCAGTACATTGGCGTAAACACAGAGTTCCACGGTGCCGACCTGAAAATCGACCTCACCGAAATCAACGTGGCCCGTCTGGCTGGACTCGTCATCTATGGAAACATCTGCCTGAACCGATACATTTTGACCATCACTGAGAGTCAGGGTTGTACCAGCGGGAACTCCGACAGTCTGAACAGAAACATCGTACTGTATACCATCTGATGATTCACCATTGGCGTCGTCGAACTCTGTCAGGGAATTTCCCGTTGGTCGCTGAAATCCGATGGTGGGACTGCATTCCGGGCAGCACTGCTGATTACTTCCACCGTCGCAATCGCAACCCGCAACAACCAGCGCTGCAGCCAGAGATAAAAAAATCACTATCTTCTTCATCATAAATTGACCTCCCCAGCAAGAGAGCCGAGGCGAAACCGTCACTCGGCATAAGTGCTTGATACTAACCCTTTGTTCAATAAAAGATCAATCGCGCAATCAAGGGTATCTTGATTCAAGGGACAAGCCCATTGGACACAAAAACATCACCCGAGCAATAATCGGTCATTTATCCCCAAAATTTAGCAAAAAAATCAAACTCAAGGAATTGAAACGAGTCCCTTCTTTGCCAACCGCTCAACAAACCACATGGTGTCTTCCAGTACTCTCTCCTTATCCACCTCGTAATCGAGTTGCAGTGCTTCGGCGATCTCGGCAACGGTTTTATGGCCGTCCATCAACTCCCAAATTCTGGTTCCGACCTCGTTCAAGGAATGCATCACGCTGTCCGAAGG
>JALVPF010000336.1:422-12562 GCA_027031935.1 Myxococcales bacterium | reverse complement strand
CCAGATGGCGGCTGATCGTCTGAACCCTCAGCATCTTCTTCGTCGGAAGCCAGGGCCGGTATACTCAATGCATCCAGGCGGTAGCTGAAGTTGACCATGAATCGAACACCCTCTATGCCTCTGAACTCGTCGTCCAGTACGGGAATCTGACATGCGAAGGATATCAAGGCCGGGCTGTTGGTCGGCAAGAATGTCACCGCTGGAGTAATGAAGACCTGCGTGCTCTCCGTGCCGATGACCCCGTTTATCTCCAAAACCGGCGCCGTGTGTTCATACAGAAATGCAAAGGGAAGGGCCAGATTGAAGAAGAAATCGAAATAGTCTGATTTGGCCAGGGGGTCGCCCGCAGCGGGGGGATGATCCACATCGTAAAACTCTTCGTTGAAGCGGAAGAAGGTCCCGAGCTGTAGCTGGGGCGAGAACTGTCCAAGGGAGTAAGCAAGAGAAACATATGGTGCCAGACGAAAGGCATTGGAGTGGCCTGGCATGGTCTTGGGTCCCATGAGGTTTGTGGACCACTTGTCGCTGTTGACCACAGGGATGCTTCCGCTTATGCCCACAGCGAGAAAGAACCTGTCGGTTTTCTTGTTACCTATGACAGCAGCCTTAAGGCCCAGGGACAATCCGGGAAAATCCAGGTCAGGGGTGGAATCCCAATATGGAGGGTCCTGGTAAGATGAATCCAGTTTTCTCGCACGGTCGGCCGCTTCCAGTTCTCTGTCACCGGTTGCATCCGGATTGACTACAAAGGGAAAAGCGATGTTGAGTTCGATGAAATCCATTATGGACCAGGTTATTCCAGGAGTGAAAACGAATCCCACCTGGGCGCTCGGTCTGGAGACAGCATTGGGAAGATCGAAGCCCATGGAGTTGAAATAGAATCCGGTCTGGGTCCATGCAGGCTCAGTGATGATGGGGCGAATGACGTAGATTTGATTTTCTTCGTTTATTATATTGGCCTGTGTTGCAGGCGCTGCAAAAAGGCACCCCAGCAGAGCCAGGATTATTGAAATTCCAACCGTTGTGGTGCGCTTGTTCATCTTTCCTCCCGGTCTCAGGCCATTACCTCCGTGGTTCAGGCAGGCTCCTACCGCGGCTCCGTAAATATGTCAGAGGAGCGGCCAAGTCAAGCAAAAACTCACGTATTCTATTGGGGTTGGAACGAGAATGACCTTGACAGCACTACTGGTTTGGTTTATATGCTGACGCACCAGAAACCCGATTTTTCGGTGTCTTGCCGTTGGTGGTTCTAAGGAGGTTTTTGTGAACGTATATACGCGCATCCAAATTTTGTCGTCAGTGCTTGCGCTCACCCTGGCAGGTTTTTTGGGTGTTGTTACCTCCGGTTGCAGGGGAGGGACTGGTTCCGAATGTGTGGCGGACTCTGACTGCGAGTTGGGCGACCTTTGTCTCAAACGCACTCAGGTCATAGAGGGCGAACGGTATGAAGAATTGTGGGGAACCTGCCATGTGGATGACGATGATGACTTGATTCCCAACGATGGTGACTTGAGCGGCAGTTCCCTGGATCGTCGATGTGGAGTGCATGTGACATCAGATCCGGAGACGGGTGTTCAGACGGTTTTCGAAAAGGTAATAGGCGATTGTGATGACAATTGCCCTGACGTGTCCAATGCCAGGTTTTCGAGAAGATTTGTTTGTATGGCAAAAGATGATTGCTGTCCTGCCAGCGAAAGTGCAAAAGAGAAGGCTACCAAGTTTGATCGGTGCGCTGACATAACCGACCAGACAGATACATGTTCTTCGTGTTTCAGTGGGGAGAACCCTACGCCCAAGATTTGCTACCTTGGTTCATCGGATGGATTTGATCTTGATTCAAGGGGCTGTGTCCATTGTCGACCCTTGGAGGAAAAGATCGCCTGTGCCACCACGGCAGACTGCAACAGTGCAATTACCGCTGGACGCTTGCCCAAACCAGCTTGTTCCGGAAAATGGCAGTGTACGGTGAATATGGCTGATGGGACCAAATCAGGCTTTTGCAAGTTCTTTCCCAAGTTGGTGGAGATGGAAGATGATGATGGCTATTCTCAGCTCTGGCAGTTAGACAGCGACTGGGACGGATTGGGAGATGAGTGTGACAACTGCCCCCAATCCCCCAATGGCCTGGAATGTAAAAATCCCATTTTTCAGCTTCGTTGTGATGTCAACCAGGATGGTCTGATAACTCCGGCAGAGCTAATGCTCGGCGAACAGGCAAACCGGGATGGTGACAGGTATGGTGATGCTTGTGACCTGTGTCCGGATTTGTCCGACAATGACAATGGTGATTTGGACCATGATGGCATAGGAAATCCCTGTGATAATGATGATGACGGTGATGGCGTGTGCGATCCCGGCATAGTCGCAGATGACTGTCATGGAAGTGACAATTGTCCGGAAATCTGGAATTCGAGCCAGCACGACATGGACCACGATGGGAAGGGTGATGAATGTGACTCTGACGCTGATGGTGATGGTGTCAGGGAAGATGGTGATGGCAGCGGGGTGGCAGGGGACAATCCTTGTGTCGGTGGAAATCGGCGCAACTGTGATGATAATTGCCCCGGTGTGAGGAACAGTTCTCAAGCCGATGAAAATAACAACGGTATCGGCGATGATTGCGAATAGACACTAGTTTGAACTTTGCTTTGGAGCGAGGGCTTTTTGGTCAAATCAAAAACTCCCACCCTTTAGGATCAGATTTCCCAGATCGCTTGTGAGGTCACGAAGATGCAAGGAATCGTCCGCAGTCGTGGATTGCCCACGTCGAGGCATCACCTCACCGAAAAAGATTCCGAAGCATCGACACAGAGATCGCAAGCGAGATGGGAAATCTAGGTCAAAAGCCCTCGTTTTTTTGATGTGGCGAAATCTTGCAGGTTCGAACATTTGTCACTGTTCGATTCATGTGTTTTGATGATTTCCAGGGAGGCATGAAATGTGGATAGAACCCCTGTTGGAGCTTCGGCCTACAAATGTGATGCATCAACTCGGGGTGCAAAGCATGGTGCCGGTTCTCAATGCCAGGGATTTGCTTTTTGGTCTCCATGACACGAACGCAGTGCTGTGGGTTCCAAGGGCAGAAAGCGAAGCCGAGATCGCCGGGCTGCTCAGAGCGGCTGCTCATTCCCATGCACCCCTTGGCCTGAGTTTATTCGTAGATGGTGATATGGCCAGATTTCAACATGAGCATGCAGTAGGGGAACTGGTCTGGAAATGCACCGAATTGGCAAAATCCCTCTCCTTATGTCCTCCCATTTGCTTTCACGTCCAATTGCCGTCCGTGGACTTCAAGGTGGATTCCGAGTTGGACTCTGCAAGCAGCATGATTATGGCGTGCGTGGAGGCTGGCTTTACCTCTTTTGGACTAAACCTGAGGAACACGGGATCAGATGATGATTTTTCTTGGGTTCCCAGAGTGCTTACACCAGCACAGGAACTGGAGTTGGCACTTGCCGTTTTGCTGGATTTTTCCCTCGATGGAGATGCTGGGGAGATTCTGCAGAGACTTCGTTCGCTTGATGTTTTTCCCGACGTGCTGCTTCTGTCTGAACAATCAAAAGTCCATATGGACACCAACACGTTTGAAGGACTTTTCGAAGAAAATCCTGGACTGAGATTAGGCTGGGTTGGTGAGTCGAACTCGGTACAACAGGGATTGTTCAGAGCCAGCTTTGGGGAATGCATCTTGAAAGATGAACGAAGGGGGGAAGCCGAAACAAAGGACCTGCGCCTGCGCTTGGAGGCCAAGGCCTATACCAGGGCCTTGATCCGACTCAAACACCTGGGACTGAAGAAAACCGCGGAACATATCGCTTCAAGGCTGGTTTCGCGGTGAGGGTGGTTGGTGGAATTGCCAGAGGTCGCAAGCTGAAGGCACCCCATGGAAGAGCCTTGCGTCCCAGCACCGATCGGGTTCGTGAGGCCATTTTTGATCTGTTGGGACCACAAGGACCAGGCGAGTTGGTTCTGGACCTTTTCTCCGGAACAGGGGCTTTGGCCATAGAGGCTCTCAGCCGTGGCGCCAGCAAAGCTGTCTTGGTGGAAAAAGACTCACGAGCAATAAAATATATTCGTCAGAACCTGTCGTCCTGTGGATTTTCAAGCCTTGCGAGACTTGTCAACACAGATGCCATTCGTTTTCTGAACAATCACTCATACAGACAGGAATTCGATCTGGTTTTGATGGATCCGCCATATGGTTTGGGCTTGGCCGAAAAATGTCTGGAGCTTTTGGGCGAGGGTGGGTGGTTGTCTGAAGAGGCCATAGTCCTGTGCGAGACTGAAGGCTCACTTGTATTTGAAGAACGTATGGGATGTCTTGTCTTGGGACGGGTCAAGCGCTATGGGCAAACGCTGGTTCACGAGTTTTTACCTGAAGATTCATCGGTGCTGTGATTGACAATACCGTGCGCTTGGGCTAGGTTCCGCAACATTCGTGGGGTTTCTAAGCCCACTGACAGGAGGCAAAAATTGAGTTCCCTTGCTATCTATCCCGGTTCATTCGATCCTGTCACATGTGGTCACATGGATTTGGTGCATCGTGCGAGAAAGATATTTCCACGGCTAGTGGTGGCGGTGGCGATAAATATCAAGAAGCAGTCCATGTTCACCGTCGAGGAAAGAGTCGAAATGCTTCGTGGAGCATTGAAGGACATGGACGGTGTCGAGGTGGATTCTTTCTCTGGCCTCCTGGTCGATTATGCTCAGAAAAAGGGAGCTACCATCATAATTCGCGGTCTTCGTGCGCTGAGTGATTTTGAGAACGAGTTTCAGATGGCACACATGAATCGCAGGCTCGCACCCAACCTGGAGACTTTTTTCATGATGACCAGCCAGGAGCATTTTTACGTCAGCTCTCAGACCGTGAAGGAAGTGGCTCACTTCAATGGGGATATCTCCGGACTGGTCCCGGACGTGGTGTTGGAGCGCCTCCGGGAAAAGAATTCCAATTTTCAGTCCATGGAGTGACAAAGACATGAGACTGGCGAAGCGCGTCAAGGAGATAAAACCATCGGCAACCCTGGCCATCTCCGCAAAGGCCAAGGCCATGAAAAAAGCCGGTCACAAGGTTTATCCCATGGCCGCTGGTGAGCCGGATTTTCCAACCCCCGAGCACATTCGAAGCGCCTGTTGCAAGGCCATGGAAGACGGGCATACGGGGTATGCGCCGTCTGCCGGAATCCCTGAGTTGCGTCAGGTGCTGAGGGATAATGCGCGAATGGAACTGGGAGTGGAGTATTCAGATGAGCAGGTTGTGGTTGGGCTCGGGGCAAAACAGTGTCTGTACAATTGCATGCAATCGGTGCTGGAACCAGGAGACGGATTGTTGCTACAGGCTCCCTATTGGGTATCATATCCAGCGCAAGCTCTGTTGGCCGGAGCAAACTCTGTCATGCTCGCCATGCCTGACGGCAAATTCGGATTGAATCGAAAGGCCCTGGAAGAACTGGACGAGAAAAATCTCCGCATGATGGTCATAAACAGCCCTTCCAATCCTTCAGGAGCTGTACTCTCCGGCGAGGACCTGGATTTGCTGGCCCGTTTTGCCCTGGAGAGGGACATGGTGGTGGTCACGGATGACATATATGCCAAGCTGGTCTATGGCAAAAGACCTGAGCATATCCTCATCAGGCACCCTGAGCTTGTGGATCGGACGGTAGTTGTAAACGGTTTGAGCAAAACGTATTCCATGACTGGTTGGCGCTTGGGTTGGGCCTTGGGACCACGCGAGATTATAAGCGCCATGCGTAAAATACAGGATCAGTCCACTTCAAACGCGGTGACATTTGTTCAGCATGCGGCCCTGGCAGCTTTGGCAAGTCCTGCCGAGGTAGTCCAGACGATGAGAGACGAATTTGCTAGGCGTAGAGATGCCATCGTCCACAGGCTAAATGCACTCGATGGTGTCTCGTGTCACAAACCGTCAGGTGCTTTTTATGCCTTTGCCTCCTTTGAAGAGGTTTTGAAAAAACGTTTCGAGGGAGAGTTGATTGGATCGACTTTGCGGTTGGCAGAGTTGATGCTGGAACACGAGCGTATTGCTGTTGTGCCAGGTGAGGCTTTCGGCGCCCCGGGTTACCTGAGGTTTTCTTTTGCTTGTTCCTTGGATACCATCGAAGAGGCAATGGATCATCTGGAAAGTTTCCTTTCCAAAATTGTCTAGAGAAACCCCCCCTGTTGATGCTAGGCTTATGCATCATGGAAACATCAAAGCGCAGGGACATGAAGTTTTCTCGCTTTTTACAGGCCTTGGTGCTTTCGCTGATCATGGGTCTGTCCTTCAAGTCCTTCGCCTCTTCCGAACTGGAATACGCCAAGGGTGTGATCGCTTTCAGCAAGGGCGATATGAAAGAAGCGCAAAAGCATTTCGATGCTGTGGTGAGGCAGGATCCTTCCAATGTTCAGGCCAACTATTACCTGGGTCAGGTCGCTCTGAGTTCAGGCCGGTATTTCATGGCGGTGCAGATTTTTCATAGGGTTCTGGAACTGGATCCCTCCAACTCTGCGGTTCGCCTGGACCTTGCATTGGCCTTGATCAAACAAAAAGAGTTCAAGGCTGCGGAAAGAGAGCTGACCTCGGTCCTGGACAAGCTGCCCCACCGCGCTTCTGTCCAGTATTACCTGGGCTATTGCAAGTACATGCAGGGTAGACAGCAGGATGCAATTCCCTTTTTGGCAGAGGCGCAGAAGCTGGGTGGGGGATTTGCCGCATCTGCAGGTTATTACCTGGGCATGGCCAATCTGGAGTTGGGCAAGAGAGAGCAGGCTGCCCGTGAGTTCAACCGGATCGCAGCATCAGATAGTGGGCTGGTGGGCAGCATGGCCAGGGAAAACCTCCGGATGATGTCGCAACAGGATCTTCGAAAACCAGGACGCTGGGGCATGCTGTTTTCGGCAGGTGGCGGCTATGATACCAATGTCACCCTGGAAGCGGATATTACAAAAGGTTCTGCAGCTCCCACTTCCTTCGTTGCCCTGGCCGCATGGGCTTCGCCTCTGGCAACACGGCATAATGAGCTGGACGTGGCTCTGAGTCTTTTTAGATCGTTCAATTTCGATGTGGGCGAACAGTTGGGTTCGCTTCCAACGCCATCGTCCTTGGATCTTACGGATCTTGGGTTTGTGCTGAGTTATAAGCGCATGATGGATGGAGGGGATCGCTGGGACCTGTCGTACCTTTTGGATCTGGACATGCTCGACGATCTGGGAAGGGTTACCGGGGTAAGTGCGGACAAGGGCTTCGGGGTGTTCATGTTGGGCAACACAGCCCGTGTGCGCTATAGACTTTCGCAGGGGGGCTCTTGGGCCACGAGCATAGAGTATGCTTTTCATTGGCGTCTTTTTTATGAACCCTTGTTGGCAGATCAGGACAGGGACAACTTCGGACATGAGATTACGCTCAGGCAGCACATGGGGCTGTTTGGCGAAAGGCTCAGACTGGATTTTGCCGTGGGTGCAGTCTTCGAAGATGCAAAGGGTGCTGCATGGAACATCTGGGGTCTGAAAGCAACTGCCAAGGCTGGGGTCCATGTCTTTGGTCCCCTTGGTGCATGGGCAAAAGGACAGTGGCAAAGGTCAGATCATTTTTCCTCTGAAAACTCCACATATCATGGCCACAGGGTCGATGATCTGTTTTCGGTGGGTGCTGGACTCTCCCTTAGAGTTTGTTCATGGTTGTCGGTGGTGGGATCCTATTCCTTCTGGTACAACGATTCCAGGGGCCTGGTGGATTCGCCCTTCACTTACCAGCGCAACATCTTCCAGTTGTCTTTCATGGGGCGGGTGTGATGCCTGAGATAATGCACTACAATGCGTTGAAATATATGGATCTGTGCTACCTGCTGGGAGCCAGGAAACTGTGGTTCTGTCAGTTTTCTGAGAAACACCGTTTTTAAGAGAGGTCTTGACATAATTTAATAGTGCTTTCATTTCAGTAAGTTGGGCTTTTTCTTGAAAATGCTGGGCATTGGCATATTTACTGCATTTGTTAGGGAGCGAAATAGGAGAGTGGAAATGGTCAATATTCGCTCGATGGTTTTCATGATGTTTTTGGTGCCCTGCCTTGCTCAGGCCAAGGCCAACCCCGCCGGCTTCGTCGCTGCATTCAGGGGAGATGCCAGGATACTGAGGGGTCAGGATACAGTGGCTGCCAGGATAGGCGAGCAGGTATACGTGGGCGATGAGTTGGTCACAGGGAAAAAGGGTCGCCTTAAGATTTTATTGACCGATGACGCCATAGTCTCTCTCGGGGCCAACACCACACTTCGGCTCACGCAGCACCTGTTCGAACCTTCTTCTCACAAGAGAGTATCGAGATTGGATTTGGTCAGGGGGCTTGTCAGGGCCTTGGTCAAACACGTGGTTGCAGGCTCTGTGGCGGATTTTCAGATAAGGCACTCGAGGGCGGTTGCGGGGGTGCGCGGGACCGAGTTTGCCATGTTCACAAGCCAAGAGGGTACGAAACTGGTGACCTTGTCCGGAACTGTGGCGTGGGCTTCAGCAGGTGGGCAGGCAGTACTCGTCAAAGCAGGCCAGGGGAGTACTGTAGCTGACCATGGTCCGTCGTCTCCGCAAGCCATTGCCGCAGCTGACTTGAAAAAGCTACGCAGCTCGACGGATGTTGTTCAGTCTCCCAGCGCCCTGGCCATGAATATTCAGCCTGAGCACAGGGTGTATGCAGACAAGTCATTTTCTGAAAATGGAATGGTTCTGGACCCGTCCTCTTCATCTGACGAGTTTGGTGATCAACCCGTTGATCTCAATGGACAGTTTGAGGGTAGTGGTACCGATAGGGTGGAGGGGGGAAATGTTGGTCTTGGTTTGTCGGACAACGGGACTTTTTCCGGTGAGGGACCCATGGCAGATTCTTCAAATGGAGTTGAGGATCTCGTCGGAGATTGGAGCACGGGTATGTGGGGAGACGGCTTCTATGGTTTTGACGTGAGCTTGAAGATAAAGCTGGAAAGAAGATGAGAAGGTCAGGAGGCAGGTTATGCGTATGACCATAGGAATCTTGAGCATGCTGGCGCTGGTTGTCACGGCTTGCTACCCGGATGAGTCGTATGAAGAAAACCTTAGAGAGGGTTCCATTCGCTTGCCGCTTTCCACTATTGGAATAAGCACTGATTCGGACACTGTCCAGAATTGGCTCACCTGGGCAGGAGGTGGATTCGACGCCGATCCCTTCGACATGGGAGTCCAGGGAAACAATTTTGCCTTGGACCTGCGTCTTTATAGTAAGGATACAAATTCCTACCAGCCGTTTACTGGAACCAGGGTGGCCATGGACACGCAAAACGGAGGCGAAACCCTGTTGGTGGACCTCAAAATCAATCAGTGTACCGATTGCAGGTTTTATGTTTCACTGTTCTGGAAGCAAGACCCTGCTGCTCCTCTTGTCACTGTTTTCGATGGGCAAAGCCCGGAGTTTTCCACCACTGGATCATCTGGCGTAGTTGACATACCAGAGTTTTCCATTATCCAGACAGGTTCAGGTACTGTGACATGTAACAAGGGTGACAACGAAGTTCCAGATGGAGCATGGGTTGCGGTCAGGGACGAAAATGCAAACATCCGTTTTCCCCATGTCGAGGTAGATGGTTCCAAACAACCTGCGGCAGTACTTCTGGGCATTCCCACCTCGCATGATATGGTCGTGGAGTTGGATCCTCTCTCCGACGGGCGTTTCTACTCGCCTTTTGCAGATGTGTTGCTTCATGACGATGGGGAAAGTGTCGAGATAGAGCTTCCCTAGTGACCTCAGTCGGTGACGCCTGTAACCATCCAGCCTGCTTTCTTGTCCTTGGTCAGGATCAGCAACAAGCCCCTTCGCCTTGCAAAGCTGACAACTGCAAAAAAACATTTGTTCAGTTTCAGATTCTTGTATTTGCTTGGTGGTTTACCGAATTTTTTTACTGTTGCTTTGTAGTCAAGCACTTCCATCTGCATTTGTTCTGAGTCAGGGAGTTTCTTGCCCATCCTCTTGTAGACATCTTTCCATTCTTTTTCGATATGGGAGATTTCTGACACCCGCCTGCCTGCAAAGTAAAAGGGATCGGTACCAAGTTTTGCAAGAGCCTGGGCTTTGCCTTTCAGGAGAGTGTCTATAAAAACAGTGGCAACTCTTTCGGCCGCTTCCTGGTCGGTTTTTGGAGCAAGGTCGTCCGGGATCACTCCTGGCGGAACCTTGTCTTTTTCATCAGGCGAGATGCCGGATAAATCGGGGGAAGCTCCCATGAGCAAGGGAAAGAGGAAAAGCAGGCAGACGTATTTCATGAAGGGCCTCCAGAAGCGGATATTCCCGCGTTGGAAATGTTTTGCACGAGTCGCTCCATCGGGTCCTGTGTGGGCAGCTGTACGGGTTTTGCAGTGAGCCTCTCCTGGAGGTTCAGGTAGGTTTTTGCGAGATCTATACGGACTTCTTCGGTAAGCTCCGGGGGTGTGCCCTGGCCGGAAAAGCCACGTTGTATGAGCCACTGGCGGATGTTTTCCTTGTCCAGCATTTTTTGCGGCTTTTGGGAATTGAACAGTTCTTCGTATTCATCGGCTTCCCAGTAGCGGCTGGAATCAGGTGTGTGTATTTCGTCCATGACCAGGAGCCTGTCTCCATCGAGACCAAATTCGTACTTGGTGTCTACCAGGATGAGTCCCCTGGATGCAGCTTCCTTTTCGCCCAAGGAAAAAAGTCCCAAGGCAGCTTGCTTGACTTGTTGCCATGTGGACTCGCTCACCAGACCCTTGGAGATGATATCATCTTCTGAGATGGGTTCGTCATGTTCGCCCAACTCTGCCTTTGTGGTGGGGGTTATGATAATCTCGTCGAATCTCTGATCCGCCCGAAGTCCGTCTGGAAGCGAAAATCCATAGGCGTCTTTTTTCCCGGCCTGGTAGTGTCTCCATAGAGACCCGGTGATGTACCGCCTTACCACCACCTCGACTGGCAGAGGATCCAGCTTTTTTACCAACATGGCGTTAGGATCCGGTACTGATGTCACATGGTTGGGTACTATTTCCCGGGTTAGTTCAAACCAGTGAGCAGCGATGGTATTGAGAACCTGGCCCTTGCATGGAACCGTGCCCAGTACCACGTCGAATGCCGAGATTCGATCCGTGGTGACTATCAGAAGCCTGTCACCCAGATCGTACACGTCTCTTACCTTGCCCCTGTTTGGCTCCCCAAGTGATGGAAGTTCAGACCGGGATAGGGTCTTGTCCAGAAGCAGCCACAGTTTTTGATCGAGTTCGTTTTTCATAGGCAAATCGATAGCACCATGTCCGTGTTTTGGTCAACCAGTTTTGGGCGGCTCTGATTTTCCACCTTGCCTGCGATCCGGGAAATCTGACTCCATGATAAAGCCTTGGGGTCAGCACGTATAAAAGGATATTTCAGGGCCTTTTGATCAGGCTTGATCCAATACTTGCTGACAGGCTAGTGTAAGCAAATTTTTACGTGTTCGGCATTTTCGCATGGTGCGGAAATGACCGGCACGGCCAACAATGACGGGAGAAGACGTGAATATTTCACAGAACGCTTTTGTTGCTATCGACTATGTTCTGACCATCGATTCGGGAGAAGAGGTGGATCGTTCGGAAAAGGGAAGCCCCCTTGGCTTTGTTTATGGCTGCGGCATGTTGATACCCGGTCTGGAAAAGCAGATGATGGGTATGAAGGTCGGTGACAAGGCCAAGCTGGATGTGGATGCGCAGGAAGCTTACGGACCTCATGATCCTCAGCTGGTAAAGCCGATTTCAAAGAGCAATTTCCCTGATGATGTTGCCTTGCAGCCTGGCATGGTCTTTCAGGGACAGGGGCCTCACGGGCCGGTTGCGGTGCGCATCGCCAGCGTGGAAGATGATCACGTCATGGCTGATTTCAATCACCCCCTTGCGGGCGAGAGGCTGCACTTTGACATAGAGGTGGTGGAGGTGCGCGAAGCCACTGCAGAGGAGTTGCAGGCAACTGTTCATGCCGGTTGCGAAGATGATCACTGTGAGGGCTGTGAGCATCATCACTGATTAATCCCTCTGCCCTCGGGCCTACGAAAGTGCTGGTCGCTTTGTTCGCATTACTCTAGACCTTGTTGTTCTCGGAGAGTCGCGACCCCAAAAGTACGGCCCTGCTTAACGACGGTCACCCC
>JALVPF010000336.1:0-412 GCA_027031935.1 Myxococcales bacterium | reverse complement strand
CTGTCTACGGCTCGCTGCCCTCCACTGCTCGACGGGGCTCGCAGTTCCGCACAGCTTCGCCTGCCGCGGGCCTACGCAAGGTACTTGCTTTGTTCGCATTACTCTAGACCTTGTTGTTCTCGGAGAGTCGCGACCCCAAAAGTACGGCCCTGTCTACGGCTCGCTGCCCTCCACTGCTCGACGGGGCTCGCAGTTCCGCACAGCTTCGCCTGCCGCGGGCCTACGCAAGGTACTTGCTTTGTTCGCATTACTCTAGACCTTGTTGTTCTCGGAGAGTCGCGACCCCAAAAGTACGGCCCTGTTCAGTGCTTGAAGAAAAGCACAATTATGGCCAGCAGGGATACCAATGCCAACCAGAACCCTGCGGTGGACATCATGTGCCAAATGGTGTTTGCCCTGGACAATATACCCA
>JALVPF010000335.1 GCA_027031935.1 Myxococcales bacterium | reverse complement strand
TCCTGATCCTGTTTCTCTCTTTCATGTCCATAAGAGGAGTCCTGCTGCCCATGTTGACGGTGCTTGTAAGTTCAACCTGGGCCATGGGGCTAATGGCTGTCCTCCATATTCCCATCACGATGCTGTCCAATGTGATTCCTGTGCTTCTTATCGCCTTGGGAACGGCATATGCCATACACCTGCTTCACAGGGTGGATGAGTTGAAGGGGGAACCAGGTGAGGACTATGGTTCTCATTTGCGCAAGACCATGGTGGATGTAATGGCGCCCATTGGCCTGGCAGGTCTGACCACGGTCATAGGCTTTTTATCTTTCATGACTTCCAACCTGGTTTTCATCCAGGATTTTGGTCTTATGTCGGCATTTGGAATTTTCAGCGCCATGGTCGTGGCCTTGACCTTGCTGCCTTCCATATTGTCCTACCTCAAGCCCACACGACACCAGGTTGAAAAGAGCGGGGGAGGATGGTCTGTGGTGCTTTTGGAATCACTTGGGAGGTTCGCCATAAAACGCAAGGCTGCGGTTCTGGTGGTGGCCGTTTGTGTCTCTGCGGCGGTCGGTGCTTTCATCCCTGGACTGGATCGCAAATTCGACATGATTACCTACTTTCCAAGGGATTCGTCTGTAAGGAAATCAGACGAGATGATGAAGAACAGGCTTGGAGGTAATGTCCCCATTTGGATCACGGTCGATGGAGACATCAAGGATCCATATGTGCTGAAGACGATGTTTACGGCTGAAAAATATCTTCGCCATTTTCCAGATGTTTCAAACGTGAGATCCGTCGCAGGGATACTGGCTGAGATGAACAAGGTTATGACGGGTCACGAAGCCATTCCAGACACCAAAGAAGGGGTGGGAAACCTGTGGTTCAACCTGGAGGGTAAACAGGTTCTTGCGCAGTTCGTAGACAAGGACAAGACCCATGCCTTGATACAGGGGGTGTCCTCTTCCTCCGATACCTCAAGACTGAGGGTAATGGTCGCACAGATAGATGATTTTCTCAGGCAACTACCCCAGGCAGCCATGAGAGTCGAGCTTGGCAAGATCAGTGCGGAAAAAAAGACAGAGGCCATTGAAGAAAGGCTTCGACAGGTTGCGTGGAATGTTGAACTGGATCTTCAGAAGAGATTGCCCGAGATTAGGTCCACAAGGGAGATGGTTTTAAAATGGTTGAGAGATGCTGACAAGAGTCCTGGAAAATTGAATGCGAAGGACTACGAGTCCAGAATAATGACTTATCTGGATTCCGATGAAGCAGATATGGAGATTGAGGATCCAGGCACAAGGAAATCACTGGCTGCGGAGGTTGCCGGACAAGCTGAAAAGGGCAGGGCCGATCAAGAATCCATCAAGGAGATTATTCGCAGGATCGTTCCTGAAAATATTATCCAGCAAGACCCACAGGGTGTGGGCTTTCTTGCAAAGTCCCTGCTCGTCGTCATCGATCAACGCAGGTCAGAATACAAGCTGGAATGGCTTAGCAAAGCAATGCTCGCTCATTTGCCAAAGACCGCGGTCGCTGACAAACTTTTGATGGATGAACTTCGTGGAGATCTTTGGCCCCTTTGCTCGACCACGGCCTGGATACCCGTTGAAGCTGCTACTGACAGTACCAGGGAAGTCTCGAAAGCCACCTTCCAGCAGACGGGAATGCACCATATCTCGGTAAACGTGGACAACCGTCTTGTCTATAGTCAACTTTCCAGTCTGGGCCTGGCTGCCTTGTTGGCCATGGTCCTGTTGATGCTGCAGTTCCGATCTTTTCTGGCAGGCTTGCTGGGGATGATTCCCATGGTCATGACCTTGTTGATCAATTTTGGTACCATGGCACTCATGAAAATAGATCTGGATTCGTCCACAGTGCTTATCGCCTCTTTGGTGGTTGGAGTTGGGATCGATTACACGATTCACTTCATGTCACGAACCAGACTGGAGATGATGCGCAGCGGCGAACCGGCCAGCGCCATAATGGTCGCCCAGAGAACGTCTGGCAGGGCCATAATGATCAACGCTATCACCGTCATATCCGGGCAACTGGTGTTTTTGGCCGGAGAGATGATACCTTTGCATTATTTCGGGGCCTTGCTTTCTCTCGCCATGATCACAAGCGCCCTGGCATCGGTCACAGTCATGCCTGCAGTCCTCATGGCGACGAAGCCGGCTTTTTTACAAGGACCTTCGAGAGGTGGTACAAAACCTCCAGCTCAACAGAGCTAGTGTGATTTACGTGATTTTCTAAAGACCATCCTGTAGTTGCCTGTCTTCTTGCCCTGAACAAAAAGCTGCATGTGGTAGACGCCCGCCCTGGGGATTTCGAGATGATCCCAGTCTACGGCTTGACTTGCAGCCCCTGTATCACCAAGATCCATGGCGCCTTCCACCGAAGTGATGGACCTGCCCTTGGAGTTCTTTATGACGAGTTTGAAATCCACAAGGCCACTTGTGGTATTGGATGATACGCTGATACAGGTTTCAAAGTGAGGGATGGCTGCAGGATAGGATGGAACCCTCCATTCTCTCATAAGAACCCCATCTACAGCTTTGCATCTTCCTTTTTTATCAAAGTCTACAGAGTGGGAGTTGATAAACTGCATGGTCTTGAAGGACAGCTTTTCGTGTTTTTGGGCGTCTTTATTCTGGTTTGCTGTCGAGCCTGCCACCAACAGAGATAAAAGAACCGCCGCCACACTGTGCATGGCCGAACTCCTTTGGCATTGCTTGGGCTACCTGACGCTATTGCCAGCGTCCCTCCCATTCTTCATGAGAATCACCGCGGATCTTGCAAGAGATATGTTCAACGACTGAATCCTTTGCACCGCTCATCCTTAGCGTGGTCTCCATCCAGCCTGTCACGCGGACACAGGTGACCTTGCTTATTTGCCCCATGTCTGTCAGGCGAAGGATAACATGACCTTTTTCAAATTCCACGAGGTTCAAATCGCCTCTGGAATAGTAGCGTTTCCATATTACCGGAGCTTTTTTTATCACGAATTCGGGCGAACCGACTTTCATGAATATCTTGTAAACGGTCTTTATACCGAACTCGGCACTGTATTGCCCCATTTTTCTTGCGATGGTAAGATCTCCCGTGCCAAGAAGGCGATCTGCTGCAGAAATAAACTCCTCTATCAGGCTCATGTCGTACCAGCTGTTTACCAATATGGTCTCTGAGGCGATGGTGCGACATTCTGGTGAAACAGATTCGAGAACCTTCGAGAGAGGATCTTCGCCAAATGTTACCTTTACGAATTTTACGATGGGCTTCCAGGCAGCACCCTTGAGCATGAGTTTATCGTCAGACAAAGAATCTCCCTCTATCTTGGATTTGTTTGACTGGAATATTGTATTGCACAGAAAAAGTTCAATTACAAGAAAGACATGATCGAGTGAGGCTGGTCAAAATTGAATCAGTTTTTCAGAGGAGAAGTGACAATACTTTTCTGAACTGCCATGAAAAAAGCACCAACTACTGTGGGATCAAGTTGACTTCCCGATGCTTCTTTCAGGATGTTCATGGCTGAATCCAATAAAAGGGGGTCGCGGTAAGGTCTCTTGGATGTCATGGCATCATAGCAATCTGCAACGGAAACTATTCTGGCCTCGAGCGGGATTTGTTCACCTGCCAATCCGTCTGGATATCCTTTGCCATCCCACCTCTCGTGATGATTCCTTATCATGGGCAGCAACTGGCGGTAGTTTTCCATTTTGCCTATTATCTCGGCTCCTATGATGGGATGTTGCTTGATGTGTTCAAATTCTTCAGGGCTGAGACGACCAACCTTGTTAAGTATATCTTCGCGAACTCCAATTTTTCCCAGGTCGTGGAGCCGGGCGCCATCCCGGAGCCTTTCCATGCGGTCTGGCCCAAGGTTCAGTTCTTTTCCGATGGCAACAGAAAATTCGGCGACCCTGTCAGAATGGCCCCTGGTGTAAGCGTCTCTTGCCTCGAGGGCGGTAATCATGCTCGTGAGAGTCTCCAGGTATGAGCGACGCATGAAGTCTTGGGTGGAGCGGAGTTCCTTGTTCGACACCATGAGTTGTTCCAGCAATCCATTACGTTCCTTTGCCAGTTCTCTTTTTTCTATGGCGCGGCGGACCTTTTCAGAAACTATGGATATGTCATCAAAGGGTTTCAGCAGGTAGTCATATGCACCCAATCTCAAAGCGTCCAAGGCACTCTCAAGGGAAGCGTAACCTGTTATTACGATGACTTCGACATCAGGTGATCGAGATTTTACCTGTTTCAGTAGGTCAAGGCCAGTAAGACCGGGCAGGTTCTTATCCACTAAAACTACATCTGCGTTGTGTTCTTCAATGAAATCATAAGCCTGTTCCGCTGTTTCCGTTGATGCCAGCGCGTATTCGGGAGACAGGGTTTCATACAACAGGCGACGAATCACCTCTTCATCGTCGACTATCAAAACCCTGGCAGAACCAGGTGTTCCTGAATATCCATTCATGTCCATAGAGCCAGTCCAATCCTAATCTATTTACCCCCCCTTCAATGGTACTGCTGTTTTCAATAATACCTAATTATGAACGATTGGACAAGGGTTGCTATTTGAAGAAATGATTGCCGTCATTTTTTGTGAAATCTGCATTGCCTTTTTTTATAATTGTGCCGTAGAAAGTGCTTCCTTCGGTCTCCACATCAGCATTTCCTTCTGCCAACACGGCGCCGGCCTTGCCCCTGAGAAAGGAATTTATAAGTTTCAACTCCCCGTTCCCACTGATTTTGATGGCAAATCCATTTACATCAATCCTGCTGTTGACCAGCGTGAGTTCACAGTTTCCCTTGATTTCAATGCCATTTCCACGACCGGAAATGAACAGATTTTCATAGGTCTTCTCATCGTTGTCGTCACAGACGATATGCTGATGGCGTGTCTTTCCCGCAGGGACAGCAGCTTCGTGATGTGAGCTGTGCCCGGAGTTGACTTCCACGTCTACATCTCCATCAACGTGCATCTCAACTCCCTCGTGGTCAGCTTTTACACCTGCCCCTGGCACTTTCACTTCTACACCTTCTTCATCAGCTTTCATATGGACTCCGTCCACGTCCACGTTAACTCCACCAGGGCCGACCTTGACTTTCTTTTTACCTGCGTTGGCAGGCAAGGCCAAAGCAAGAATCATGGCGAATGACAGCAGGCTCAATATTGAAATTTTGCGATTCATTTTGCGTCCTCCTCAAGAAGAAAGTTGATTCCAAAGTAAAACAACGATTACAGGTTAGACGATTGGAGCATTACTGCATTCAACATCACCATGATATATGTGCTTATTGCCGAACTTTCAAGAACTTTAACAAGAATACTGACAAGCAGGCCATTTGATTTTGTTGGTATTGAGCTTGCACAGGCGCAAGCCCCATAAGAGCGAAGATGACCGGAGATCTGCTGAATGGACTACTGGTTTTCTTTGAACTCGGCGTCTATGACATCGCCATCATCGGATGAAGAAGCAGAAGATTCCTGGTCTCCTGCGTCAGGGCCTGGCGCTGCTCCGGCACCAGCCTGGGCCTGGTATAGAACTTCACCCATTTTTTGAGAGACTTCCAAGAGGGCCTGGGAAGCTTTTTCTATGGCATCGCTGTCCGTACCCTTCAGCGCCTCTCTGAGTTCGTTGAGTTTCTGCTCGATCTGTTCTTTTACGTCTGCGGGTAGCTTTTCCCCAAACTCCTTGAGGTGTTTTTCTGTCTGGTATGCCAACTGGTCCCCCGAGTTTCGTATCTCAACCTCCTTGCGCCTCTTCTTGTCTTCTTCTTCGTGGGCCTGGGCTTCCTTGACCTTCTTTTCTATGTCGTCCTTGTCCAATCCGCTGGAAGCGGTAATGGTAATATGCTGTTCTTTGTTTGTGGCCTTGTCCTTGGCCGATACATTGACGATGCCGTTTGCGTCTATATCAAATGTTACCTCGATTTGTGGAGTTCCACGGGGAGCTGGTGGAATCCCGTCCAGTATGAATCTCCCGAGGGTTCTGTTGTCCGCGGCCATTTCTCTCTCACCCTGCAGAACATGCACCTCTACTGAAGTCTGGCCATCGGAGGCAGTGGAGAATATCTCGCTTTTTCTGGTGGGGATGGTCGTATTTCGCTCGATGAGCTTGGTCATGACTCCTCCGAGCGTCTCGATGCCCAGGGAAAGGGGAGTGACATCGAGAAGCAGCAGATCCTTGACCTTGCCTGTCAAGACGCCGGCCTGCAGTGCTGCACCCACAGCCACCACTTCGTCGGGGTTTACGGATCGATTGGGCTCCTTGCCAAAGAACTTCTTTACCTCTTCCTGGACCCTTGGAATACGGGTTGAACCACCAACCATGATCACTTCATCGATGTCAGCGGGTTTTTTCTTCGCGTCAGCAAGAGCCTTTTTTACCGGATCCATGGACCTGGTGATCAAATCTTCGCACAGGGATTCCAGCTTTGCTCTGGTGAGCTTCATGTTCAAATGCTTGGGGCCGGCTTGATCTGCGGTGAGGAAGGGCAGATTGATGTCTGTCTCGAGAGCCGAACTCAATTCAATCTTGGCCTTTTCAGCTGCCTCCTTGAGTCGCTGAATAACCATCTTGTCGTTGGAAACATCTATCCCCTGGTCCCGCTTGAATTCAGCCACGAGGTAATCGATTATGCGCTGATCGATGTTGTCACCACCCAGATGGGTATCACCATTGGTGGAAATGACCTCCACCACGTTTTCGCCAACCTCGAGTATGGATATGTCGAAAGTTCCGCCGCCAAAGTCATAGACTGCAATAACCTGGTCTTTTTTCTTGTCCAGACCATAGGCCAGGGCTGCTGCAGTGGGTTCGTTGACGATTCGTTTGACCTCCAGACCTGCGATGGTTCCGGCATCCTTGGTGGCCTGTCGCTGGGAGTCATTGAAATACGCCGGGACGGTTATGACAGCATCCGTAACTTCTTCACCCAGGTATGCCTCTGCTGCCCTCTTGAGCTTTTGAAGCACTTTGGCGCTGATTTCAGGGGGACTGTATTTCTTGTCCAGTACCTGGACAAGGACATCGCCGTTTTCAGACTTGACGACCTTGTAAGGGACGGTGCCTATCTCTTCCTCCACTTCAGAATACTTGCGTCCCATGAATCGCTTGATGGAAAAGACCGTGTTTTCAGGATTGGTAACCGCCTGACGACGGGCTACCTGACCAACAAGAATCTCTCCATCTTTTTGGTATGCCACCACAGAAGGGGTGGTGCGGTTGCCCTCTTCATTGGTGATGATCTTTGAAGTGTCACCTTCCATTACAGCAACTACCGAATTTGTTGTTCCAAGGTCGATACCTATACAGTGTCCCATTTTGAATTCCTCCGCAGAATCAAACCATTGGCCCCAAAAAGATGGCCATGTTGTGTGCATCGCAAGCAAGGTAATCACGCCATGGGGACTGTCAAGTCACCAAGTGGCTTGCAATATTGAAAAACCTGTTCATAATCCGAATGGCATTCAATAAAGGAGATGGCCAAATGACGAGCAAGGTCTTTTTTCATGATGCCAAGGGAACTCCCCAAAAGAACAGGCTGGAGAAGCTTAGAGAGCTTTTTGAGCGTGCCGGGATGGATAAAATTATCTCTCCAGGCGATGCAGTTGCCATCAAACTCCACTGGGGGGAGCCCGGAAACGTTGGCTTTTTGCCCGTACCCTATGCCAGGACCGTCGTTGATGCGGTCAGGGAAGCAGGCGGCGTGCCATTTGTGACGGACACCAATACCCTGTACACAGGCATGAGACGAAATGCCCCGGACAACATACGGGCTGCGGCCCAAAATGGCTATAGCCTGGAGACTCTCGGTGCGCCAGTGATCGTTGCTGATGGCATAAAAGGCTTTGATTACAGGGAAGTACCTTGTGATAAAGCTCCAGGGGGCATGGCGAGGATCGCCAGCGGGATCGCTGATGCAGATGCCATGATCGTACTGACCCACGTCAAATCTCATATGCTCTTCGGAGTTGGCGGAACTCTGAAAAATCTTGGCATGGGTTGTACCACACCTGCAGGAAAACAGTTTTTACATTCTGATCTCAAACCCAGGGTGGATATGTCCAAGTGTGATGGTGATGCCCTGTGCGTCAGGCGTTGTCCTGAAAAATGCATAGAAATGATCGACCGTCCAGATGATTTTCCGGGCAGGTCCAGGAAGGTGGCCTTTATCCACCAGGACCGTTGCATAGGTTGTGGAGAATGCACTTCCACCTGCCCCCATGAGGCAATTCCCATTCGTTGGAAGACATCTTCTGAGGGCATACTCTTCAAGACGGCCGAATACGCTCTTGCATCCGTCAGGGAGAAGAAGGGTAAAGTGGGTTACCTCAATTGTCTGATCAATATCACACCGGATTGTGATTGCTGCGACTGGAACGAGCCGCCATTCGTCTCTGACGTGGGATTTTGCGCCTCCCTTGATCCGGTCGCGGTAGATATGGCCTCAGCAGACCTGGTGGCAAACACCAAGCCTGTGCCCGGAAGCAAGGCTTCTGAGAAGGATGGAGATCCCTGGCGAGCCATCTACGATATACCTTACAGGAAGATATTCGACTATGCCGAGAAAATCGGACTTGGAAGCACAGATTACGAATTGATAAAACTCAGGTAGTTGTATAGACTTAGGTGGTTGCAGGGGTAGGGGATTCGAAGGTCTTGGTCTCCTTGTCTACAGGACCGCTCTTTTTTACCGGCAACTCCATGTCCAGGGCCATTTGCAGTACCTGGTCCATGTTTTCTACGAAGATGAACTCGAGCTGCTCCTTGACACCATCGGGAATATCATGGAGATCCTTTTCATTTCGGTTGGGCATGACAACTCGTTTGATTCCACTTCTTGCCGCAGCCAGAACCTTCTCTTTTATTCCTCCAACAGGCAGAACTTTTCCCCTGAGGGTTATCTCTCCGGTCATGGCCAGATCGGACACCACCGGCCTCTCGGTCAAAAGTGATGCTATAGCCGTGGCCAGGGTTATGCCTGCGGAAGGGCCATCTTTGGGTATGGCCCCAGCAGGAATGTGGACATGAATATCGGACTTTTCGAAAAAGTTTTCAGCTATGCCCAGATCACCGGATCTGGACCTGATATAGGAGAAGGCGGTCTGGGCAGATTCCTGCATCACCTCTCCGAGTTTTCCTGTAATACTGAGACGCTTGCCACCAGGCATTTTTGTTGCCTCTATGAACAGTATCTCTCCTCCCACGGCGGTCCAGGCGAGGCCAACTGCGACACCGGGGATATCCGTGCGTTCAGACAATTCCGAGAAGAACTTCTGTGGGCCCAAGAATTCGATTACATCCTTTGGTTCGATGATGTTCTTTTCGGTCTTGCCAACCGCAACTCTCATGGCCACCTTGCGGCAGATGTTCGCTATCTCCCGCTCCAGATTTCTTACACCTGCTTCCCTCGTGTATCCGGAGACTATGGCTGCGCTGGCTTCATCAGTAAAAACCAGATGCTCTTCGGTAATTCCGTGTGCTTCGAGCTGCTTGCGGATGACATGTCTTTTGGCGATCTCGACTTTTTCTTCAATGATGTAACCAGGTATCTCAAGCACCTCCATCCTGTCACGAAGGGCGCTTGGAATCGGGTCCAGGAGATTGGCCGTGGTGATAAAGAGCACCTTTGAGAGGTCGAAAGGCAGGTCCAGGTAATGATCGGTGAAGGTGTCGTTTTGCTCGGGATCGAGAACCTCGAGGAGTGCGCTGGATGGATCACCCCTGAAGTCGGCACCAAGCTTGTCAACCTCGTCCAGCATTATCAAGGGATTGTTTGAACCAACCTTTCGCATGGAACGAATTATTCGTCCTGGCAAGGCGCCTACATAGGTTCTTCTGTGCCCACGAATTTCAGCCTCGTCCCTGACTCCTCCCAGGCTCATGCGCTCGAATTTTCTTCCCATGGCGCGAGCAATGGACCGACCCAGGGATGTCTTTCCAACTCCGGGAGGACCTACAAAACAAAGAATTGGACCCTTCATGTCATTCTTCAGTTTTCTGACAGCAAGGTATTCGAGTATTCGTTCCTTCGGCTTGTCCAAGGCGAAGTGATCCTCGTCCAGAATCTCCTTGACGTTTTCTATGTCCAGATTGTCTTCTGTGGACTTGGTCCAGGGCAGTTCGCAAAGCCAGTCGAGATAGGTTCTTGCGACCGTGTACTCTGCACTTTCCGGGTGCATCCTGGAGAGCCGATTGAGTTCCTTGTCCGCTTCCTTTCTTGCCTCCTGGGGCATATTGGCCGCTTCGATGCGCTCTCTGAGTTCGTCCAGTTCCTGAGAAGACGTGTCGTCCTCTCCCAGTTCCTTTTTGATGGCCTTCATCTGCTGACGCAGATAATATTCTCTCTGACTCTGATCGATTTGACTCTTGATTTCATCTTGAATCTTGGAACCCATCTCGACTACCTGGATCTCACGATTCAACAGCTTGGCGACCATCTCCAGCCTTTTGTGTATGTCCACAGCCTCCAAGACCTTTTGCATGTCATCCAACTTGAGGTTCAGGTTGGTTGCCACGAAATCGGCCAGCATACCCGGTTCGTCTATGTTCTGTGCTGCAACCTGTGTCTCTCGCGGGAGAATGGGTGATGCCTCGATGAGCTTGGAAAACTGTTGCCGAATGTTCTGAACCAGGGCTTCGGTTTCAACTGCCTGAGATTCGTATGCGCTCATTACCTCGATTCTGGAGGTAAAGAAAGGCTCGGTCTGTTGCATCTCCGTGACCTTGATGCGCTCTATTCCACGGACCAAAACCCGTATGCTGTCATCAGGGAACTTGAGCATCTTCAAAATGGTCCCGACGGTTCCGTACTCGAACAGGTCTCCTGCCTCCGGGTCTTCCACAGAGGGGTCCTTCTGGGCTACCACTCCCATCAATCTGTTGCCACTCAGGACATGATCCACCAGTTTCACGGATTTGCCCCTGGCGACCATGAGCGGCAACACCATGGAGGGATACAAGACCGTGTTGCGAACCGGCAAGATAGGCAACTCGGAAGGTATTTCAAAACGGTCTTTTTTCTCCTCGGATGTTTCCTCTTCCTGGTTCACAAACTCAGGATTTTTTTTCTCTTCGGTCATTGCTGTAACCCCTGTCGCTTGTCCAAGCACTCTAACATATAAATATTGCCAACATGGGGCAATACGCAAGCCCCAAATTGGCAATTAACTAAAAAAAGGGCCTGGTAGTCCAATTTCGCCTGCCAGGCCCCGAAAACTTGTCTCCTCGACAAAATGGAGAATGCAGTCAAGCTCAGTCATTTAAAATGGCCAGGAGTTCATCCTCCCTGAGCATTACATATTCTTTTCCATCAAATGAGATCTCTGTTCCTGCGTATTTTCCAAATATCACCTTGTCACCCTTTTTAACTTTCAATGGAGCCAGATCACCGTTTTCAGCGATCCTGCCTCTTCCCTTGGCAACGACGATTCCCCGCTGCGGCTTTTCACCTGCGGTATCAGGTATGATGATACCGCCTTTTGTGCGTGTCTCGGCGCTGGTCCTCTCTACCAGAACCCTGTCATACAGTGGGTTGATTTTCATGAAAATTTCCTCCGTTCATATCGTTGGTGGAGGTATGAATAAGCATGTTGCAACCCCTTGTCAATACCCTCGGTTTTCTTGGGAAAAGCGCAGGCCAATCATTCGGTAGGCCAGCCTGGCTGCCAGGTATTCCGTGCTCCTGTCAGGAGGGATAGGGCGGCATTCCATTATATCAGCTGCCACCACATGCCTGGATGAAAAAACCCCTTGAAGAAGATCCGTGACCTGTTTCCAATTCAGACCTCCAGGTTCAGGTGTTCCTACCCCAGGGCAATAGGCGGGATCGAAACCATCCAGATCAACTGTCACATACACCCTGTGGCCCAGCTCGGACACCACCTGCTCAATCCAGTCCGAGGTTTCGTAAATCCTGTCCATGGTCCATGGGTGCAGGTCGTTTTCTTTCATGAAGAGGTACTCTTCCTTGCTGTAAGAGCGTATGCCTACCTGCACGGGGTCACAATGAGTGATAAGGCGTCTCATCACACAGGCGTGTGAGTATTGGGACCCTTGGTATTTATCACGAAGGTCTGCGTGAGCATCAATTTGCAGGATGCTCATGGGTTCTGTAGATGAGTCCAGAATGGATTCCACGCATCCGATGGTCAGAGAGTGCTCACCTCCCAGGGAGAGCACGAATTTTTCGTCCTTGATGGGCCCTGCCAAATGTTTTCTGACCGCTTCTACCTGCTGCTGTGGCCCTCGCGCATCTGGTTCGAGGGGATCCAGTGTGCAGATGCCAAGCTCACAAGGTTCCCAGCCGAGATGCTCGTCAAACAACTCCAGCGCCTCGGATGCCTCGATGATGGCTGAAGGGCCAGCCTGGGTGCCGGACATCCAGGATGTGGTCGCGTCATAGGGAAGGGGTGCAATCACAGTCTTTGCGCTCTCATACCTTGTCAGTCTCTCTGGAAGGAACGCGAAGGGGGCCGAATAAGTGGAATTTGTGATTTTCATGGTGCAATGCTTATCCATACTTGCATTTCGGTCAAGCCCCCTGATTTCCCACCTCGCTTGCGATCTCTGTGT
>JALVPF010000334.1 GCA_027031935.1 Myxococcales bacterium | reverse complement strand
TGGCGAATGGAAGGGATATCATTCTTCCCGTCTGAATCTTCAATACCGCGTCATCTATAAAATCGAGAAAGATCTTGTTCTGGTTCAAGTGGTTAACGTGACTCCGCACGATTATCGGAGGAAGTGATATGAAAGATTATCGGAAAGCGAAAAAGTTGGTAGACGTCTCTGTCGGGGAGTCGGTACGGATTATTCGTGAGTTACAGGAAATGAGTCAGAACGAACTTGCTGAGCTTACCGGAATTCCTCAGTCCACTATCTCTGCCATTGAAAATAACCGAGTCAATCTGGGCGTGGAGAGGGCAAAGATTCTTGCCAGAGCGCTAAAGTGTCATCCGGCAGTTCTTGTCTTCCCGGGCTGGGAAGTCAGTCGGGAGTCTGCGGCATAAGCAATTGGCCCAGGCCGACGCGCGTACCTCGCGCGGATGGTCTCCAAATCATCTCCGTTCGTCGTTCCCGAAAAGAAGAGGTAGCCATTTATGAAAGCTAAGAACTTCGATGCAAAATTTGATAAGGGAGAGGATGTAAGCACTGTTTTGGATCTCTCCAAAGCTCGCCGACCTCTCCAAGAGCAGCGCCGGGTCAATGTGGATTTCCCCACTTGGATGATCGAATCCCTGGATCGGGAGGCAAATCGTTTGGGAGTCACTCGCCAATCCATAATCAAGGTGTGGCTCGCCGAGCGTCTTGAAGAAATTGCTTCTAACAAGTAGTTCCAGCGGACCTCAAACACTACGCAGCTTTTTGTGCCATGCTGGCATGACACGACACCTGACACGCTGGCCAGACTTTACAAACGAAACTCAAAGGTCTTCAGGGATGAAGCCATGATATCGTCCCATCCAATAGACGAGCAGGTAGTCCTCCGCTGACCAGACCAAGCGGCGATCTTCTTCATGTTCCGCCTGGATCTCGAAAAAATCCAGCCTCCACAAGTAGTTATCAAAAGGATATTCGCTCAAGGGGATTGGCTCTGCCGCTGCAGGCGTGTCTAATCTGGTACGGCATACTTCCTTTCTTGCACTTGCAGGAACATGGCGTTCAAATTTTCTCTCAGGAAACTCTTTCAATTTACATACTGCATCATCCATCGCCTGTTTCAGCACAGGATCGTTTTCTGGATCGTGCTTGACCAGGGCAGCGTATGCAAAGGTGTACCAGGTGTTTCCGATCAACGCTACACTTTGGTACTCCGGATTCTCGGTGTGGAACATGTTGTTTTCCAGGACCCCCACAAGCCGTGTTCGGAGCAGGGGATCCTGCTCTCTGCGCAGCAGCGGATAAATAGCCTGGTAGCACATGTCAAAGTTGTCATAGTTCTGCTTGCAGTTCGGCAAAAACAGGAAAAGCCTGTCTTCCATGCTCTCGATGTAGGAGCCGAGATCAGCGATTTCAAAATCCGGACAGTCGCCTGTACGGGTTTTCATCAGACAAGCATAGTAAAAATCGTCCAGATGGGAATCATCGTTGGCGCTTTGTGCGACCTTGATGAAACTGGATGCCAGCATAGCGTTGAACCCCGGATAGTCATCCAGGGCCGACTGATACAATGCACCATGTTCTGTGACTTGACCATCCACATCAATGATTCTCAATCCATTGTTCACCAGGTGTTCACTTATCTCGGCAAGCCGTTGTTTGACCTCGTCGATAATCTCCTCATCATCAAAATGTTCCATGGCTGCAGCGTATCCAAACATCAGCCCGTCATATCCATCCTTGGAGACATCGTTTCTGAATCGCCATCCGGGCATTGACGTGGAATCACTCCACCCCGGGTTGCCAGCCCCGTCAGAATCATAGGCAACATCAGGCCGCCAGAGTGTCCGTCCATATAGTCCTTTTACTCCCGTAACCTCTGTCAGATCGTGAAGGCCTGACAGCACCGTCTTTGCGTTTTCCACCGCTTCGGAATCTCTGGTGACCGCATATCGGAATGCCTGGGATGCCAGATACATCCCACTCCATAGAATGGTGTTTTCGGTCTGTTTCCAGTGTTCAACCTCCTGAAGATCTTCGGTCAGGTAAATGTTTCTATAAAGGCCATCACCTGCCAGGTGCTGGGTTCGGGATACCTCATCGAAATAGGCGGCTTTTTGCCTCAAGGTGGTTTGGGATTGGATACGTTCACATGTAGGCCATTGAAATTCCTGCTGGGCCGTGCTCTCGGAACAAGAACAAACCAGAAAAGCCGTCAATATAAACCAGGGAACTTGCAAAATGATCTCCAGGACCTTGAAGTCCTCCTTGGTCAAGCTTCTGCAGTTTCGGTCTCAGGTCTGGAAAAAGAGGTCCACTTGCAGTTGAACTGTTCGATGAGCTGATTGTCCAGCTCATCAGCCTTCTCGGAAAGGCCCAGCAGCTCATGCCCTATTCGCTCCTGCTGGCCCTGAGCAAACAGATCGGATATATGAACCCGGTATGAAAGGTAGATGATATCGTTTGTCAGGGTAAAACGGTAAGGCAAGACTGGTGCGGTCAGCATGTGCTGGTAGAGCTCCACCAGATTCTTGCGAGGGAGCTTGACGAGGGGAGAGGAGGCAAACAGGAAATCGTTTTTATAAACAAAGATCCTTATCTGTGCACTGCCCTTGTAAAACTCCCAATACAAGGGACTTCCCCTGCGCGCCATGATGGGATCGTGACCATGCTTCTGCAGTTGCCCTTCCACAAATGCCTCGATGTCGTTCAATGGACGCTGCTCGAAAAACTCGTCTACCGCAATCTTCGCACCGCAGTTTTCACAATAGTCAGCCTTGTTTTCCAATAGCACCATGCAGGACGGACAGCGCACGTTGTACCCGCTCTCCACATCGTCTTCGCTGAACATCTCCATCTCCTCGACCACATACTCTGCGGGCAGAGCAAAGCCGATGTTCTGTGCGTCGCGGTACATCTGTGTGTTCATCCCTACGATCTCTCCATGTTCGTTCACCAGTGGCCCGCCGGAATTGCCAGGATTTATGGCCGCATCCGTCTGTATATACTTGTTGCCCCTGTCTATGTGTTCGGGTGACGAGACGGTTCCCTCGGTGATGGTAAAGGGAAGGTCATAAGGGTAGCCCAGGGCATATACCCGTTCCTGCTGCACCACCTTTGTCGTGCCAAAGCGAACCTGCGGCAAGTCCAGGGGCTGCGGCAGAGATATGATGGCGATGTCGCGCTGCGGATTTGCCACCAAAACAGTGCCCGTGTACTTTTGCCCCTTGCTCAGTTCCACCGCTACACGTCGTTCACCTTTTACCACGTGAAAATTGGTTACCACCACCTTGTGGTCGCGACAGTAGGTTCCAGAACCGGTTGCCACACCTGTTAGAATCTTTACCACTGCGTCCTTTATACGATCGATGGATTCCATTTTTCTCTCCTCATCAAGCTCATGCGTAAGCAGGATCCATGATTTTCTGGAAACTGCCCCAGGCCAGTTCAGCAGCCTCTGCCCATGGTTTGTTGCTGCAGGCCGCAAGGGTTGTGGTCATCTCCTGTTCTAGATTGGAGGGAACAAAATACTTGTACATGAGATCATAACAAGCATAGTAATAATTCAACACCAGGCCCATATCACTGTGATGCTGCCGATCCTGTCCAGCCCAATCATACCTCTGGGCCATGTTCTTCTTGCACCCATCCATCTCCATGGTGCGTCTGGCATGCATGAAAAATGTCGTTCTGTAAAAGTCCTTGGCGAATTTTTCTTTTTCCAGTTGCCTGAATTCTTCCACATCTTTTCTCAAGCGGGCAGCCATATCTTCCACCGGGTTCTGGGACCACAAAATCGAGATGGCTTTTTCCAGACGGCTTCGCAAATAGCCTTGAGGAGCAAGGGAATAATCTATCTTCATCAAGGCCTGGCCCATGACATCCAGGCTGAGCCCATGCCATCGCTTGGACGAAAAATACCTGTCGTATTCCAATGCCTCATTCAGCACCGAGTGGTACAGCTCCCAGGCCCTGTCCACCTGTTCGGCAGGAAGGTATTCGACCTGCTTTTCGCTCAATGCCACGGCGCCGAATTCCTCGATGAACTCATCATCATAACTGTCACCGTTTATGCATATTTCAAAAATGATCCCATATATCTTGAAAGGTTCCGCAAGAGCCATGGGACACGAATAGTTGAAAAACAGACCATCATCGTCCAGCTTGATCATCGGCAGGGTAAGGACATTGGTGTTGATGTCCAAAACCCGCCTCAAGACAGGAGCCAGCCGTTTCTCCGGAAGTTTAATAAATGGCGCAGTAACATCCAGCATGCCGTCAGGTTTTATGGAAATATCAACCATCAGGGATCCATGGGGGAGTCTCCAGTGGTTTTTTTCCACCTCGTATTTCTCCGCCATCTCACGATTGACGTAATTCATGAACGTACGAAATGACTCTTCGAAATTGCCGGCGTCGTAGAGTTTGACAGATGTTCGATAAAGTTCACGATCTATCTTGCTCTCATACCTGTTTACCGGATCCACATATCCTGGAGATATATCCATTTGCCCCTCCTTGGCCGAAAGTTGTCACATGTTTGAATATCACTGCCACAAAACTCTTTTATTTGCTCATGGCCCAATTATCAAATACTTTGGTATTTCAGCATAAGGTTTTTTTTATTTTTTTCACAAGCATACCGTGTTATCTCCTTGGCTTGCACAATTGGAGGATCACTCATGATTATCCCCATTTTGTCGGTGGCACTTGCAGCCTTGGCAGGGCTCTTTTTATTGATGGCCATGATCGCCTCAAAGCGGGCCGGTCGCATAGACTCTCTCGAGACCGAACTGGAGCAATTGCGCTCCAGAGCCCGGGATGCTGATTCAAAAGTAAAAGAAAAGGCCAAGCAGATCGACGAACTCAGTTCCAAGCTCAACAAGGCCAAAGACGAAGTCAAAAAGGCCAAGAAAAAAGCCTACGAGAAAACTTCGGGCCAAGCCGAACCCAGCGAACCAAGCACAGAAGACGAAGGCCTGGAGATGCGCCTGACGGAATACAGGGCTGAGATCAAACAACTCAGGCAGGAGTTGGAGCAACAAAAAGAAAAAACGAACACAGCAGAGCAACAGGCCGAAAAGCTAAAGACGAAATTGGCAGACATGAAGGCAAAGCTCGAAGAGGTAGAAGGTGAGGTAATCAAGGCGAGCAAGGAAAAGTCAGAAGCTCTGGCCAAGGCAGAAAAACGTATAGCCGACCTGGACAAAAAGCTAGAGACAGCAAACAGAAGATTGCGTACGGATGCTCAGGTATACAGGGTCACCAACTCCAAGCTGGAACTGGCCATGGAAAAAATTTCCGAGCTTGAAAAACGCCTGGCCAAGGCTGATAAAAAGTAGGCCAGGATGATAGACATCAGTCATCAAGAAATACAACAGCGTCGTAATCCAACGGAAAAAAATCCAACCTATCCATTTTCGAAAACCTCTTTTCTTGCATTATACATCGCGAAAGCCTTTGACGTGAAGGTTCGGATGTTTGATTTTGGCACCATGCCTCAATCATCTGTTTTGAAAAGGTTTTTGAGAAGATTCATCATAGAAAGTCTTTTTCCTGTCAGACCAGTAGAGTATAGTAAAACATGATTCGAGGAGCAGATTGGGAAATCAAGGGGCATGGTTCCAGTTCCTCTAATCGTCAACTGGACGGTCTGTTCACTGGGAGGATTGGCGTGGGATGAAAGAATCACAACATATTGAATGGAAGCGCTCTTGGCGTGATGAATTCATCAAGTGGATTTGCGGTTTTGCAAACGCCGACGGTGGAGTGCTGGCAATTGGCAAAGACGATAAGGGGCAGGTCGTAGGGGTATCTAATGCCAAGAAGCTTGGGGAGGATATTCCAAACAAGGTGCGCGATCTTTTGGGCATCATGGTGGATGTGAACCTCAAAAAGAGCCATGGCAAAGACTTTATCGAAATCTCGGTGGACCCTTACCCATACCCTATCAGCTACAAAGGCGTGTATCATTACCGCAGCGGCAGCACCAAGCAAGAACTCAAGGGAGCAGCCTTGGACCAGTTCTTGCTGCGCAAGCAGGGGAGGCATTGGGATGGTGTGCCAGTGCCCCATGTCTCGGTGGATGACCTCAACCCTAGAACTCTTAACTATTTCCGCAATCAGGCACTCAAAAGCAAACGACTCAGCCCAGAGGATTTGAGCGAACTCAATCAGGTACTACTCGAAAAACTTCACCTTATGGAAAACAACTACCTTACAAGGGCGGCGGTGCTGCTTTTTCACCAGGAGCCTAATCGATTTTTCACTGGCACACAGGTAAAGATAGGGTTTTTCGAGAGCAATACAGATCTCCGTTATCATGATGAAATTTTTGGTGATCTATTTTCTCAGGTCAATAATACCATGGAGGTTCTACACGCCAAATACATGAAGGGGTTGATCTCATACGAAGGCCTGCAGAGAATCGAGACCTACCCTGTGCCAGAAATTGCGTTGCGCGAAGCTCTGCTCAACGCTGTCATACACAAAGACTATGCCAGCGGCATTCCCATTCAGATCAGCGTCTATCATGACAAGTTGATGATCTGGAACCCTGGCCAACTCCCTCAAAACTGGAAAGTTGAGGACTTGCTGGGGAAACATTCATCCGTACCCTTTAACCCCAGTGTGGCCCAAACCTTTTTTAGAGCCGGTAAAATCGAGGCTTGGGGTCGTGGTATAGAACGCATTTTCGAAGTTTGTTCAGCAGCAAATATTCCAAAGCCAGAGTTCAAGGTTGAAAAGACAGGACTTTGGGCAATTTTTACTTTTTCTCAAAAACAATTAAGAGAAAGAGGGGAAAAGGCTACCCAAGAAACTACCCAAGAAACTACCCAAGAAAAAATTCTAGCCCTTCTGGCTGCCAACCCGTCAATGACGCGTAAAAAACTTGCCGAGAACATTGGTCTGTCCCCTGATGGCATAAAATACCACCTTGACAAGATGAGGGCCGCCGGGCTGATTCGACACGTCGGTTCTACCAAGTCAGGGCACTGGGAGATACTGAAATGAACAAGATTGGCAAATTTGAAAAGTCGTGCAGATCGTTCGACTCAAAATCCCAGTGAGACATTCACGGAGCTTATGAGCCTGCTCCATCCCCATGCATCTCCGAGAGGAACGCGCAGCGCGAGCGATATGCTTGTCCTGCCAAACTGCATCCTGAACGCAGGTGAAGCATATACATAACACAAAAACTCGTTCTCTACAGCCCCCACCACTGCCTCGCCACTGCCCAATCCCCCGTTGAGTTCCAGGCCTAAAAACGCCCACCCGAGAATTTCCCAGTCCCAGAGCAAATCATACCTGAGGATTTTCTCCACGTGCTCCCCGCCCGCATACACGTGGTAAGCCAGGGCCAGTCCAAAACTGTGCCTGCCAAGCTGCAGCTGGCTCTCTGCGGAAATAACGTAGTCTGGTGAATCATAAAGATACAGGTGACGCATATAGGCACCGCCTACGGCAGCAGCGTTGAGCAAAGTAGCCTTGTCCTTGCCGGAAAAAACCGACGACCCCGTACCCCACGTGACTCCCCCGGCAATCACCCAAGGCACAGAACCCTTCCCCAGCCTGGTTCCCCATACGCCCTTTATACCCAATGCGATATTACCCAAGGCCCCCTGCAGATCCTGCTCTCCCGGCTGTGCCAACACCATGGGGACATCCACAAAAAATCCCAGATGAGAGACCAAGGCCATCTCTCCATGAAGAACGGATGTCCAGACCAGATCTCTTTTCACACTGAGTTTTCGGTTCTCCTCACCATAATTAGACTTCCAATGCTCACCAAGCCATATGAGTTCACTCAGCACCCTGATGCTGTCTGAAGCAGATGCATCAGGAAAAACCCCATGGGGCGGGAACACCTGTTGATTTGGCTCCACCACGCCCCCCCTTGCCTCCTGCTTCCATCTTTGCTCTTTGTGCTCCAGCGCCCTTTCAGCCTCACTGTCTTTCAATGCCTCCAGATGACGACGGGCCTGAAGAGAACATGGATTGTCAGGATGCAAGGCTAAAAACTCCTCCCACCCACGGATTTGATCCGCGACAGAAACGCGCTCCAGGATGCGGGCCTCGGTCTGCAAAAAAACCTGGTCTGAACATTTTGCCTCGTGCTCCTCAGCACAAGCTTTGCCTCCATCAACACCTTGCTGACCAAGCGCAGGCTGCAGCAAGAGCACGACAGCTAAAATCGCACTAATCACGAAACCTGCTCCAGAGCTTGAATATCCTCCTCCAGCTGTTTTCTTTCAGGGCACTTGCACAGGGCCTCGAACCTGTCCCGATCCGGCATCCTAGCCTGTTTATCAAAGCCATATTTCTTCTTTAATCTGATCCATCTTTTGCCTGACTCCCGGAGTCGGGCAAGGTCCATCTGCCCACCGGACACCAAGGCCATGATTTTTTCCACTGCCTCCAGCACCAGCTCAGGCCTGTGACACACCAGAACGCCATCGGCCCCAGCCGCAATTGCTGCCACGCCAGCATCCACGACACCGGGATCTTCGGCCACCGCGCCCATCTCCACATCATCTGTCAGGCACAAACCATCAAATCCAAGCTCGTGTCGCAGCATTTCATAAGTGGCAGGAGACAGGGAAGTGGGAACGCCTGCGTCTATGGAATCTGCAAGCAGGTGTGCGACCATGATGGAATCCAGGTGCGCAGCCTTTGTGAAAGGAAGCAGTTCCACGGAACGCATGCGCTCCATGGAGTGAGCAAGCCGGGGAAGCGAGACATGGGAATCCGTATCCGTATCACCGTGACCGGGAAAATGTTTTCCACAATTGGCCACACCAGCTTCTGAAAGGCCTTGGGCAAAAGAAAGAGCCAACTGAGCTGCTGTGGCTGGATCTTCGCTGAAAGCACGTTGACCTATGACAGGATTTGCCGGGTTGGAGTTGACATCCAAAACCGGTGCATAGTCCATGCAATAGCCCAAAGCGTTCAACTCGGCGCCCAACTGTGCTCCGGCGCGTCTGCAAAGGACTGGGCCTCCCGAACCGAGAACCTGCATGGCAGGCAACTGCAACACAGGAGGCCCAAGCCTTTGTATGGGTCCGCCCTCCTGGTCCAGGCTGACCAGCAAAGGATGATTGCTCGAAGCCGCACACAACTGCTCCACCAAGGAAACGGATGTGTCCACATCAGGCAGGTTTCGTGAAAAGAGGATGACTCCCCCAAGGCCCATGTCAATGAGCCTTCGTACATCTTCCGGAAGAGATGTTCCCTGAAATCCGACTATGAACAAGCCGGAGATGATTCGCGACAGTTCACGATTGTCCATGAGCATTTCCTCCTGCTACAACAATAACCTGCCTTTGGGTCTCAGACACAGGAAAATTGACCATGGCTTTTGTATCCTCTATGTTGCATTGCATGTACAAGATCGTAAAAATCCTTCTGCCTGCCTGTTGGATTTGCCTCTGCAATTTGTCCATGGCAGGACCGACAAATTCAAATTCCGAAGGTTCAAAACCAGCAAGCCAAGCCGGCCTGCTTCTGCCGGAACCCACCGGGCTTCAGTACAAGCCTCTGCGGGATATCCTTGAATCCATAGTCAACAGCCCTGAGTTACAGGATGCTCTAGTGGGCGCTCACGTGGTGTCCATCTCCACCGGAAAGACTATCTTCCAGCACAACTCCGACCAGCTCATCAACCCGGCTTCGGTCTCAAAAGTCTTCACCACTGCCGCTGCTCTCTCCCTGTTGCTTCCTTCTTACAGGTTCAAGACGGAGATATACATCAGGGAAAAACCCGTCGATGGCGTAGTCAAGGGCCCCATGTATGTCAAGGGATATGGAGATCCCCTCATGGTAAGCGAGAGGCTCATCCACCTGGCGCAGGAACTCAAGGCAGTGGGAATCGACAAGATAAAGGGCCCCATAATCCTGGATGACACTTATTTCGACTCTGTGACCCAAGGCCCGGGATGGGACCAGGATGACTCACCTCGACCATACATGTCCCCCATGAGCGCCTTGAGCCTGAACTTCAACGCAGCAGCCCTGCTCGTATTCCCTGGATCGTCCATAGGCGACAAGGCCAAGCTAGGCATATTGCCGGACTCGGACCACTTCATTATTAAAAACATGACAAAGACCTCCCGAGGCAGAACCTGGATACGCCTGAAAGTCTACCCCAAAGGCGACCGAACCAAGGTACAGGTCAGGGGGAGGGTCTCCGTGCACCACCCGGGGAGTCGAACCTATTTCAGGGTCACCTCTCCCACCATGTATTTTGGCCGATCCTTTCGCGAGGCATTGAGGCAGGTTGGCATCAAGACGAGGCTGAGCATACGCAGGGGTACGACACCCGAGTGGATGGACAGGTTCTATGTGCTTCGCTCGCCAGAGCTTGGCGAACTGGTGCGCAAGGTGAACAAACGATCTCAAAACTTCATGGCAGAGCAGCTGTACAAGACCATTGGTGCAAGACTGCTGGGACCTCCCGCCACATGGTACAAGGGCCAACAGGCCATGGCGGCCTTTCTGAAGGAAGAGGTCGGCATAGCTCCTTTTACATATGTTCTGCACAACGGTTCAGGACTGAACGATGTCAATCGGGTAACGGCCAGACAGGTGGTCAAGGTCCTGGCATACATGTGGAAGAGATTTGATGTATGGCCTGACTTCGTGGCAAGCCTGGCCGTGGCAGGCTCTGACGGCACCGTCACACACAGATTCACCCATCCAGCACTTACGAGAACCATGCGACTGAAGACCGGATCCCTGAGGCACGTCAGGGCCCTTGCCGGCTATGTCAACACCAGGGCAGGAGAGGTTCTTGCTTTTTCCATACTGATCTCCCGGTACCAATGCTCCGGACACGAAGCCATAAAGGTCATCAACCAATTTGCCGCGGCCCTGTCCGGTGCCGACGCCGACTACATGCTGGTGGATGAAATCCGCCTGCCTGAAAAAGACGAATTCATACGACTGACGGGGCAGGAGCGTGGAAAAGACGACGAAAGCCCCCTGGTCCCGGTGGACGACACCCAGCCATAAAAAACCGCCTCCCGCCTATGGAATAGTGCAAGCATACGCTGGAAAGGTGCCCAGGGAGCCGACATTCCAGTTCAAAAGGGTACAGTTCCACCCTGCAGGACAATCGCCGGCATCGCCACATAGCTGTGTGCAATAATCGTCGCTTGTAATGCACAGGCCATGATCGCAACCATCCGGCACACATGAACCTCCTGTTGGATTTCCGTTGTAGGCAGGTGAACATTTTCCCTGGATTGCAGTGCCATCGATGGTAATGCCGAGCTGACACACCATGGGTTCTACGCAGTCACTGTCGCCCGAGCATGTCACCTGGCATGTTCCCACCCTGTCCAATTGCCAGGCAGGAGAACAGATCGAATCAGTACAGGCATAACCGGGTTCGCATTCTGACGAATCGCTACATGAAGGTCCGTGGCAACGGCTGTTTACACATGAATATCCACTTGGACATTGCTCATCCCTGCCGCAGCTACCGGGCAAGACATAAAACCCGGTAAGAAGACAGGACGTGTCCATGCCCTGATACTGGTCTGTGCAGGGGGATGTCTCGGAACAAATCTCGCTGCACATTCCCGAACTGGAGCACAGATCATTGGCACATGTATCTGAAGAACAGTCCTCTCCAGGTTGCGCTCCAGGATCCAGGGGTGGCCTGCACTCGGTGTTGACGCTGAGTCCATCAGGGGCATCCTGCACCGTACAGACCATGTCGGGCGAACAGTCATCGTCGGACTCGCACGACGGCCAGACCTTGCGACAGTAATCCATGTTGGAGCCTATGAAACACTCATAGCCATCCGGACAGGAGCCGGGATCGTCCGGCTGGCACTGCTGGCTGCAATAGCGGGCGAAAATATCACCTATGCAAATCTGGCTCGTGCACTGGGTATATGTAGTGCACGGCTCACCCAGTTGACCGCAACCACCTCCTGAGCCGTTGTCTTCGTCCACCTGCCCATCACAGTCGTCATCGATCATGTTGCAGGTCTCTGCAGTAGCCTGGCCTCCATCTGAACAGGCACAGGCGCTCAGCCCGTCATCCACCCGGCCATTGCAATCATCATCCACCTGGTTGCAGACTTCGGCTCCCGGCAGGCCCCCATCCGAGCATGCACAGGCTGGCAGCCCTTCATCCACTTGGCCATTACAATCATCATCCACCTGGTTGCAGACTTCGGCAGAAGGAGACTGTCCACCTGTACATCCACAGCCCGAAAGCTCTTCATCCGTATCACCATCGCAGTCATCATCTGCGTTGTTGCAAACTTCGTCCTGTGGCCCCACCTGTCCCTGGCAGACGATCTGTCCGTCTACACAGGCCTGCACTCCTGCCTGGCACTCACCTTCGTCATTTCCACATGGCTGTCCGGCTTCTGCAGGATCATCGTCTATTTGCCCGTTGCAATCGTCATCCTCTCCGTTGCAGGTCTCCTGGGAAGGTGCGCCCGTCGTACAGGCGCAGTGCTCCAGGTCTTCGTCCGTATCACCATCGCAGTCATCATCTGCGTTGTTGCAAACTTCGTCCTGTGGCCCCACCTGTCCCCGGCACACCACCTGGCCGTCTTCGCATGCCTCGACCCCAGCCTGGCAT
>JALVPF010000333.1 GCA_027031935.1 Myxococcales bacterium | reverse complement strand
CCCAGGAACTTGAAGTAATCGTTGCATCCCGTTCCTATGAACTTTACGTTCAGGCCCTGTATCACCACGTCGTTCCTGATCTGCTCGATTGCGCGAAAGGCCAGAAAATTGACTATGCAGTATACGATGGGGATCAAGCCTGCCATGGCCATGCCTGCGGCAATTCCGGTTGCACCAGGCTCCATTACACCTGTGTTGGTCATCCGGTCTGGAAAACGCTCGCGCAGCTTGTCTGTGACACCGAAGCCCATGTCACCTACGAGCAGGTGATAACGATCATCACTGTCGAAGTACGGGATCAAGCTGTCCACAATCGACTTGCGTGGCGCTATCTCCACCCCTGATCCAGTTCCGGCTGGGTGGGAATTCGAAAGTGGAATTTCGGTACATTTTCCATGCATTTCAATCCATATCCTTTCACGGTTTGTGCATCCAGTACTCCTGGTCTGTCTGAATCTGCATGCTTGAGGTCCTTGAGCACTGAAACCAGTGCTCCCATGTCGTGGCCAGGGCAGGACAGGGGCTCCAATCCAAACCCACGCAATCTTCTCAAGAGATCGTCCGGATGTACGTCCATTATCCGGTCCGTAAAATCCATGGCCTGCAGACGATTGTGGTCCACCACCACGGTCATGTTCGATATTTCATGCTTGACGGCAAACTGCATGGCCTCCCAAGTGGTGCCCTCTTGAAGCTCGCCATCTCCTACCAGACAGTATGTATGCCATGGCTCTCCGTGCAGCTTTGCACCAAAAGCAGCACCCACAGCCATGGGCAGCCCGTGGCCCAAAGATCCGCATCCTGCCTCGAGACCATACTCGGGACGTCTCTCTATGCAGCCTGGTAATGTGGAATCTGGAGTATAAAAGCCATCCCACTGCTTCTCGGGGATTATGCCCAGATCCACCAGAATCGGAAACACGCCATAGGCACCATGGGCCTTGGAGATTATCAGTCTGTCCCTGTCAGGCCACAGGGGATCACCTGCCTTGTAGTCCATGACCTCGTAATACAGGGCCACCAGAATGTCCACGCAGGAAAGCGAAGGTGCGATATGGCCTGCGTTGTTCCGTACTGCTACCCTGACTATCTCGTCTCTGACCCAACGAGCCTTTTGCTCCAGAAACTCCACATCCACTTGTTCTACCTTCAAGGCTTGCGAGGATTTCACAGCTTACACCTTTCCCTTGTCATATGAAGTTCACATGCTCCGAGGGATTTTTCAGCTCCCACAGATAGCGGTTTATGGAATCCATGCGGCAATTGATCCTGCAATTAGAGACGTCGAACTGCTCCTGTACGAACTTCATGGACTCTTCGCGTCGTGACCCCGTCCATATCTGCTCAAAAGTGTTTTCCTTGATGTTCCCGTACCTGAACCTGTCATCGGTCATATGAACACTGCAACCCCATACCGTTCCTCCTGCATCTATGTATGACCAAAAGGAAAGCGCCTGGCAGCGTTTGTAAGAACTCGAGCCTCCCTGGTCCCAGGATTTGATCGCACGCTCACGCACCACTGCGCTGAACCCATCGGAACAAAGGGGGTCCAGTTCACGCTGAAGATCATCCAGGTCACCATAATGCACATCATCATACCTGTGAGTGTTACTCTGGGTGTGCTGAGAGAATGGCTTGACAACCAGGTAGTCAACTCCCACATCCTTTACCATGGCTGCCAGTTGGCCCACTTCTTTGCGATTTTCCGGCAAAAGCACGAGTTGAACACCAATGGTGCAGGAAAGATGTTGCTCTCTTTTTATCAGGCACGCAGACCTAAGATTGTCCATCACTCTGTGAAAATCTCCTGGTTTGCATCCGTGCAGGTGTGCATATGTCTCAGGACTTCCTGCATCCACGGACACCCGAATCCAGGTCAGATGTTTGAGAGTCTGTAATGCTTTATCCTCGCCAAACAACACACCATTGGTAGAAACCGCCGTGTCCATGTCGCTGTCATGGGCATGTTCGATCATGCGCGCCAAGTGCTTGTGCAAAAACGGCTCCCCCTCTCCGGCAAAGAGCACGGATCGAACTCCCAGGCGACCCATTTCTTCCAGTCTTTCGCACAGCAAATCCGCATCCAGGCTTCGCCGCTGGTAGCCCATGAAATCCAGCCCACAAAAAGTGCACCTGTGATTGCACATGCCTGTCGGACTAAGCTCGACATATATGGGGTAGATCATCTCGTCGGCCATCCAGCGGCTGACCGTTCGTGGATGGTAGATCAACTTGTGATCGTCAAACCTGTATGTATCATCCATCTGATGTCTCCGTTCTCCGTCAACCGGCAAGTGCCAAAGGTTCGAAAACCACATCCATCCCTTGTCTTCCATCCAGTTGCTGGATCCTTGCCGCCACCAAGGCGGCAAGCAGATGACACAGGACATCATGAGTGCTTTCCACGACTCCATAGTCGCAACTATCCACCCTCAAGAACTCATGGGCCAGGGTGGATGCCTGGCCACCGTCGAATCCCACCATGGCAATGGTGTACAGCCCCATATTCCGCGCCGTTTCTATGGCATTGATGATATTCAGGGAGTTACCACTGGATGAAATGGCAATCAGAACATCACGTGGCTCTGCCAGATTCTTTATCTGCTCCGAAAAAACATGCTCATATCCCTCATCATTGGCCCAGGCGGAAAACACCGACATGTTATCGTTGAGGCTTATTACCTTGAGGCGCTTTTTTTTGTCCCTTGGCTTGGAACCACAGACGGTCTTTGACAGGTCGCAGGCCAGGTGGCTGGACAGGGCGGCACTTCCACCGTTTCCTGCAACAAAAACCGTCTTGCCGTGAATGTATGACTGCACTATGCGCTCCCCCATGCTGGTGACCCTGTTTTCACCGATTGACTCGATGGCCTGTATACAGGACTGAAGGTATTGAGGGATAAATCGGCCCGGTTTTTTCATGCTGCCAACTCCTCTCTCCAACAGGGACGATACAAGCCCTTGCACCATGCATCGTTTGCCGACTTCAATCTCTCACGAGAGTCGATTGCACACCTGTATGCATCCAGCTCAAGGGCCATCAATTTCCTGTCACCGGCCAGGTTCTGAAAAACATCTCTTGGCAGATCACAGGGCACGGTGTCTGGAATACTCTCCAGGCACTCGGGGGACAAAATACAAATACCTGAAAAAACAAAATCCGACTGAAGGCTTTTGCGATGTTCCTCTTCAGGTCGCTCGACAAACCTTGTAACCCAACCTTCAGAATCTGTTTCCACCAATGAGTTTGACTTCTTGCGCTTGTGCACGACAATGGTGGCCCAGGCCTTGGAGCTTTGATGAAGTTCCATCAATCCTTGCAGGTTCATATCGGTTATAACGTCACCATAGTTGACCAGCAGGGGGCCACGTGTAAGTCCCTCGGTCCACATTTTTCGCGCTGTGCCTGCCGTGCCAAGAAGTTCTTTTTCACGAATATAGTCGATAGATATTCCAAACCCGGACCCGTTCCCTATTCTTGCCGGAATGGCCTTGGGCATAAAATGAAGGTTGATGCCAATTCGTTTGATTCCGGAAAATGCCAGATTTCGGATAATGTGCTCGACCAATGGTCGCCCGCCAACTTCCAACAATGGCTTGGGACGATTGCTGGTCAACGTTCCCAGCCTCGTGCCAAAACCGGCACATGGAACCAAAGCGGTCACCATTTGGCAGCCTCCAGTATATACCTCGATGCATCTTTCAGTCCTTTACAGACCACATCAGGATCCACCGGATCGAAAGCTTGCCATGTCAGGATCGGCGGAGCTGTATGTCTTCCCGTCTCTACCAGAATGGTTCTACAGCCGGCTCTGTGGCCCGCGGTGATGTCAGATGGTCTGTCACCGACCATGAAGCTTGTTGTCAGGTCGATTTCAAGGTCTTTTGCTGCTTTTAACAATAATCCCGGTGCCGGTTTTCTGCAGTCACATTCGCTGCGCCATACCTCCAGGTCAGCATGGGGATGGTGCCCGCAAAAGTAAAAGCCATCCAGCCTTGGCGCTCCATCGGACATGAGCTTGTCCTCTATGGAACGCTGGATTCGTATTACTCCCTCCTCGTCCAGCAGCCCACGAGCCAGGACAGACTGGTTACTGACTACAACCAGAAGGGCACCCGCTTTGTGGAGATTCATCAAAGCCTCTGCCACGCCAGGCAAGGGATGAGCCATGGAACTGTGTGTGATGACACCCGTGTCCTCCACCAGCACACCGTCACGGTCAAGAAATACAGCAGGTCTCGACAACTCAGCCTCCGTTTTGCCCAAGGGCCCTTCCCCTGATAGCCTTGTCCACAGGCATACGGCCCATGATCAGCCTTATGCTCTCA
>JALVPF010000332.1 GCA_027031935.1 Myxococcales bacterium | reverse complement strand
GAACTTGAAAGGATACCGTGGGGTGACAAAATCCGTGGTGCCAGAGCCAGGCAAGAAAAACAGGCTCGACCTGGAACTCTCCAGGGTTACCCCAAAGCCTAAAAAGAAAGCGAGGAGAGAGTACGGTTTCCTGTTGGCCAACACGCGGCCTTGGTCCAAGGTGTATCTGGATGGAAAATACACGGGTCGGGAGACACCAATCCCGCCTGACAAGAAACTCAGGCTGACGGTGGGAACACACAAGATTACCTTTGCCACTCCCAGTGGGAAAAAATATGATTTTCAGGTGGAAATAAAAAAAGACGAAACCTTGAAATTGATAAAACGCCTGGATTGATGGCATTGGTTTGATTCCTGACCTCAATAAGTTGAGTTTTATTCTGGGAGGAGGATGCTGTAATGAGTCTGCATGATTATGGTGGTGACGAAGATAGCGAAAATGAAAAGGGCGGCAAGGTGTTCAAGGAATTCGATTGTCCCAATTGTGATGCCAACAATCCCTGGGATGAGGGGTTCCGCTCTGGTGACGAGGTACGTTGCTATTATTGTGGCCTGTCGTTCAAGGCGATAGTTTCAGACGACAACAGGTTGCGATTCAAAGAGCTTTGATCCTTTGCTGGGCCGGCCAAGCAAGTTCCCTTGGGCTTTTGTTGGCCGATTTTAAAGGTATCTGTTTTCCTACAAGTCCTGAGATGCACATTTTCCAGACAAGCAGTTATCTTTCGGCATGCCACGAACCAGTGATGTCGGTTTCCATGATTATGTTGAACGAGCCATTCCAGAGACCATCATGGGATGTCTCATGGTTTTCGTATCCCAGCTCCGTTGCATATGGCGGATCTCCAGGCAGGGTGGTTATGGTTGCCCAACCGTCGATCTTGAGCAATTTCCATCCGACGCCAATCTGGTTCAGCAGTCCTTCGAGTAATTCATAGGCACTGGGCTTGAGGTTCTCGCATGTTTGAACCACGTCCGGCGGATTGCCGAATATTCCCCCCGGCCATATGTCGTTGACCAGGCTTTGAATGGCCTGGCAGTCAATGATGTCCATGAGCGCTGCTTCAAGGCTGTCATAGTCGGTGAAGATCTGAACCATGAGGTCGATTACGAATACCACGAATTTTGAGAATTCAATCTTTATCTGTCGTGGATCAATGGCTATGGTGTATACGGTGAATGCTCCGGAATCATCAACATTGATCTTGGCGGTAAACGGCAGCACCTGCAAACCAACATCCGCGAACTGTAGATCCTGGCGAGAGATGTCAATGGTGGCGCAGTCAGGGAAACCCGGCTGGTTGTATGGATTGCAACCTGCACCCTGTCCTTCGCAACAGGCATCTAAGTACCTGATCATGATCTTGTCCCACTGCTCGGAGCCGGAGAGCAGTTCTCTCGGGTTCAGGTGTGTCAGTTCCATGACTCCCTCGGTGCGTAGTTCCTTGAGCATATTGCCAAGGTTGTCGAGAATGCTAACCAGTGTTCCAACCCAAGGCGGGACATACTCGTCGATGAGATCGCACAAGAAGTCATCTATGAAACCAACTCCGGTGATCTCACAGAAGTTTATTATACGATTGAGGGTCGAGACGATGTCTGCGATGGTGGATGCAAAGTCAGGCAGGGAGTCTTCTATGTCGAAGTAATGGTGCGTGTACCAGGTCCCTCCCAACTCGGGTATCACCACATCGTCAGGGTTGTCCGGATAACAGACACCGTTGATGCAATTGAATCCAGGAGGACAGTCTGCATCCACTTCACATCCTTCCCCCCCGTTTTGACATTCCGGAAGCTCGTTGCCCTCGTCGCATGCATAGCAGCGATGGTTTTCACAATAATAACCCTGTGGGCAATCTTCGGATGTTACACACGAGTCCGGCAGGGTGCCCTCCGGTCGGCAGTAACCCTCCTCGCAGGTATAGCCGTCAGGGCATTGATCGTTGGAAGTGCATTCGTCACCAGCGGGTTCCTGGCATGCACCGTTGACACATGTCTGTCCATTGGGACACTCGGCGTCTGACGAGCAGCGTTGCCTGCTTTTTACGTGAATGGTAAAAGACGTGCTTCCGGTCTGAATGGAAGCACCTTCGGCGATAACCTGGTAAGAGGTGACGTTGGTGCCGTTGGTAAAGGTGGTGGTCGCCAGTCCAGACAGGTTGGTGTTGATGACCGGCGTGGTTATGGATGCGTCTCCAGGTGCAGGTTGCACAATGGAAAAGGCCACGTCAATACCACGTACAGGGGAGCTAGTGTCTACGTTGACCAACTTGACCGTAAGCTCCGTGGTCTCGTTCGTATATGCCACTATGTCGTTTGAGCCAACGACGTAAAGTTGGTACCTGATGGGCTTGAGGTTGATGGAAAAGTAGACACCATCAGGATCGTCGGGATGACTGGCACGAACCTGGAAAGCTCCGGTCTTCTCTCCGCCTGTCAGGGTGACCTTGGCAAGACCGTTTGCCTCGGTGGTTGCACTTGCAGACGACAGCGCCGAGTCTCCCGGGTTTCCTATGATTTCGAACTGTATGGATTCTCCTGCCACAGCTCCAAGACATTGTTCCAAAAAGACTACCTTGAGGTCGATGGTCTCTTGAGGGTAGATGGTTATGTTGGGATCCCCCACCACCGATAGCAGCCTCTGGGAACCCTGACACCCATCTGTCTCTTGTCCACCATCTGTGTTGGAATTGCCAGTAGCACTTCCACAGCCATAGAGGGCAAGGGGTAGAGCAATGACCAAGGTAAGAATGTTGGTCCATATTCGTTTTTTTGAATAGCCAAACATTTCAGCCTCCTTGAAACATCAAATACCTGGTGAAGCTCAGGTAAATGCTGAATTCTGAAACATACTGTCCATAACCGTCCTATTATCGCTTATGTTGCGTATTTAGGCAATTACCTTATGTCATCCAAAATCTCCCACCCTCTGGAATCAGATTTCCCAGATCGCTTGTGAGGTCACGAAGATGCAAGGAATCGTCCGCAGTCGTGGATTCACCACGTCGAGGACAGATTCCGCAGCATCGACACAGAGATCGCAAGCGAGATGGGAAATCAGGGGTCATGAAGGTTAAACCTTGACCATTTATGTTCAATGGCTTATTGAGCCATGTTCTTGGGGGAGTGAAATGGCGGTGTGAAGTTGAAGGATGAAAATACGGGTTATATCGAGCACTTGAGGAACCTGGCCATAATCGCGCACGTGGACCATGGCAAAACCACACTGGTGGATGCTCTTTTCAGGCAAAGTGGCATCTACAGGGAGAATCAGAAGGTCCAGGACAGGGCCATGGATACGGACGAGCAAGAACGCGAGCGTGGTATCACTATTCTTGCCAAGTGTACCTCTGTCGAGTTTGGCAATTACACCCTGCAGATAGTGGATACACCGGGACACTCGGATTTTGGTGGCGAGGTTGAGCGGACCCTTCGAATGGTTGACGGGGTTCTCTTGTTGGTGGATGCAGCTGAAGGCCCATTGCCTCAGACGAGGTTTGTGTTGAGAAAGGCTTTGGCTCTTGGCCTGACATGTGTCGTTGCCATCAATAAAATTGATCGTTCCGACGCCAGACCATACGAGGTGCTGGACGAAGTCTATGACCTGTTCATAGACCTGGGCGCTGATGAAAAGCAGTTGGAATTTCCCGTGCTATACACAGTCGCCAGGGATGGGACTGCAACCGTGGATCTAGATGTCCCCGGTGAGAACCTCCTTGCCCTCGTGGACACTCTAATAGAGACTATTCCCGCACCAAAAGATCGCGCTGATGAGCCTTTTTGCATGCAGGCAAACCAGCTGGATTATGACGATTACGTGGGTCGGTTGGTGGTTGGTCGGGTCCTGGCCGGTTCCATACAGGTCAACCAGGAGATTGCGGTGGTGGGTGAGGGAGGCGAACCAGGCAAGGCAAAGGTGACAGGGCTTTTTTCGTTTCATGGCTTGAGCCGGGTTACCAAGACTACGGCCGAATGTGGTGACATTGTCTCTATCGCAGGTGTATCCAAGGTAAATATCGGAGACACCCTTTGTGATCCGGAACATATAGTCTCGCTGCCTCGCATCATGGTGGATGAACCAACGGTTAGCATGGTTTTTCAGATTAATGACGGACCCATGGCTGGCCGAAGCGGAAAGTATCTCACCAGCCGTGAACTCAGGGAGCGTTTGTACAAGGAGTCATACGCAAACGTGAGCATTCGGGTCGAGGATGGTCAGAGCCCGGAGCAGTTCAGGGTCTTGGGGCGGGGAGATCTGCAACTGGCGGTGCTCATTGAAAAGCTTCGCCGTGAGGGCTACGAACTATGCGTGAGAAAACCCCAGGTTGTGGTTAGAAAGGCAGATGGTGGCGGAAAGGAAGAACCGGTGGAACGTCTTATCGTGGATATTCCTCCGGAACACATGGGTGCCGTTACAGAGGCCATGGGCCAACGGCGTGCGACAATGCTCGACCAGAGGCAGGATGGATCAAGGATACGTATGGAGTATAGAATACCCACAAGAGGACTGTTCGGTCTGCGAAGCCACCTGCTGACCGCAACGTGCGGCACGGTGGTCCAGCACAGTGTTTTCGATGGCTGGATGCCTTGGGCAGGGCCCATCGCAGACAGGCCCAGCGGGGCGCTGGTGGCAGATCGTGCAGGTAAGGCGACTCCTTATGCCCTGTTTCATCTTCAGCCACGAGGGATAATGTTTATTCCTCCCGGTACAGAGGTCTACGAGGGGATGATTATCGGTGAACACTGCAGAACCAACGATATGAATGTCAATGCCGTAAAACCCAAAAAACTCACCAACATGCGAGCGGCTGGCAAGGATGAGGCGACCGTAGTATCACCTCCTAGGCAGATGCCCCTGGAGCGCTGTATAGAATGGATCAGGGATGATGAGATGGTTGAGATAACGCCTGATGCCATAAGGATTCGAAAGATGATTTTACCGGCTAACAGGCGGTCCATTATCAGAAACAAAAGAAACAAGAGTTAAATAGGGTATACAGTTTTCCCACCGTTCGGCCAACAAGACTGAAAGATTTCTCCAGTGTATTATTTTTCGTGAATAACTGCCTGCCTGTGGTATCATTTTATGCCTTTGAAAATATATCGATACTGGACAATTTGTTCAGGAAACAATGCATGTGAGGATGAAAACATGAAATTCATTGTCGCCATAACGGTTTTGTTTGCCTTTTTCCAGCATGCCGCATGGGCCAATGACAATCCTGCAACCAATCAAATGATCAGGCAGGCTTATTCCAAATATGCAGACCAGGAATTTGAAGATGCACTCAGCATTTTGGCCGAGGCGGTCAGGCATAAAGGCAACAGCAGGTCGCAGCTCGTGAAACTTTATCACCTGATGGGACTCTGTTTTGGTACTTTGGGTAAGGTCCATGCCGCACAGATGTCTTTTGCAAGAGCCTTGGCTTTGGATCCATCCTTTCGTCTGGGCAGTAACGTGTCTCCTAAGATCAGGAGGCCATTTGTGCAACTGCTTGGAAAGCATCCCAAACCTCTCGATATAAGGGTGAAGGCTCCTGCCTATGCTCGTTCCACCAAGCCCCTTGTAATGACCGTAGCCGTGTTGTCCAATCCAACCGGCCTTGCAAAGTCTGTCAAGATAGGATTCAGACGGGGGGGGACAGGAAAGTTTTCTTTTGTAAGGACCAAATTGAAAGGGAAAAAGAAAAAGCGTATCTCCATTCCCTCTACCGTCTGGGAAGGAGGGCAGGGATGGAAGGGGCCGACATATTGGTTCGCCGTCGTGGAAGGTGCCCATGCTGCAGTGTTGCAAAGGATAGGTGATTCTCTGACTCCTTATTCCATAGACGTTCGATCTCTGGGTGACAACAGTCAGAAGCTCGCTGGGGCCAAGGATGACAGCAGTTGGTATGAAAAGTGGTGGGTGTGGACAATAATAGGTGGTGTGGTGGTAGCAGGCGGGGCCACCGCTGCTGTATTGGCAAGTCCATCTGAGCAATCCGGGCCTGCTTCTTTTTCTATCGAGTTTTCCAGTAAATGAAGATCCCGGGTTAGAATAGATGAGCACATCTGAGTCCAATGAAAAAATGTTCGGGAAGTACAAGCTGCTGGCTCACCTGGCTACCGGCGGAATGGCAGAGGTCCTTTTGGCCTCTCACACAGGACTTGCCAATTTTGAAAAGCTGGTGGTTATCAAGCTCATCCTTCCGCACCTGTCCAAGGAAAAGCGCTTCATAGACATGTTCCTGGACGAAGCCAGGATCGCCGCCATGCTGAATCATCCAAACGTGGTGCAGGTTTTCGACCTTGGCATACAGGATGGCAGGTATTTCATAGCCATGGAGTATCTGCCAGGCGAGAGCTTGTCATACCTGGTCAGGACTATGCGAAAAGATGGCCAGGCCCTGCCTCCACACCTGGCCGCAGGCATAGTGATGCAAGCCGCAGAGGGCTTGCACCATGCCCATAGTGCGGTGGATAACACAGGAAAATCCTTGCGCATAGTTCACAGGGACATCAGTCCACAGAATATTTTTGTTCTCTACGATGGCGGAGTGAAGGTGGTGGATTTCGGCATTGCCAAGGCGACTTTGAGCACTACGAAAACCCGTACCGGTACCCTGAAGGGCAAATACGCTTACATGTCACCAGAGCAGATTCTGGGAAAGGAACTGGACGGAAGGTCTGATGTATTTTCTTTGGGAGTCGTACTGTGGGAGTGCCTGACAGGGCAGAAGCTTTTTGCCCAGCAAAGCGATCTGAAACTTCTGCAGTCTATAACCGATGGGGATATTTCCGCACCTGCCGAGGTCAACCCAGGGATTCCGTGGGATTTGTCCAACATAACCATGAAAGCCCTGGAGAGGGATCGATCCGCCAGATATAAAAGCGCGCGGGAGTTTCGTGACAGCCTCTCTCGATTTTTGAAAAAGACAGAAGAAGAGGGTGACACGGCCGCCATAGCAAAGTTCATGCATTCCCATTTCGCAGTCAGAATCAACAAGAAGCAACAGCTAATCAAAGGAACCAGGGAAGTCGAGCCGAATCTGCAAGACACCTTGTTCGGAGATCTGAATTCCATTCTGTCGGATACCGAACAGTCAATTCCTCGAACTCCCCTGGATGAAGCTGTCGCAGGTGACAGGCCTGGCCACAGACCTTCTCACTCCACCTCAGGCTCTGACAGGGTGCAAGAGTCCTCCGCATCCCTGGTTGTGCCTGGGCGGCCCATAGTGCCCTATGTTGTCATAGCGGTTTTTTTGGTCTTGGTTTTTGTGGGAATAGTCTACTTTTTAGGTGATGAGAATAAACAAAAGGGTAATTCAGGTTCTTCCAGCTTGCCTGATGTGGTAGCTTTGGAAAACATCGATGCTGGCTCCATCGGCGAAATCGATACCTCCATGACTCTGGTATCGGAAAATGCAGATGGAGGTATTGTTGATGCGGGAGCCGAGCTTGTGAACAAGCCTGATGTACGGACTGTGCTTGCAAGTTTTGTCAAGGGTGCTGATATCAAGAGGAGCCATGTCAAGACAGCTGACAGAAAAAAAAGAAAGATGATAAGGAAAAAACGCAACAACACAAAGATGGCAGCAGACGAGCACCTGAAAAACGAAGACAATTTTGCTGATACCAGTAAGATGAAGGAAAACGGGGGTTCAGAAAAAGAACACAAGTCCGATGCCTCTGACTCCAGGGAGACGGGTACCGGCATTTTGAGGCTTAGTACTGATCCGTGGGTTGACGTCTACCTGGGTGAAAAGAAAATAGGCCAGACTCCATTGGTGGACGTGGAAGTGCCCGTGGGTAACATAAAGATGCGGGCTGTGAACAAGGAGGCTGGTATAGACAAGATGTTTTTCGTAAGAATCAAACAAGGCAAGAGGACCATCAAACGTCTCAATTTTTTCTGACTTGCTTGACTAGAGGTCTTTTTTGAGTATAGTTCCGTAAGACCCAGTGATCCAGAGTCGGTTACCAACCCCAAAAATGTTTGTCAACCAGTAGGTACTGCCGGTTTTCTCCACTGACCAAAACTGTCCATCCCAGTGATACAATGAACCTGCCATCAGCCACACATGGCCGGAAGACTGGCTGAAGATCGATGTGATATTATAAAACTCCACCGGTGGACCTGCACCTGCATCGCAGGTCTGACCGTCCCAGTGATATACGACTCCATCCCCTATTCCGCTACCTGCTGCCGCAAACCAGACATCTCCTGTACCTGTACCCGATATTCCACCAAACTCACTGACCCATTGTATGTCGCATTGGGTGAACTCCAGTAACTGGCTCCCATCCCAATGAAAGATTTTTCTGGGTTGAAGCTGAGTGTTGCTGTCATATCCACCACCAGCAAACCACACATCATTCGAGCTGCTGCCCCAAACATTATCCATGAAGGTGGGCAAGTCGTACACCTGCCAGCTCGATCCATCGAAGTGTGCTGCTCCAGCGTCTGTGGTGATCCATACATCGTTTTCTGAAATTGCAAAGATGTCATTATCTATGTATTGAGTTTGTGACACGGATCGGACCTCGCTCCATTGGGAGCCGTCGTATTCCAGCACCTGGCCATTTCTGGCAATGGTAAACACGTGACCAGAAGCTGTCCCCCACACGGCCGTAAGATCGCTGTCCTGTAAAGTGGAACTTGTGGGGTCGATTGTCCAGGTGGAACCGTCCCAGTGCATGATTACTCCGGAGGTTTTGTATTGCCCTCCCACTGCCCATGCGTCATCTTCGGAAGAAGCCCATATATCATTGAGGTTTTTTCTCGTAGAGACAAAAGCAGGATTTTCCGAGAAAGTATCTGCACCAGAGTCCTTGTTTAGAATAATCCCCTGCTCGCCAACTGCTACTACATCCTCTGAGGATATGGCCATCACGCTCCTGAGATTATTGCTTGTATTGGTGCTTACCCTGGAAAAGGCTCCATTGGCCGGGGCGTGAATCATCATCCCGCTGGCTCCTGACGCCCATTTTTCCCCATCGTCAAGGCCTGATATGGAGTAAAGATCGGTAAGACCCACAGCATCACTGGACCACCCGGATCCGTTCCAATGCAATACAATACCTTGCTCACCAACGCTCCACACGTCATCAGCTCCAGTACCCCAAACACCATAGAGCGTATTTGTCGTAGTGCTGGACTGAGATTGTGTCGAACTGCCATCATAAAACTGAATGGCACCGTTCTGGCCTACGGCCCAGACGTAATCTCCAAATCCCCAAACGTCCAGCAGCACACCTCCTCCCAGGTGAGTCCATTCTTCAAAGTCCATATCCCAGTAGTGTAATCCACTGCCTGCAATCCACACCAGGTTCAAGTTTTCGTCTATCCACACATCATTGAGATCTTCACTGGAATCAAAATACATAGGCGAACACTGGTTGTCTTTATATCGAAGAACCGTGCTGGTTCTTCCCACAGCCCAGACTTCTCCTGAACTCGTCCCCCATACGCCGTTAAGACTGTTTTCCGTGCCACATGATATCTTGGTCCAGTTGTTCCCATCCCAATGAAGCACCATTCCTGCGTCTCCCACAGCCCATACGTTGTCGGCAGATGAGGCCCATACTGACCTCAATGTGTTGCCCTGGGGCATGGGATTTTGCCAGCACCAGTTGTCGCTGCTGCAAATGACCGGCGTCGTGGAACAACCGTTGTCCTCCGAGTCAATCATTCCGTCACAGTCATTGTCCAGACCATCAGAGCAGGTGGGATCCGCAGCCGGTCCTTCGTTTGTGCCAGGGTTGATGTCCGGGTTGGTATCATCGCAGTCGTTGTATCCACAGGCCTCGTCCGCGAAACTGTCCCCGTCCGCATCCATAGCTCTCCCCGTACAGGTTCCAAAAACGCATTTGTCTTCCATGGTGCATGCATCGCCATCATCACAAGGCTGCTGTTCGTTTGCGGGGGATTTTTCGCATGCTGAGTGACTTTCTACGCACATTCCATGGTTGCATTGATCCTCCAGTGAACTACAGTCCCTCTCTTCTCCATGACATACTCCATCGGTGCAAGAATCCGGATCCGTGCAATACAGCCCATCGTCACAAGGTGAGCCATTTGCAACTGCTACATTCTGACATGCTCCGGTGTTAGTGTCGCATGAGTCTTCGGTACATTCGTTCCCGTCGTCACAATCGGTAGAGTCGTTACAAGGCACGCAGTTGTTGTCATCACCGTCTGTCAGCCCATCACAGTCGTCGTCGATGGAGTTTTCGCAGGTCGGATCTCCAAAAGGGCCCTCTAGCCCAGGTTTGGGAACCAGGATGTGATCGCAGAGCCCCTGGTCCTCCCTGCACACATCCTGGGTGCAGTCCTCACCATCGTCACAAAGATTTTCTTGTCCGGCGCACTGTCCATTTGTGCATGTTTCTCCTATGGTGCAAAAAAGTCCATCATCGCATTCTCCACCGTCATCTATGGCTTGATCGGTACACGTGCCAGATAGTTCATTGCAGACACCTCGCGAGCATGCTGTGTCCAGCTCGCTGCAGTTTTTCCATTCGCCACCTGTGCATTGGCCTTGCATGCACTTGTCATCGAGGCTGCAGGGGTTGCCATCGTTGCATGGATAGCCTGCTGGCTGGTCGGTGAACACACACTCTCCGTTTTCGCATTTTCCCTTCTGACAGTAATTGTCGGTCCTGCATTCGCTGTCGCTGACACACTCGTCGGTCATGCCATCACAGTCATTGTCCTTGCCATCTGCAGGAATTTCGTCTCCGCCGGGATGACAGACCCACAGCAGGTCTATGGACACCTTGGCGTCTGAGCCGGCCTTGACCGTCACCGTAGAGCAACCGTGCAGGATCAGTGCATTGTCAGAGTTATAGGCCCTGACGTAAAATACCGTCTCACCAAAAGGCACTTCCAGTTTGGGGTCCTGTGTCACGGGATAGGAAAGATTCACCCTTGCCAGGGAGGCAATGTCGTCCGGGTTGATCTCCGGATGGACCAAAAAATTGGTGCAGGACTCCTTGCCTGCGTCATAGGCCCAGATGTTCACATCGCTGAGGTAATGTTCTGCGTCAGCAGAGGGAAAGAACATGTTTAGCTTGTAGGTACCCTTGCTTTGGCATCCGGACATGATTGAAAGTACCAGCCACCCCATTGACATAAGCAAAACAGTGATTCGTCTCATCTCGCTTTCCTTGTATTTTATATTTGGCAATTATCGTTCAATATTTGATTGTTCCAGCCCAACACCCTAGTTAGCCAAATTCTATCATAGTTGGTCTCAATCTCCCAATCATACGATTTATACCAATTTTTACTAGGTGGAACTTTTAGAAGAATGCTGTCTAAACAGATTCATGCCAGGGGAAACAGGAGCAGGTATAGCAGGGGAGCAAGGGAACCCAACAAGAGGAGTCCAACGAAGCTTATTCCAATCGTGATGATGATGGTCTTGAACAATGGCCATCCCTTCCATTTTTCAGGATCACGCGCTCGCTCGCGGAATCTCTCTTTCAATGTCGAACGCCATCTCTTGCTCGCATCACGCCAAAGGGAAATCCACCTGTACTTGATCGCCACCACCGCCAGTCCCACCAGCGAAATGAAAACCAGGCTCATGAGGCCACCAATGGATGCGGCTGCCCAGGAAGCGGCGAAAGCGATTAGCGCACCTGTCCAGGCGAGCGGTTTTGGCGGCATGGGCTTGAACGCCAAGGAAAGAAGCAGCAAACCCAGGGAGGCCAAGCCAACAAGGATAATCCATGCTGGATACCGAAGCCATGCGCGGACATAACTGAAGGATACTTCTACAGGGGAGCCTGCCTCGATCCAGTAACGCTGATATTCAAGTCGCTTTCCAACTTTGGGGATCTTGAACCTTACGGGCATGGCTCCAAGGTCACTGGAATCAGACGGCCCGGCTTCTACCCCGGTCCTGATCCCCTGGCCTGAGCCTTTGTCTTCTGACCCCCAGGTGCTATGCGTGACTGGCCTGTGCCATGTGGCTCTTCCTGAAAAAACCTGCTCATCCACGTCTCCTTTTATGGGGCTATAGCGGTTGCGATGGGGCAGGAAAACCGTCCATGCCAAAACGCTCACAGGAAGATCAAGGGCAGGTAGTTCCAAGCTTGGAAATCCGACCAAACCCAAAGGTGCTGCCTGCTTTTCGATGATGACTGAAATTGTAAAAGGCTTCAGCCGTTGTCCTCCGCTGGATCGTTTCAGGGCGAGTAGAATATTGCCCTTATCGTCCTTGCTTGGAGTAAATGGAGCGCCATCGAGCAAGGCAGAGCTAATCTTTGCTCCTTCAGGAAGAGTCAGGCTCAGGTGTGGCAATAATCTGTTTCTGAGGGTTATTCTCATGTCTGTTATGGTATTTCCTTCACTGGTGAGCTTGGTGAAAGCTCTTACCCGGTCGATGGACGCCGACTTCGGCTCGATGTCGGGTAGCTTGGTGGCGGCAAGTTGAACAAGCGCCTTTTTACCATGGTAACGATAGGCCTTCAGAATTGGGCTGACTGCGGATTTTACCATCTCTGGCGGAAGCTGTGCGACAGTGACCGGGGACACTTGGTCCCTGTCCTTCTCTTCCAGTTGCAGTTTACCCGGCACCTCTACCGCAAGCCATCCAGTCTCCCTTTCCACGTTCAGGCATCTTGGCAGTGGCGCTGAAAACACAGAACCCTTCTGATTGAGTTTTCTTCTCAGACGGAGAGATATTTCGTATTTG